>NZ_JACVUO010000040.1:0-9661 GCF_016625145.1 Pantoea sp. S61
GACACCTGTATAAATAACCGGTAACTGTCAGATCAGGTCTGAGCTAATACAATTTAAGACGGGATCGCCATATGTCATAACTGATCATCATATCGGTTCTGCAGCCGCATTTATTCAGGGAATGGAAACCAGTTCAGATACATTCCCCTAGACTGCCCAGTGGTCGGAATTGGAATTAGATGTGACGTCGTAACCCAGATAATAATCTGTTTAAGTTTCTCAATCCAACACTATGTGACGTTGTCACAGATAATTACCGAGTTTATGCTAATGTTTTATATGTTAATACTTAACACTACCTGGGGCAGGGTTGCCCATTTAATATCCAGAATTGCCTGCCCACTTATTGAAATGGGTCTGCTACAGCAGACTTTGAAGAGTTACATCTCCATGGAGGAAATGGGGAAGCCTAAACTTTTTGGCCCTAGAGCGTATGGATCACAACTAATCTATAAGAATGATTCCCCTTAGAGAGACAAATTCTCCTCAGTGTTTTACGGCATTTTTGATAAATGCATTAAGGACTGCACGTACTTATAGCTAGAGCTTTTGGGGATTTTTTGATGGAAGTGGGTAAACATTCCTTAGCGGACTGCAACAAGTCTTGTTAATAGTGACATAATTTTACGTGAAATCATTTTTACCTCCACTGATCACCCAAGGATTCAGTAGATCAGCAGGCTGATCAGTCTGACCGGTATAAACAACACCCCTCAGAACTCTACAAAACGCACGGAGAGACGCTCATGTTCAAAGGCTTCCCTTGATAGCGTGAATGAAATTTTTCGCTTAGAAGCCTTCTGAAGAGCGATGAGATTCATTATCAAGATATGGAAGAGATGATCACTTATGATTTTCATAGCTAATGTATTGATTTCAGTTTATAGCACCAATAAAGCCTTAAGCACTATGTCTGATGAAAATAGCATCTGCTGGCTATGCAGTTCGTTCTTGAGTTAGAAAAAGGCTTTTCTTAGTGTCAGCACTACGGTCTTTGCAAGAAGCATTTCGGCATACTTTCACGCACACCAATCTCAGAACCTCTTGAACGAATGGCTAATTATCTCATCGATGGTCTGATAAAACCCACAATTGCTTGCTGAGGATCTTTTTTCCACATATCCACAGCTTAGATCCAATAATTATCCTGATCAGATCCTAATTAGATCCAAACAGATCCCCGTCGCTCGCAGCCCTGTGCTGGCGCGCCTTTCAGAGGATTTGCATGTGTCACAGCATGCAAAACATGTGTGGTAATATGCAAAACATGTGTGACAGCATGATAAACATGTGTCATAACATGCAGTAACATGTGTCACATCATGCAAATCCCGTCTGTTATGCACTCATGCGCGGGTTCTGTGTATAAAGAGGATAAGCCATTGGCTGACAATAACTTTTTCCATGACTCATTACTGGCTTCCGCTGAAGATGAACATAAAGTACTCACAGTCACCAGTGCCTCTTCAGTTCAACCGGCCATTTTACTCAGGCTCGGTGTATTCGTACCCAACTCGCGCGCGCTGAAAAAGGGATCTGAGCACATTATTGACGTATCCGAGCCTTTTTCATCACTCGAATTCGCTCGTAAGGAAGGGTATAACGACATCCAGATCCGCGGCGAACGCCTCAATATTACCTCAGATTTTAGCGTCTGGATGGGCGTTATTGGCGCCTTCAGCAAGTATGGACGTGACAGTAATAACATCACGTTGCCTTTCAAGGAGTTTGCCCAACTTTGCCAGTATGATTCACGGCAGGTTAACCACCGTCTACGCGATCAAATCTTTGATTCGTTGGCGAAACTCGGCACGAAGGTGGTTCAATTTAAGCGTAGGGAAGGAAATGGCAAAATGTTCTTTACCCAACTGCTTAAGACCGCGTTGCTTGATCGTGATAAAGACACGGTAACACTCGAGGCAGATGAACGTCTCTGGGAGCTGTATGAAATCGACTATACGATTCTACTTCGCAAAAAGCCCTATACCTATCTGAAAGGTAAGGAAGTTGCTCAGACGCTTTATACTTACATTGCCAGCCTGCCTGACAATCCTGCGCCAATATCCTTCTCCCGCATTCGTGAACGTCTGCTGTTAACCTCTCCCGTTCCGGAACAAAACCGTTTGATCAAAAACGCGCTTTTAGCCATGGAAAAGATCGGTTATATCGAATACAGCATCATTAAGAAGGGCAGGGAGTCCTTCCTGTTTATTAATAAAAGAAACAAGAAACTCAAAGAGTTATACGAGAATGATGTGTCGTAACATGCAAAGTATGTGTCATAGCATGCTTAGTATGGGTCATAGCATGTGAACTTTGAAAGGCACCGCTGAAACATGGGCGGCAGCATGCGAGACATGTGTTAGGGCATGCACCAACCAGATCATTTGCATGTTGTGACACATGTTTTGGATCCAGAAGCATGTTACGACACAGATTTTAATCGTCTGCGCATGCTGCGACACATGTTTTGATTTAACACATGCCATGACACATGTTTTAGCTCCCGTCGCATGTTCCGACAAAGTTTATGAATGCCTTTGCATGTTGCGACACATGATTTGAATTTTATCATGCTGTGACACATGCTTTTTATTTGCCTAGCATGTTATGACACATGTTTCCTTTCCAGCTACATGCTATGACACAGGTAAGTGAGTTGCTCTGCATGGTGTTAATAACGTAAGTGAGTACTCACATTGTTGTAAAGGTATCATGAATGAGCTTCAGCATGTTACGACACATGTTTTCTCGACTTTATAGCTGACCTCCTCACATATACGCATGCTATGACACATGTTGTGAAGAGCATGCCTCCACACATTTTCGGTAACTCATGCATGCCACCACACATGTTTTCCGTGAATACATGTTGTGACACAGGTTTCATTCGTAGCATGCATGCTGTGACACATATTTATCTTGCCGTTATCATGCTGTGACCCATGTTTTGTCCGCCGAGGCCGATGTAATTGCCAGGATTTTAAATTCTATCAGCTGCATGTTGTGACCCATGTTTGGACAAAATCTCAACATAATCCCTCCGTTATGCAGATGGCCAAGTTAGGCTCGATAAAGTGTGAGTAGACAATCATCCTTTTGAAATGTGTCCAATACTACGCTTGCCGATTATGTGGGATGCATGGCTAAAAAAGGAGGTAGCAAAAGCTACCTCCCAGGTTGATGTTTCCACACTACATGTGTTGCTCAGTGTCAGGCAGCTGATCGATAGTCTCTTTAAGCTCGCCACCTGGAATACCAAAGCGCAGCACTGTCTTCACGAGTGCGAGTACATCAATTTCGCCGTCTCGGCCAACTTTGGTTTTTTCCTTACACCCACACTGAGTGCAATGTTACCGATTTCCCAGTCATGGATATGGGGTAGTTGAGCGCTGAGCTGCTGTAGCCAATAAAGGCTTCTTTACAGCTCTTTGTCAGAAGATAGCCATTGCGACTGCACAATCTGTAAATTCTGAAAGACTAATTTTGAAGGCACACATGGTAAACCTCTCTTAATTAAACATCTGATATGAGTTGCTGGTCACAAGCTCTACCATTGACCGGAGAGCTGTATACCTGCTGTTTAAAAAACCGAATTCAGCACCTGATATTTACAGACTCAAATGGTCTGCTGACATCAGTTTGTGCTGGAAGTAACGGTCCATGTGCCATTCGCATCGTAAATAATATCAAAAACGTTATGACCGATGGTTGCGTCACAGTACGCTGCAGTCACAGAAGAACTGTCAAAATCCATCACAGTGCCTGGTGTGTATAAGCCGGTCTGAACATAAAACTTGAGGAAAGGCTGGCAATCCAATATTTAACCTGACCATATGATTACGGATTAGCATAACGTCTGCCTGGCGCAGGGGATAGTTGAGACCTGAAACCTGGAAACCTGGAAACCTCCGTCAATTACAACAGCTCAAGGTCAGGTCTGAATTGGATCCCCAACTATTAAGTATCTAAAGAGGTATTTAGAACGCTGAAGTAGTTGGAAGGGCATGAGAATGCCTCCTATATGAAGGACTGACTGCGATCATTTGACGCATGACCCAAAATTATCCTTCTATCTTGCCACAAAATTTTATAGCGATATCATCGAGTTCCCTGTCGTAAGATGCCCGTTCTGCAGCGCTGAGAAAGCCTTGTTGTTTAACAAAATGCGCCGTTTCATTTCTGACCCGTGATGCCGATTGCCAAAGCTTGTCAGCCTGCGCCTGCGTGAGTATACGAGCTTTACGTGCCGTGCTGATATCTGCCTGAAGTATATCGATCCTCAGCGAAATATGCGCCTCAAGCGGATCTGTAATCCTGGTTCCTGTTTCACTTACATTGCGCTGCGTTTCCAGGTCACAGGCAGGGTAATTCTGCTCAGTCTTAATGTCCGCCATGACCTGACCAGATGCCAGCATCATCAATCCTGATATTAAATATTTCATGGATTTGCTCCTGAATTGTTATGTGCGTAGTTAGTGTAGAGCGAATAATGTCATAGCAAATTTTAAAAAAGTAATCGGATGTACTCTCAACGATCCGACTATACCAGAGCCTTTAACGGGGCAAACTGTAACGGGCATAACTCGAAAGGCAGTTTCTTGAGAAACCCCCCGCCTCTTCTTCTGGAAGGCCTGGCCACCAGCTTTCGGTGGGAACTTGGTATGCGAGCCACTCTCAGTATTGATCACGAGCGAACATGTTGCTCTGAATCGGTGCGCATGGGTGTGGTATGGCTTGATTATCCTCAATGGTGTCAGAAAAAACTCGGCTAAACCAGGTGGGCCAACATCAACGCTCTGGCATGCCGGCGCTTCAGTCTGGCTAAGTCAATCGGCATGCATTAAAACTTCGCTCAGACGTCAAAGGTCGGGTGAAGGACCTGAGTTCTGGATTTTTAAAGCTAAATGCCTTAACTGGCTGATGCTCGACACTCGGGTAATTGTTTGATCACCCTGGATAGGGGCTCTGAGGGCAAACAAGAAGCATCTGTATTAACCGGTCAGCTGCTTCACTTGCTGTTAGCTCATAAGCGACTAGACTGGCTTGTTTTTCACGTTGTACCAGAATCGGTGGTCACACTAAGGAGTTTATTTTGAAAATGTCAGGAGCTGTCGGCGCGCTGTCCGTCTTCATTGGGGCTGTTTCATATGGCATGCCGGGAGTGATATTAAGTCTGGCCACAGCAAGTGGTGCAAAAATTGAAAGCCTTATCCCTACGCAGTTTCTCTTTTCTTTCGTGCTTTTTTTCGTGCTTTCCGAGATAAATCGCAATAAGGCTGGTGCGTTTCCTACCCTGGATAAGCTGCTCGTTCTTGCTACCGGCATTCCTATTATGTGCATTACCTACTGTTTCTATAATGCCGTTTATTACGTTGGGGTGCCGACGTCCACTCTGCTGATGATGCAGTCAGCGTGGATGGCGCCGACGCTGAACGCGCTCATAAAGAAAAAGCCATTAACACGCCGTGATATCACCAGCTTCATTTTCATCATGGCGGGTGTGGTTACCGCCACGGGGATTTTTCGAGGGTCCTTGGAAGTCAATTCTGGAGGGCTGCTGTGGGGATTAGGGGCAGGCGTATCTTACAGTCTGCTTATCGTCTCCTCGTCTAATATTGCCAACGGCGTACGCGTCATTGATAAGGCGAAGATCCTGACGTTCGGAGCATTCATAGCATCATTATTCCTATTCAACAAAAATATCGATATCGCTCCTATGAGTCAGAGCAGCATGTGGTCAGTAGCTAATGCGATATTTTCTTCAATCCTACCTGTGCTGCTCTATGGTTTTGGTATGCCAAAAACCAACACTTCCCTTGCAGGTATGCTGGTGACAATTGAGCTTCCCGCTGCATTTCTGTTTTCCTATGCGCTGCTATCGGATTCAATCACAACAGACCAGATTGCGGGCTGCGCAATCATCATTGTGTCAATTGCCGCGCCGATGGTTGTGTCCAGGTTCACTAAGAAGTTACCTGGGGACTACGGCGCATATCGGAAAAATGGCGTTGCCAGCCATCACGATCCTCATTAACCCCAATGCAGTTTCAAATGCAGCGATTGGCTATCATTGCGGTTGTGGAAACTGGGATTGCTGACATTATCGTCTGGCGAGATTAAAACTCAGGTGAAGAGTCACGAATGTGGTTTGAGCCTTTTAACTTTTTCATGCTCTTAGCTGCTGAGTCTGACTGCTGATGGATGATCGTTGGCTTCTCAGCCAATCTCTGTCCTATGACATTTCGCGCGCATGCTAACTGAATCCTCTTCCGTTGGGATAATCATCGCTTTTAAACAGCTCAATGCGGTGTCATTTCGCATCCCGCTGCTCATTCAGTAATTAGCCCGGCTACGATGGCCGGGACACAGACATACACGAGTCTCATCTTGTGCATCCAGTCATTTGAAAATGAAGTCATTCATACAATTAGAAGCAAGATGAACCGTGGCAAGACCATCTTAGATAAATCTTCCTCACTCTGCTTAGGTTAGTGCGTTTCTGAGGTCGCTGGGGGGTAGTCAGCGATGGCTTAAAGTCTACTCCTTAGCGCCCTCTATGGATAATCGCACACTGATAACTTAAAGATGCGTGTTAAAGCTGCATTGATTCAAACCCGGAACGATCTTTTGCGCCAGTTACAATCTTCCTAGTGAAGGTCCGGCGGTTAGTCCTCACCCATGTGCGGAGCTAAATGCAATCAGTGCCCATCAAAGCAAATCACCTTTATACTCTTTAGTATTTGAAAAAATGGATCTAAAACATGTATTCAGCTGAGAATAACTTCACCAAGCTAGATATAAAAACTGGCATACAAGGGATGAAAAAAGTCACATTTTTCACGCAAATTACGACACATTAATTTAGGAATCCGCTTATGCGTGTCGCCATACTTGCTCTCGAGGGCAGCGTTCTGTCAGCTATTTCTGGATTGACAGATATCTTTTGGATAACGAATAAAGCCGTTGCAGGATCGCCTGCTTATGCAGCCAGGTTTCCACAGGCGCCCTTTGAAACTGTCATTGTCAGCGCAGATGGAGCACCTGTCTGGGATGCTGAGGGCAGGCTAATTCATATTGATAGTTCTTTTAAGGCGGCGGGAAAAATCGATGTAGTTATTGCGCCTGGCATGTTGCTGGGACAAGACCTTCAACCTCTTAATATAGAAAATATTCGTCAGGCAGCTGATTGGTTTAGACAGTTGTATGCGAATGGCACGCTCATTGCTACTACTGGCACTGGATGTGTAATTGCTGGAGAAGCAGGTTTACTTAGAGGACGTTCTTACACCACTACCTGGTGGGTTAGTCACATGCTTCAAGAGCGATATCCTGATGCCAGTCAAATCCGGGGTAAAATGATTGTTGAGGACCGTCGGGTGATATCTACCGGTGGATGTTTTTCTTGGATTTCTCTGGCGCTGCATATTATTGAAAAAGGAGCAGGTGGGGATGTGGCCAACCTCGCGTCTAAGATGTCTCTCACGGATAATCATTATCTGCATCATCATCTGCCGGCTTCGTCAGCTACTTTACAGTCCGGTACTCTTTTTATAAATCGGGCGCAGGAAATCGTCCGTTTTAAAAATCCGTCTATAACGGCAGCGCAGCTTGCCTCCGCATTACATGTTACGGAACGCACGCTGCAACGCAGAATGAAAGTGTTGTCACAGGAAACCCCTAAAGAATTTATTACGAGGATACGTATTGAATCGGCCTGTACGATGCTGGTCAGCACCAGCGTAAGCATCCGGCAGGTTGCGATTGATTGTGGGTATTCTGAAGATACCGCCTTCAGGAAAGCTTTTAATCAGATAATGGACATGACGCCGGCGCAATACAGACAGTGGATGGCTCACGAATCGCCTAAAAGAACAATGTAAAAGTGTTCAGTCGCCCATAGACTAATTCAAAAAAAATGATCATTAATGAAGAATAGAATCATATTTATTGAAGTAACTTTTCGACAAAGAGTGCCGATGGTTTAAATACAATGCAATTGGTTCTGTATAGTTTTTATCAGGTAAATAAGATGAATATTACTCAGAGGTTGACTCTAGCGTTTGTTCTGCTTTCAGCATCACTGGTCGCTACTGGCTTAGCCGCCATTCAACTCTTAAGTGGCTTTCAGGATCGATTTGAACGCGTCCAGGTTAATGTAATTCCCTCGATCCAGATTCTGGGCGAACTGATTGACCGCTCAAATGGGTTACTCTTGATGCTCTATAAATACCAAAGTCAGACGGATAACACCCAGATGCCAGCTGTTGAGAATGAGATAAATCAGCGCATTAAAGTTATCAAAAGTCTCGCTGAGAACTATTTAAACCACGATATATCCAGTGATGAAGACAAACAGTTGTCGGAGTCTGGACTCAATACTCTGAAACAAATCGAAACGCGTTTGCCTGGCTTTATAAAAGCATCACGCGCGCATGAGGATGAGGTCACTCGCAACTTACTTGAGAGACCAAATGAGATTGGAGGCTTTATTTCTCAGCTTAAGGCAGATTATCGCCAACAACTTGCTCTGAATGTCTCAATTGGGAAGCAACTCAGATCTGAAAATAAAATGATCCACCATCAAGCCTTGTGGGGGTTAACGGGGGGAATTACTGTAATTCTCATTTTACCAGGTATCCTGACGACAGTAACCCTGCTTCGAATTCGAGGAAGTCTTAAGCGCATAGGGGATATCATGAACCATGCTGGACAGACTTTAGATTTGAGCATGACTGCGGATGGTAGCAGAAGAGATGAGGTGGGTGGGATGGCTCGCTCTTTTAATCAGCTCCTCAATAGTGTTGGAAATGCGCTTTCGTCCGTCAGCACTGCTTCTCATTCACTAAGCTCCGCCTCTTCTCAAATAGCAGCGGGAAATGAGGATCTTTCCTCCAGGACAGAACAGCAGGCGGCTTCACTGGAGCAGACTGCAGCCAGCATGGCTGAATTGAGCGAGACCGTCAGACAGACTGCAGATAACACGCGCCAGGCAAGACTTCTTGCTGGAAATGCCTCTGAACTTTCTGATGCCAGTGCTGTTTCACTGGGCAATATGTTGGGCAC
Source organism: Pantoea sp. S61 (assembly GCF_016625145.1). Taxonomy (NCBI): domain Bacteria; kingdom Pseudomonadati; phylum Pseudomonadota; class Gammaproteobacteria; order Enterobacterales; family Erwiniaceae; genus Pantoea; species Pantoea sp. S61. The sequence goes on from NZ_JACVUO010000040.1 coordinate 9,067, forward strand.
TATGGCTGAGATTCGGACAAGTTCTAAAAAAATTAATGAGATTGTTACTCTTATTGAAGGTATTGCTTTTCAGACAAATATTTTGGCACTCAATGCTGCAGTTGAAGCAGCGCGAGCGGGAGAGCATGGCAAGGGGTTTGCGGTAGTGGCAGGTGAAGTTCGTAATTTGTCACAACGTTCTACTCAGGCAGCCAGAGAAATAAAACATCTCATTGACACATCTTATTCTCTCGTTGAGTCAGGAGCGACTCAGGCTGAAACAGTTGAAAAGAACATGACCGAATTGAAGGGTGCATTTCGGCAAGTAAATGATCTGGTTAGTGAAATCGCAGCAGCAGCAGAAGAGCAAAACACAGGTATCACTCATGTACATCTGGCCATCAGTCAGATGGATGATGTCACGCAACAGAATGCCGCACTGGTCGAAGAAGCTTCCGCTGCTACTGCTTCTCTGCAAGATCAGGCGCAATCTCTGTCCAAACTGGTTAGAAAATTCACTCTGCCTCCTGAGGTTACAACAAACATGATGCGCGAGGTGGTTGATATGATCCTACCCACGTAATGTGGACACAACCCTAAGCGAGATTCTGGTTTT
>NZ_JACVUO010000041.1:0-9374 GCF_016625145.1 Pantoea sp. S61
CTAAAATCAGCATGTGTTGTATGAAATATAGTCAATTCCAAATAACATAGATGCAAAAGCACTGGGTATTAAAATGGGGGCGCCATGGTTTCAGATAAAATCGGAAACTTATCCTGAAAAGGTCTTTATTTTCAGTTCGAACTACGGGCTTTACCATGATCTCAGCCAGCGTGTCATGACCGCTTTGGAGGAGCTGACGCCCCGCGTTGAGCAGTACAGCATTGTACGAAATGTTTCTGGACCTGACTGGCATTGACGGTTGTGAAGACTTTGAGCATTTTGGCCGTCGACTGAGAACCCATGTTTTGAATACAACAGGTCTAACTGCAGGTGTGGGAATGGGACCCACCAAAACACTGGCAAAATCAGCGCAGTGGGCAAGCAAGGAGTGGAAGCAGTTTCGGGGCGTTCTTGCACTGACAGCTGGCAATACTAAGCGAACCGCTACCCTTCTGGAAAACCAGCCGGTGGAGGAAATTTGGGGGGTGGGTCGGCGCATTGGCAAACGTCTCAACCTGATGGGCATCAATAATGCCCTTCAGCTGGCACGTACCCACCCTGCCCTCATACGTAAGAACTTTAACGTGGTGCTGGAGCGAACCGTACGTGAGCTGAACGGCGAATCTTGCATCCCGATAGAGGAGCTACCTCCTGCTAAACAGCAGAATTGCTGCTCAAGGTCATTTGGTGAGCGCATTGCTTCAAAAGTGTTCATGCAGCAGGCGCTTTGTCAGTACACAACGAGGGCCGCCGAAAAGCTCAGGGGCGAGCGTCAGTTTTGCAGGCGTATCTGCGTGTTTGTTCGAACCTCCCCCCATGCAGTCAAGAATGTCTTTTACGGTAACAGCGCTGGCGAAAAGCTAAACCTTCCCACACAGGATACGCGGTACATCATCGAAGCGGCCATGCGATCGCTTGACCGTATATGGCTGGAAGGTCGCCGGTACATGAAGGCGGGCATCATGCTTGATGACTTTACACCGAATGGCGTCAGCCAGTTTAATCTCCTTGATGATACTCAGCCACGGAAGAACAGTACGCAACTGATGAAAGTGCTCGACGGGACCAACCAGTCAAGGCTGGGGAACTTGTGGTTCGCTGGACAGGGAATTAATACGGAATGGAAAATGAAACGGGAGATGCTCAGCCCGTCATGGACGACACGCTGGTCTGATATTCCTGTTGGACGCGTACTTTAATCAGACGAAAGGGTCTCAGTCTGAAGTTGTTTTAGTATTCCACATAAATCATTCCATGAGCAACAGGGTTATGTACTGTATTGAGGAGATGGTTCCCCGCCTTGAAGTGTACTCGGTGGACGAGGGATTTTGCGATTGCAGGGGAATGGAACTGACCATGCCTTATGAAGATTTCGGACGGAGGACCCGGGAACATGTTCTGCAATGCACCGGCCTGATGGTGGGTTGTGGCCTGGCGCCAACGAAAACGCTGGTAAAATTGGCTCAGTGGGCAAGCAAAGAGTGACCTCAGTTTCGTGGTGCGCTGGCGCTGACGGCTGATAATCCCGGGCGCATTGAGAAAATATTGTCACGGCAGCCCGTCGAAGAACTGTGGGGAGTGGGTTCAAGGATCGGCAAAAGGCTTAATCTGTTAGGCATCAAAACGGCGCTCGAACTGGCTCGCACCTCCCCTGTGTTTATCCGTCAGAATTTCAGTGTCGTTCTGGAACGAACCGTGCGCGAGCTCAACGGTGAGTCCTGCATTGAAATGGAGGATGCCCCTCCCTCAAGCAGGAGATTGTGGCAGCCGGGGTTTCGGCGAGCGTATTACAACTTATGAGGCCATGCGTCAGGCAATATGTGCTTACGCCGAAAGTGTGGTTGAAAAACTACGAGAAGACCGTCAGTTCTGCCATCAGGTTTCCGTCTTTATTCGCACATCCCTTTTGATACAGGTCAGCCGGGTTATGGCAACACGGCATTTGTGAGATTACGCGTTGGTACGCAGGATACACGCAGTATCATTGAAGCGGCGGTGAAGTCCCTGGACACAATATGACGCCCAGGCTTCTGCTACGCCAAAGCAGGCATCATGCTTAATGAGCTAAGACCAAATGGCGTTGCACAATTGAACCTCTACGATAATGAAGTTCCCCGCCCAGGAAGTGAAGCGCTGATGATCCTGATGGACGAAATGAACAGTCAGGTCGCTACAGCATAGGTTTTGCTGGAAAAGGCATACCGCCGGAATGGAGGATGAAACGAGAGATGCTAAGTAAAGCGTGGATAACAAACTTGAAGGAGCTGCCCATTGCCAGAATATGCTGATAAGCAACCGTCTGCTTTGCCACGACATCTGCTTAATTAAGCTTTCGCATTTGATGAACGTTAGTATTCGATAGAGGGTGGCCTATCTGACTGCCTACAGGAACTCAAGCTAAGTGATCTGCACAATTTCCATTTTGGCGGCGGTCTAGGACGTGTCAGTCAACACTCCTGTGTCTTGGCTAAGAGAACTAATCCCAATAGGTAAATGTGCTCTCTACGTTCACATCATTCTCTTCAATTTTGTTCTTGCCTCCAGCAATACCTGGAATAATTACGGTGACGTGGTCAAGCGCCTTGGTGCACTGTTCACATTTATCCCACTCACTGCAGTGTGTTTTCGTTTTCTCAATAGTGGAGAATGTCTTAATACTGACTTCTGCTGCAAGTCTGCCTGATTTGTCATAACTGTATTCTGTTGTTCTCGAAGTAGATTGCATGCCAGTTAACTGGCCAGCATTGTTGTATCCGAATTGGGTAAATGATTGGTCGGACTTTGAAGAGCTTCTTCTTTTAAACTGATTAAGTGACCATCAGAGCTATGATGATAATGGGTCATTGCTATCCTTGTTAGCGGTAAAGAGTCATACACTTTTTCAGTAATATCACCGGACTTCTCAATGATTCCCTTTGGGTTAACCAGGTAAATCCCCTTGATATGAGAATCGACAAAAAGGGTGTTTTTTGCGTCAAAGTTTCCGTCAGAGAATTATGGAAGGCTATATTTGTATCCCACCCATAGACCAGCCGGCTAACGTGCAAGGTAAAGAACGTTGCCAGAATGTCTCTTAGTGATTTTTCATTTCTCTCAAGAGCAATATCGGCCTGTAGCAAACCGCCGCAATGGTCAAATGAGAAAGTACCGGTTCCCCGCATAAATACATCATCACTTTCGAACTGCATATTCATGTTTTTCAGAACCGCATTGGATGGTATCTGGTCTATAAGGATTAATGAGTTAATCTGATTGGCAGCTTTTTGTTCGGAAGAATAGGTTGCCGCAACAGCCAAGGAAGAGCAGGGCAGTGCAAGACATACGAGCACAGCTTTGGTCACGAAATCAATTTTCGTCCTGGAGTGCAATGAATGCTGCAGAATCTTAGGGCAAGATGATAAGCAGAAGCTTTAGGGATGATGTTCACATCAAGCATTTTTATAGGAGAACATTCATTTGTTATTTTATTTGGAACAATTTCGCATTGATTATGGCTCAAACTAGTCAAAAAAATACGGGAATTTCAGGTTGAAATTAAAATAATTTACTCATAATAATCATATAGTTAAGCATGAAACTTCCGCGGGAAAAAATTGAAATTTTGGCTTACAAAACGAGCCTAACTGGAAATAGGGAGGGGAGGGCATACAGACACTGAACAGTATCGCATTCTGATTTTCTTCTATTTTATCAGCAATTTGCGAACTTGGTGATCTAACCATTGTCAGCCGTACAAACATTTAATGAATTTACATTAAATGTTGCACATACAATTATATTGCGTACAATCACATCATTGATTGCCATCGGAGCGGACGAATGAAGAGTAATTACGGCGGATTAGACGAGACGGCACGCAGAGCAAATGCAATGCTGAGGAGCATGAGTGACGACATTACTGTGAGACGTAATGAGTTTGGTCTTGATCAGTACTATCAGACTTTCACTCGTAATTCGGTTGCCAATCTTCCTAAGCTAAGTCGTCGTGCCGTTGAGCAGGCAATAGATGAAATGGAAGAGAAGGGCCATGTTTTCGGGAAAAAGGATGCGGGTAATGCAAAGCATTATGCGCTGACCATTCAGGACGTGGTGGACATCTATGCCCATCGTAAGGTTCCCAAGTATCGCGATCTGCACGCTGGGGAAGGTCCCTTTGTTGTGTTTGTCGTAAATCTGAAAGGCGGCGTCTCTAAAACAGTCAGTACCGTTACCCTTGCTCATGGCCTGCGTGTCCATCAGGATCTGCTGCAACATGACTTACGTATTTTGGTGATTGACCTCGACCCACAGGCTTCCAGCACGATGTTTCTGAATCATGCCAACAGCATCGGTTCCATTATGGAAACGGCTGCGCAGGCAATGCTGAACGACCTGGACGCGGAACAACTCAAAGATGACATCATTAAGCCCACCATAATCCCTGGCGTGGATGTGATCCCAGCCTCCATCGATGATGGTTTTATTGCAAGTCAGTGGAATGACCTGGTCAGACAGCATCTTCCTGACATGCTGCCTTCGGATGTTCTTCGCCAGACCATCATTAACCGTGTTGGTAAAGACTACGACTTCATTTTCATCGATACGGGTCCGCACCTTGATGCATTTATGCTTAATGCACTGGCTGCAAGCGATCTGCTGCTGACGCCAACGCCGCCGGCTCAGGTTGATTTTCACTCAACGCTCAAATATCTCACTCGTTTACCGGAAATGATCGAGCAGTTAGAAGAAGAGGGCATCACACCGCAGATTAAGGGCAACATTGGTTTTATGTCCAAGATGACTTCAAAGCGCGATCATGAAATGACACATGGCCTGGCACGGGATGTCTTCACCTCTCATATTCTCGACGCCACCTTGCCACGTCTGGATGGGTTTGAACGCTGTGGAGAGAGCTTCGATACCATCGTCAGCGCCGACCCCAGCTCATATCCGGGGAGTTCTGAGGCCCTGAAAAATGCAAAACGTGAAGCAGAGCGGTTTACGCAGGCGGTGTTTAAACGAATTGAGTTTGTAAGGGGAATCAAATGAAAAAGGAAATGGTCAAACTGGGCCGCCAATTGGGAAACTCAAGCTTCTCAAAAATGATGAGCGAATCAGAGAACGAACGCGTCTTTACCCTCAAATCTGGTACAGAGGCGCGCTTTACGCTCACAAAAATATTGCATGATGATATTGAAGCACAGACCTTTGTGGATGGGTCCGTAAATGGCCGTGACCAGAGTTTGCTGACGCAGGAGTCGGTCAGCGATATTGCACGCACGATTAAGCTCCAGCAGTTCTTCCCGGCGATTGGTCGTGAGGTGGACGGGCGGATTGAGATACTGGATGGCTCGCGCCGCCGTGCAGCCTGTATCTTCAATGACACGCCATTTGAAGTGCTGGTGACCCGTGATGCCTTGTCACTTGCTGATGCACGTCAGCTAGCAGTCGATATCCAGACAGCCAGAGAACATACCCTGCGCGAGTTGGGTAAACGGCTTAAACTGATGTACCCAAGTGACATGAAGCAAGCTGAAATCGCGTCAGCTGAAGGACTGTCTGCTGCTAAAGTTACGCGTGCATTTCAGGCGGCTGCTGTACCAGATGTAATGATCGCCGTTTTTCCCTCAGTGAATGAGCTGTCAATCAGTGACTACCAGGCCCTGCTTGATGCCGCTGAAAAGGCCAGCGCGAAACACATTAGCTATGAAGATCTGGCCGCCGGGGTGCGTGGCCGTATGGCCAGTGATTCCTTTATCGCACTCGACGAACCCGCTATTAAAGCAAAAATTCTTGGCTATTTCCGTGTGGAAAGCGCCGATGCAAAACTGAGTCGTGGTTCTAAAAAAATCATTACTGAGAAGATGGCTGAGTTTGCAGATAAAAAGCAGTTTGCTCGCAAGAAAACAGATGCAGATAAACGCCTTGTAACCTATGAGTTTTCCCGTTTGCCGGCTGCATATCAGGCGGAGCTGGATGAAGCTGTAAAAGCCGTTCTTGAACGTATGCAGGCTGACTCGAAAGCCAATTAAAGTCCATCCATCCCCCTGTGTATGAGGCATCTCCCTCGTATACAGGGGCACACCTGTGAATATAGGAGAAATTTACCCAGCCTGATTCATAGTTAACTTACTATTTTAATTGAAAAAGTTGTTAAAATTTCAAACTGAAATTCCCATTTTTATGAAGTAAATCCTCCTGTTAGTAATCACCTATTGAAGTATTGTTCCCAACGAATTACTGTTTCAACTGAATGGTATATGCTTGTTCTTCTAATAGATTCTCTTATCAGGTGTCTTAAACGACACATCAGGTTTTCTATTTTCGTCATACTTAACACATAGCATTGAGAAGCTTTCCTCAGGCTAATATATAGGTTTAAAAGTATAGAGAGCCATAATGAGTAGCGACTGCCCTTCACCATCCTATAGCTTGCAGGAACTTATTAGTCTCAACGTGTTTCGCAAAGAATACGGGACATTTGGTTTTGACACGTTTGCTACAGACGTCACTGCGTGGGCAGAAAACCAAGTCATGGCGGGGTCACAATCTGAAACCTTATTGATTCTGGCTTCGCTAAATCTTGAACATTTTCCTGATCGTGATGAAGTGGAATTATATTTAGCTCGGTATCAACAGGAAAATGGTATGGCGAACCCAGACAAAATTATAAGTACATTGATATGGCTCAGAATAAGACTTCTACAAATTTCAGACGCAGTCAATGTGATTGAAGTCGAATACCGGTTGGCTTTCTTCACTCAATGGTGTCTGGATTTCAGTCCAAGGGCTTTTGGAAAAATTACGGGCGCATTATCCAGCCTGTACTGGGAATTGTATGACGAAGCCCTACCTGTGTTTCAATCAAGAGCATCTGAAATGAGCGAAGAAGAACTATTTTGTTATGTCAGGGAGCGCATTAATCCATGGCTTCGTATACTCAGAAACGACGACTGGATTTGGGTTTTAGTGAGATAAACGCCCGGTATTGACCACTGTTAAATTATCTCTTGCGATCAATTCCCCTGAAATTAGTAGAGACCAAACTACGACGCCTTTTCAGTGTGACACATTAATGGAGCGTAGTGATCTTCAAGTTGTACAAAGAACATTGGTACCATTTCAACAGCTAATGGGCTTTAACCTAATCTCATCAAATCAGAGTGGCTTCAAACCCCCTATTACCACAAGGGAGTGCCCAAATTTCTTTTTAATCATGTCTGTAAGAAATATTGGATTTGAGGAAATCTAAGGTCTCGCTCTAAAATATAATCTTTTCAATTAGTTAGTAGTTTAGTGTTACTTAGATGGTTAAGGGATAATATGTCTCATTAGCCAGGACGTCGCTACGTGAAAATTAAGATATAAGCAGCACTATTCCCCTTCAGAATTCACCAAAACGCGCCACTTTCATTGCTTTCAGTTGTAATAGCCCCCGTTTAAACCGGACACTTCACCAGTAAGACATAGGCATAGAGCTATGTTTAAGGAGTGTCCTGTGCAAAGAATCGAAGTGATCACTGGCGAGCAAAAACGCCGTCGTTATACTCCTGAAGAGAAAGCCCGTTTTGTTGCGCTCGCCATGCAGCCTGGCTACACCGTCTCACTCGTTGCCCGGCAATATGGCATCACACCCAGTCTTCTTTTTAAGTGGAAACGGCTCATGAACGAGGGTGGAAAGTCTGCGATCTCCGCTGGCGACGAGGTGGTCAGCGTCTCCGAGGTCAAAGCGCTGGAGAAAAAAGTCAAACAGCCTGAACAAATGCTGGGCCGCAAAACGATGGAAGCCGAAATCCTTCGGGATGCGCTTGAGATAGCCCAGGCAAAAAAGTTGATATCGCGCATGCCATTGCTGCCACCGGACGATACCCCCTAATCCGAATAGCAGAAGTGCTCTGCGTATCGCGTTCGAATCTTTATGAACGGCGGCTAAAGAAGCGCCAGCAGCGGCCAACCCGCTATAGCAAAGATGATGACGCCCGACTGTTACCGCTTATCCGCCAGATATGCAGCGAGCGGGCGACAAACGGCTATCGTCGCGTGACGGCACACCTCAATCGTGCGCTGAAGGAACAAAACTGGCGGGTTAACCCCAAACGCATTTACCGGATCATGCAGGCGAATAACCTGTTGCTGGCAAAATCTGGTCATAGAAAGCCAGAGCGCAGTCATACCGGCAACGTCGTGACACTCAAGCCAGATACGCGCTGGTGTTCAGATGGCTTTGAAATCCGCTGCTGGAATCGGGAAGTCGTGCGGGTAGTGTTCAGCCTTGACTGCTGTGATCGCGAAGCCATCTGCTGGTCGGCGACAACAGGTGGAATAAACAGCATTATGGTGCAGGATCTGCTGACAGAGAGTGTGGAAAAGCGCTTTGGCAATACGCTTTACCTGCCACATGCCGTTGAGTGGCTGACCGATAATGGCAGTTGCTACATAGCGGACTCAACAAGAACGTTCGCCGCCTCACTCGGGTTCATCGTGTGTACGACGCCAGTGCGCAGTCCGGAGAGCAATGGGATGGCTGAATCGTTCGTTAAAACGTTCAAGCGTGACTACGTGCATGTGAATGATCTGCGGGATGCGATGACAGTGATGGGAAAACTGACGGAATGGATGGAAGACTATAATAACTGGCATCCCCATAAAGGGCTGAAAATGCAGTCACCAAGGGAATACAGAAGTTCGCTGCTAGCTATAAATTAACCGTGTCCGTTTTAGCGGGGGCAACTCCATCAGTATCGTGAATGGCCATATCAAACAGAGTCAGATTTTTGAGTTAAAGTTTAAGTAGGTTGTTCATCTAAGGAGATGATCATAGTCAAACAGGCACATACCCGGGGTTTGATATCGAGCTTAACAGGATGGTATTGGCCACGTCGGTGAGCGCGGTGACGCTGTGATAAGGACTGCTCCGGGCTGAGGGGATATCTGAACAACAGAAACGTAAACGAATTCGCAAGCGTAATAGGCATTTGATTAGAATATAAATAATCGGGTGTCCAACTAGCGCTGAGAATAGTTCCAGCCAGTAGTGACAAAATCCTAATGAACTTTTGTTGAGGGCTGAAGATCCATCTTAAACAGGACAACACGTCAACAACGGTGCACATTTATCAACCGTGAGTTAAGACAGTAAAGTCCAGGAGGCTCTGCCAGGTTGATAATGATTGCCTACTCAATCTTGCTACACGCTTAGCTTCAATGATTGATGTAAGGGCAAGTTATCTTTCACTTATGCAGACATAAGCCAAACGGCAGGGGGGGTTTATTTAAATCGAACCAAATAGACCAATCGCTAGACTGGTCGGGGCCGTTTGTCAGCATGATAATATTGATTTAAGTGTATTAGTCGCGACTTGATCTGACATATGGCCTTGAAAGGTTGAGAGTTA
>NZ_JACVUO010000042.1:0-9293 GCF_016625145.1 Pantoea sp. S61
GCAGGGTGGCACCAACATCCACTATCTGGAGAAAAAACTCGGCCTGCACGAGAAGTAATCGCAGCGCAGAGCAAACAAAGGCCGGTTAATCCGGCCTTTTTCATTTTTGTTACCTTTGAGGTTGCATAATGGATTGGCGTTTTTTACAAGCGAACAAAGAGGCGCGCTGGGCATTTTATCTGACGCTGGCGTATCTCGCCGTCTGGGGCCTCAGCGCCTGGCTGGGCGGCAATGAGAGCGGCATCACCGGATTACCGCACTGGTTTGAGCTCTCCTGCATTTTCGCCCCGCTGCTGTTTATTTTCCTTTGCTGGTTGATGGTTCGCCTGTTGTATCGCGATATGTCGCTGGAGGATCAAGATGGACAGTGAAATCATTCTGCCTTTGTTAGCCTATCTGGTACTGATCGCCGGATTGTCGGTGTTTGCCATGCGCAAACAGCGTCAGGGCAATTTCCTCACCGAATACTTCCTCGGCAGCCGTTCAATGGGTGGCTTTGTGCTGGCCATGACTATCACCACCACCTACATCAGTGCCAGTTCGTTTATTGGCGGGCCGGGTGCTGCCTATAAATATGGTCTTGGCTGGGTATTGCTGGCGATGATTCAGGTGCCGGCGGTGTGGCTCTCGCTCGGTGTACTAGGGAAAAAATTTGCCATTCTGGCGCGGCGCTACAATGCGGTGACATTGAATGACATGCTGTATGGCCGCTATGGCAGCACACTGCTGATTTGGCTCTCCAGTATTAGCTTGTTGGTGGCCTTTGTTGGCGCGATGACCGTGCAGTTCATTGGTGGCGCGCGTCTGCTGGAAACGGCAGCAGGTATTCCCTACGACACCGGTCTGCTGATTTTCGGCGGCACTATTGCGTTGTATACCGCGTTTGGCGGCTTCCGTGCCAGCGTACTCAATGATGCGATGCAAGGTCTGGTGATGCTGATCGGCACCTTTCTGCTGCTTTTCGCGGTGATCCATCAGGCAGGCGGACTGGAAACGGCCGTGACCAAGCTGCGCACTATTGATCCACAGCTGGTCTCCCCGGAAGGCGTGGGCAATGTCATCAACCCGACTTTTCTCAGCTCCTTTGCCGTATTGGTGTGCTTTGGCGTGATTGGCTTACCGCATACTGCGGTGCGCTGTATTTCGTATAAAGACAGCAAAGCCATGCATCGCGGCATTATTCTGGGCACCATTGTCGTGGTGATTCTGATGCTCGGCATGCATCTGGCGGGGGCGTTAGGTCGTGCCATTCTGCCGGATCTCACTATTCCGGATCGCGTGATCCCGACACTGATGATCACCGTGTTGCCGCCAATGGCAGCCGGCGTGTTTCTCGCTGCGCCGATGGCAGCTATCATGTCGACGATTAACGCGCAGCTGCTGCAATCCTCCGCTACGCTGATCAAAGATCTCTATTTGCGTATTGCACCACAGCACAGCGAGAATGAATCGCGCCTGCGGATGCTATCCGGCACCATCACTTTCGTGCTGGGCATATTGCTGTTACTGGCGGCATGGAATCCACCGGATATGATTATCTGGCTCAATCTGCTGGCCTTTGGCGGACTGGAAGCCGTGTTCCTCTGGCCGCTGGTATTGGGACTGTATTGGGAGCGTGCTAACTCGACAGGTGCTATCAGCGGCATGGTGGTCGGCGCGGCTTGCTATACCTTGCTCGCCAGCCTGAACATTGAACTATGGGGCTTCCACCCTATCGTTCCCTCATTGACCTTAAGCCTGCTGGCCTTCGTGGTGGGTAATTTGTTTGGCAGCACGCCTGAAGCGCGTCACGCTGCAGTGAAATAAAGAGAAACGCTATGCCTTGGATTCAAATCAAAATTAACAGTACCGGCGAAAATGCCGAGCCGCTCAGCGATGCGCTGATGGACGTGGGCGCCGTCTCGGTGACGTTTCAGGATACCCATGACAACCCGGTTTACGAACCGCTGCCGGGTGAAACACGCTTATGGGGCGATACGGATGTGATTGGTCTGTTCGACGCCGAAACCGAGATGGACGATGTGGTGGCCGAGCTGAGTCAACATCCGCTGCTGGGATCGCATTTCCATCACAAGATCGAGCAGATCGAGGATAAAGACTGGGAACGTGAATGGATGGATAACTTCCACCCGATGCGTTTCGGTGAACGTTTGTGGATCTGCCCGAGCTGGCGGGACGTGCCGGATCCGAATGCCGTCAACGTGATGCTGGATCCGGGCCTGGCGTTTGGTACCGGCACCCACCCGACCACTTCGCTCTGTCTCACCTGGCTCGATGGGCTCGATCTTCAAGGCAAAACCGTGATCGATTTTGGCTGTGGATCCGGCATTCTCGCTATAGCCGCCCTCAAACTGGGCGCGTCGCAGGCTATCGGGATTGATATTGATCCACAGGCTATTCAGGCCAGCCGTGACAATGCGGAGCGCAATGGCGTTTCTGATCGTCTGTCGCTCTATCTGCCGCATCAACAACCCGAAAACCTGCAAGCTGATGTGGTTGTCGCCAATATCCTCGCCGGCCCGCTACGTGAACTGGCGCCGCTGATTAGCGTATTGCCAAAAACGGGCGGGCATCTGGGATTGTCGGGCGTATTAGCCAGCCAGGCTGAAGGGGTGTGCGAAGCCTATGTTGAGCGCTTCGAGCTTGATCCGGTGGCGGAAAAAGAGGAGTGGTGCCGTATTACTGGCGTGCGTCGCTAAGCTTGATCACCGGCTGGCTTCGCTGGCCGGTTTGCTGTCTGGCCACCCTAACGGTGAAAGGGATTCACTCTCTGCAGATAAGCCGTAAACCTGCTACCTGAAAGCAATTAAATTAGTACATTTAATAATCACATCGCCGTCATTTCTCTGGCTAATTACCGGATGTAGCGGTTTTTATGTTGTGTTTTTGGGCGTGATTTAAGAAAAACTTTTGCTCACAATTTCAGCATAAATTTTTAATTGACTGAATTATATAGATTATTAGTTGTATCATCGCTGTTAAGGCCGATTTCCTTGCCGATTGACGGCGAATTGTTCAAAGTTTGGCCTTTCATCTTCGTTAAAAAATGCGTAATATACGCCGCCTTGCGAACAGTTAGGGTCACTTCTTTTTCATGCGCATTGGACACCATCAGCTACGTAATCGACTCATCGCTGCACCTATGGCTGGCGTTACCGACAAGCCATTTCGCACCTTGTGTTACGAGAACGGCGCGGGTATGACTGTCTCCGAGATGCTGTCATCAAACCCAGAAGTTTGGGCCAGTGATAAATCCCGTTTGCGTATGGTGCATAGTGACGAGCCTGGAATCCGTGCCGTGCAAATTGCCGGTTGCGATCCTGATGAGATGGCTGCTGCCGCGCGCATTAATGTGGCGTCTGGCGCGCAGGTTATTGATATCAACATGGGCTGCCCGGCTAAGAAAGTGAATCGTAAGATGGCTGGCTCAGCACTGCTGCAGCATCCGTCACTGGTGGAGTCTATCCTCCGTGCGGTGGTGAATGCAGTTGATGTACCGGTTACGCTGAAGATTCGCACCGGCTGGGACAAAGAAAATCGTAATTGTGTAGAGATTGCCCAATTGGCTGAACGCTGTGGCATTCAGGCTCTCACCATTCATGGCCGCACGCGCGCCTGTTTGTTTGAGGGGCACGCTGAATACGACAGCATTCGGACAGTTAAGCAGAGCGTTTCCATTCCGATTATCGCGAATGGTGACATTACTGACCCGCATAAAGCCAGAGCGGTGCTCGACTATACCGGAGCCGATGCTCTGATGGTTGGTCGCGCTGCTCAGGGAAGACCGTGGATCTTCCGGGAAATCCAGCATTATCTGGACACAGGGGAGCTGCTGGCACCGAAGCCGCTGGCTGAAGTGAAGCAAATGCTGATTGGACATATACGGGAACTGCACGACTTTTATGGTCAGCGCAAGGGATACCGTATTGCTCGTAAACACGTTTCCTGGTATTTGCAGGAAAGTGCTCCTGATGACCAGTTTCGGCGCACATTCAACGCCATAGAGGATGCCAGCGAACAGCTGGAGGCGTTGGAGGCATACTTCGAAAATCTTGCGTAAACGAAATAAAGAGCTGAAAGAACTATGTTCGAACAACGCGTAAATTCTGATGTACTGACCGTTTCTACCGTTAACTCACAGGATCAGGTGACGCAAAAGCCACTTCGTGATTCGGTTAAACAGGCACTGAAGAACTATTTTGCTCAACTGAATGGTCAGGATGTAAGTGATCTGTATGAGCTGGTATTGGCTGAAGTTGAGCAGCCTCTGTTGGACATGGTGATGCAGTACACCCGTGGCAACCAGACCCGTGCAGCTCTGATGATGGGTATCAACCGTGGTACCCTGCGTAAGAAGCTGAAAAAATACGGCATGAACTAATTGTTCTTTGCTGCGCTAACGCCAACCCTCGGGTTGGCGTTTTTGTTTGTGCCTCACCGATAGTTTCACTACGTTAGCAACGGATGAAACAATTGTCGCGGATATGGTAACGATAGTTGCAATTGCATCCGTGATATTTTGTCCTTCTTACCGCACGTCTTTTGCCCCTTTTTAGCGCCAGCTTTGTGCGTCATAACGCCCGCCATGCCGCTTTCCCAGTGATCCTGCACTGTTTCTACCGTAACCCTGCAAACGCATACATTTTATCCTGAGTGATGGCTCACACTGCTTCCACATAGTGAAACTATTTGCACTATTTGTGATCGCGTCGTCTCGTCATGCAGCCTTTTGGTGCGCGATAGTAGCCAAAATTTCTGGATGCGTCCTTTTATTAAAAGATCTTTCCAGTGAATTCAGGATTCTGCAAACCTGGCATTACCTTTGCAGAGTCGTGGATGGCTAACCGCCAAAGACAGAAAAAAGCGCACATTAAAGTGCGTGCAAACATAACAACACACGATCTCGCCACACAGGATGCTTTATGAAAAAGATGATGCTTTCCACCCTGGTCGCTGCAGCCTCGCTGTTCGCCGTTACTCAACAAGCGCACGCAGGCACCACGCTGGATGCCATTAAAAAGAAAGGTTTCGTACAGTGTGGTATCAGCGATGGCCTGCCAGGCTTCTCCTACGCTGATGCCAGCGGCAAATTTACCGGAATCGACGTGGATGTCTGCCGCGCTGCTGCGGCTGCGGTATTTGGTGATGCCAGCAAGGTGAAATACACCCCGCTGACGGCTAAAGAGCGTTTCACTGCGCTCCAGTCTGGTGAAGTGGACATCCTGTCTCGTAATACCACCTGGACCTCTTCACGTGATGGTGGCATGGGCTTCTTGTTCGCTGGTGTGAACTACTATGACGGCATCGGCTTCCTGACCCATAAGAAAGCGGGCCTGAAAAGCGCCAAAGAGCTGGATGGTGCCACCGTCTGTATTCAGGCCGGTACCGATACCGAGCTGAACGTGGCTGACTACTTCAAAGCCAACAAAATGCAGTACACGCCAGTGACCTTCGACCGCTCGGATGAGTCAGCGAAAGCGCTCGACAGTGGCCGCTGCGATACCCTCTCTTCTGACCAGTCTCAGCTGTATGCACTGCGTGTGAAACTCGGCAAGCCAGACGATTTCATCGTGCTGCCAGAAGTGATCTCTAAAGAGCCGCTGGGTCCAGTAGTACGTCGTGGTGACGACGATTGGTTCACCATCGTTAAATGGTCTCTTTACGCCATGCTGAACGCAGAAGAAATGGGCGTGAGCTCTAAGAATGTTGATCAGATGGCGGCCAAGCCAACTACTCCCGATATGGCTCACCTGTTGGGTTCAGAAGGTGACTTCGGTAAAGACCTGAAACTTGATAATAAATGGGCTTACAACATCATCAAACAGGTTGGTAACTATCAGGAAGTGTTCGATCGCAACGTGGGTAAAGACAGCGCACTGAAAATCGCGCGTGGCCAGAATGCACTCTGGAACCAGGGCGGCATCCAGTACGCTCCACCAGTACGTTAAGTCTGTTCTGCCAGTCGGGCACCGCACCCTGCGGTGCCCAAGCGTTTTCTTCACTGAGGTTTCAACATGTCACAACGCCCAACCGTAAAGAGGGATTTTTCGTTTGGTAATCCTACGGTTCGCGCCTGGCTTTACCAGATCATCGCGATTGTGGCCGTGCTTGCTGTAGTGGGATATCTGGTCCACAACACAGTAATCAACCTGGCCAACCGCGGCATCACGTCCGGTTTCGGATTTCTTGAGCGCAATGCCGGTTTCGGCATCGTCCAACACCTGATCGATTACACCGAAGGCGATACTTACGCGCGCGTGTTTATGGTGGGGTTGACCAACACCCTGCTGGTTTCCGCACTCTGCATTGTATTTGCCTCCATCCTGGGCTTCGCCGTGGGGCTCGCACGCCTGTCTGAAAACTGGCTGCTGCGTAAACTCTCGACCATCTACATCGAGACGTTTCGTAATATCCCACCGCTGCTACAGATCTTTTTCTGGTACTTTGCGGTATTGCGTAACCTGCCAGGGCCACGTCAGGCACTCAATGCGTTTGATCTGGCGTTTGTCAGTAACCGCGGTTTGTATATTCCGTGGCCCGAGTATGCGCCGGGCACCTGGCCATTCCTGATTGCACTGGCGCTGGCCATTCTCGGCAGTGTTGCGCTTTTCCGCTTCAACCGTAAGCATCAATTAAAGACCGGCCAGTTACGCCGCACGTGGCCCGCCGCTGCAGGTTTGATTGTGCTGTTACCACTGATTGCACACACATTGTTTGGTGCCGCAACGCATTGGGATGTGCCAGAACTGCGCGGATTCAACTTCCGCGGCGGCTTTGTGATGATCCCCGAGCTGGCGGCCTTAACGGTGGCGCTGTCTGTCTATACCTCATCGTTCATTGCGGAAGTGATTCGCTCCGGGATTCAGTCCGTGCCGCACGGTCAGAATGAAGCAGCTCGCTCACTGGGTCTGCCAAATCCTGTCACGATGCGCCAGGTCATCATCCCGCAGGCAATGCGCGTGATCATCCCACCGTTAACCAGCCAGTATCTCAATATCGTGAAGAACTCATCATTGGCGGCGGCCATTGGCTATCCCGATATGGTGTCGTTGTTTGCCGGTACCGTGCTGAACCAAACTGGCCAGGCGATTGAAACTATCGCGATCACCATGGCGGTCTATCTGATCATCAGCCTGCTCATTTCACTGCTGATGAACCTCTACAACCGCAAAATTGCGCTAGTTGAGCGATAAGAGAACGGGATCATTATGTCTGTTACCACACACGATACATCGCCTGCACCCAGCAATCCGTTAGGGAAAGCCTGGCTGTGGGCGCGCAAAAATTTGTTCTCCAGCTGGCTGAATACCCTGCTCACGTTGTTCAGCTTCTGGATTATCTGGAGTGTGATTCCACCGGCGCTGGAGTGGCTGATTTTCCAGGCCAACTGGATTGGCGAAACACGTGCAGATTGCACCAAAGCAGGTGCATGCTGGGTATTCATCCACGCACGTTTTGGCCAGTTTATGTATGGACTTTATCCGCACGAACTGCGCTGGCGCATTAATCTGGCGTTAGTGGTTGGCTTAGTGTCGATCATTCCCATGTTCATTAAGTCAATGCCACGCCGTGGTCGCTACATTGCCTGCTGGGCGGTAATCTACCCGATTGTTGTCTGGCTGCTGATGTATGGCGGCTATCTGGGGCTGGATCGCGTGGAAACCCGCCAGTGGGGCGGCCTGACGCTGACGCTGATTATTGCCTCAATTGGCATCGCCGGCGCGCTCCCGTTGGGGATTCTGCTGGCGCTGGCTCGTCGTTCAAAAATGCCAGTGGTTCGCACCCTGTCAGTCATTTTCATCGAGTTCTGGCGCGGTGTACCCTTGATTACCGTGCTGTTTATGTC
Source organism: Pantoea sp. S61 (assembly GCF_016625145.1). NCBI lineage: Bacteria > Pseudomonadati > Pseudomonadota > Gammaproteobacteria > Enterobacterales > Erwiniaceae > Pantoea > Pantoea sp. S61. The sequence continues at coordinate 7,847 of NZ_JACVUO010000042.1, forward strand.
ATCGGTGATGCTGCCGCTGTTTATGGCTGAGGGCACAACCATCGACAAGCTGGTACGTGCGCTGGTTGGAGTGATTCTGTTCCAGTCCGCTTATGTTGCAGAAGTGGTACGTGGCGGCTTGCAAGCGCTGCCAAAAGGGCAGACTGAAGCAGCAGAATCACTGGCACTCGGCTACTGGAAAACGCAGATGCTGGTTATTCTGCCGCAGGCACTCAAGCTGACCATCCCCGGATTAGTGAATACCATCATTGCACTGTTTAAAGATACCAGCCTGGTGATCATCATCGGCCTATTCGATCTCTTCAGTAGCGTGCAGCAAGCCACCGTTGACCCCACCTGGTTGGGTATGTCGACCGAAGGCTATGTGTTTGCTGCCATGGTTTACTGGATTTTCTGTTTTAGCATGTCGCGCTATAGCCAGCATCTGGAGAAGCGCTTCCACACCGGGCGTAAATCGCACTGAGGTTTTACATGACACAAATTATGACTAATGCGGCTGACGCCATGATGATTACGCTCGAAAACGTGAATAAATGGTACGGTCAGTTCCATGTTCTTAAAGATATTAACTTACTGGTGAAACCCCGCGAACGCATTGTTCTTTGCGGGCCTTCGGGATCCGGGAAATCGACGACTATTCGTTGCATCAATCATTTAGAAGAGCATCAACAAGGCCGTATCGTAGTAGATGGCATCCATCTTAACGATGATGTGCGCAATATTGAGCGTGTACGCACCGAAGTCGGCATGGTATTCCAGCATTTCAATCTGTTCCCGCATCTTACTGTGTTGCAAAACTGCACGTTGGCACCGATTTGGGTGCGTAAGATGCCGAAGAAAGAAGCGGAAGAGTTAGCGATGCATTATCTGCAACGCGTGCGTATCGCGGAACATGCCCATAAGTTTCCAGGACAGTTGTCAGGAGGGCAGCAACAACGTGTGGCGATCGCGCGTTCGCTGTGTATGAAACCGAAAATCATGCTGTTCGATGAACCCACCTCAGCACTCGATCCAGAAATGGTGAAAGAGGTTCTCGATACCATGATTGGTCTGGCAGAAGATGGTATGACGATGTTATGCGTGACGCACGAGATGGGCTTTGCGCGTACTGTGGCGGACCGGGTGATCTTTATGGATCGCGGAGAGATCGTTGAAGAAGCGCCGCCGCAGGAGTTCTTCGCGAATCCTAAATCAGAACGTACACGCGCCTTCCTTTCTCAAGTTATCCATTGATATTCAATGAGCTACTTAAGCCTCTGCACAATCTGTGCAGAGGCTTTTTTATGCCCGTAATATTATTTCGCATTGACTCATTTCGACGTTTTTGGTGAATCTTGAGCCTGGATGCGAGTTTTAAACATACAAAAAAGCCCTGAACTTTCGTTCAGGGCTTCTGTGTTTGATGCCTGGCAGTTCCCTACTCTCGCATGGGGAGACCCCACACTAC
>NZ_JACVUO010000043.1:0-9086 GCF_016625145.1 Pantoea sp. S61
AAGGTAATGAGGCGTGCGCCAGCGGAATTCATTAGGGCCCGCGACAGCTCAGGCTGACGCAGCAAGGCCGGATATATAACTGCAATCGCCTTAATGTCATAACCCTAAACTGCCTGGCATACGGGAGGTGCTCATATATATTTTTTGAACGATGCCGTTGTAACCGTAATGGTAAGCCCCAGCATTAACGCTGCGGGCAGCAGCAGAAGATTCGGATAGACCGCTGAAGGCCAGGAGAGATAGGCCATCACCGGCAGATACACAGCCGGCTTAATCAACCTTTTCGCACGGTGGTACAGAAAAGATGACTCATAACCGGCACCAAACCGGCGCAAATCACGTCGGCCAAGCCCTTCAACCACGGCAACGCATATAACCAGTACGAACAGCGGTACAGAAAGGGCAATGATAGTGACGCGGATCAGCGTCACAATAGAGACATATACCGTTGCCAGCATATACTGCTGCAAATAAGTCCCCAGCCAGCGGCTGGCACCCTTAAGATTGCGCGATACCTCATTGCCGCTGTTCATCTCGGCCTGATATTTTTCCTGTATCCAGCCGATGATCCCACTGTCCACAAACGCCCACTGATAGGCATCCGTTATCCAGCGCGTCACCGTTGCAGCCGGCTCTGAAAGCAGCAGGCTGCGGGTAAAATCAGAAGACAGATAGCCAAACTCGGTATTCATCACGGCCTGGCTGTGCGCTGCCCCCATTTCAGGCCAGAAGAACGCAATCCCGACATATTCAATAACAAGGCTCACCATCAGTGAAGCCAGGATCACGCCAACGAGTTTCCACGGCCAGCCCCAGGCCAGGTTATAAAGCAGGCCGTGCTCACGGGGTTGCGCGGGGTGCTGCTGCGGATATTGCTGCGGTGCGGTACGACGTGCCTCAGCCATTGTTATCTCCATTCACTGGCGCAGCTGCTGAACTGCGGCTGTCCCACCACCCTTCACTGCTGTGGTAATTCCGGCGCATCTCTTCGGCAAGACGCGCGATGTTCTCAGGCATATGCACGTCACCTGCATCGCCCGCCGGCAGCGGCATACGAATTTTCCAGAGCTGGCCGCCCTCAAGCAGCGCAAACGCCTGACCTTTAGGCAGTGTGACAATGTCGGCAGGCTCAAGCAGCGGCACCTTAATGGTGCCGACGCGGTCCTGGGTGCTGGAGGTAAAATCGTGATTGACGGTGACGTCAGCTGAATCCTGATGACCCGAGACCAGCGTTTTGCTGTAGATTTCAACCTGCGGCAGCTGCGAGGTTAGCAGCTCTGCCGTCCGGTTTTCTCTCACGCGCAGCATGATCAGGTTGTTGAAGTTGCCCTGAACCTGAGAGGTCTTGGCCGCGCTCCCGATCCGGGCTTCAATATCAGATGAGGTCTGCGTGTAGGCCGTCACCTGCATGCCCGCACCGCCACCTTTGTTGATGAGCGGGATAAACTCATTGCCCATCAGTTCGTTGAATTCATCGCAGTGCAGGTTAATGGCGTCCTTACCCTCTTTTGAACCCGGCAGGCCGCCGTTGATACCGTGCTTGTAGATGTGCCCGGCCACGCTCACCAGATCGGCAAACATGCTGTTACCCACGGCGCTGGCAACCTCGCTGTCGCTGAGCGCATCCAGCCCCACGTAAACGATGCCTTTTTTACGGATAACCTGCTCCCAGTCAAAAATAGGGCGCGGATCTTCCATATTCAGATAATCGGGAGACAGCAGCTCCGCCGTTTTGCCGGTGGTCAGTTTTTCCAGCAGCGGCAGCAGTGACGCCACGATTTTGTCAAAGTAGGTGCGGTCATAGCGTACGGCAGAGCGCAGTCCGTCAAGGATCGGGTCATACAGCGCATTTCCTGCATCAGAACTCAGCGCCACTTCAACGGCCCAAATCCGGATAGCTTCAGGCTGTCCCTGCATGTTGCGCGGCACGTCGTCTTCACTGAATGCGTTGGCGTTGTTCTCGATCTGGCCGTGCAGTTCGGGCAGTTTCTCGGTAATGATTTTTTCGGCATATGGCTTCCCACTCTTCAGTGGTGACCTGCTTGCCGGGACCGGAGGTTTTTACCAGCAGCAGGTGTTCAATTGCACCGGGTATAACAAACGATGCCGGTATGGTTTCAGGTGCTCTGGTAAACATATCCATATTCCATGCCAGCCATCGCTGCGCGAAACGCCAGCTTTGCGGACAGGAACTGGTTATGTAATAGCTTTCGGGGCATAGGTTATGCAGAAGAACCAGCACGATGCGCACGAATAAATCCTGTCTGCATCGCTGGCTTTCCACTTTGCGGTATGGCCGAAAATTATCCGAAAGCGTCTGCCTGAGATAGAACGGATTGAGGCAGTAGCCTTCGCCGTCCTTATGGTTGAACGTGACCGAACCCTCTTCGTCAAAAAGCTCTGAAGCGCGGTTCATGTTAAAACCCAGCTGCTTATAAGGCCGGAGCTGAGCGGGAAGAAGCCAGAAGGCTTCTTTAACTGCGTCGGTAAATCTGAACCACTGTTCATCATTTATGGACGCTCCCTGCTCAAACTGGTAAACGCCCGGAAGGACCAGAGGTTCGGTTGGTGTATGTGTCATGGTAAATCTCCATTAAAAAGGGGATCTACCGCCCACAGGGAGGTAAATCCCCGTTGGGTTAAGTTAGATCGATTGCCGGATCAGCGTTTGCCGGTTTTCAGTTCTTCGAGCGCGAACTCAAGTTCTGAAATCAGCCCCCAGTCAGCCGTCGTAAACGGACGTTCCCCCCCGGAAACGCTTCTGATGAGCAGTTCATCAGCTGCGCCGGTAATGAAACCTTCCGTGCTGAAAGGCTGAGGAGTATCACTGTCCGCAATCAGTTGGTGCCGTATTGCCCAGCGAACCGGAAGCGCCCAGCTGAGGCCGCCGGCTGATGACGTTATCTCAAAGCAGCCTGAACAATGGTGATACAGCATCAGCAGCGCAATCCGCGTGAAGAAGTCGATGGGCTGACCTTCCGTTTCAATACGCAAATCAGGGTTCATATCCAGGGTAAACATCACGCTACTGGAAATGTAATTCCCTTCGTCTTTTCCACCGAATTCAAATGCCTCGGGGTGAGGAAACATCATGGAAGCGCGTTCCAGACGAGTACCGTCAATTGGCGAGCACGGGCGGAGATGTACCGGTAACACCCAGAATGCTTCAGTGACTGCCAGAGTAAAACTGTGCCACTGGCTAGGGGATATCCATCCGCTCTGCTTCACGGTATAGGTCACATGTTGGGGCGGTACGGAGATTGGTGTCATGATAAATCCTCAAAAAAGGGGATTTATCCCCCTTATGGGGAATAAATCCCCACAGGGTTACGTCAGATTAGAGAGATTCTAATCTGGCAATTTCCAGATCTCCCAGACCGTCATTATGACCATCTGAAGAAATCCGTTCATGCAAAGTGCGGTCGAGCCTGATGCTCATGGCACGGATGGAGTCAACCAGGTCAGCACAGCCAGGACTGATAAAGCGGTCCTGAACCATACCGAACTCAAGATTGTAAATAACGTTAATCTGAACAGCAATCGTGACGGGCAGCTCACCGTAGAGGTGCACCTGCTCGTCAAGGTCGTCCAGACCAAATCGCTGATAGGCTAATGCCGTAAGCATGTCGCCCTCGTATTTAGCTAACTGCAGCATATCTGCCAGGTTCGTTGAAACAGTCATATTCGACTTTCCCTTACTGATATGCATAACGCAGGTTTGCCATCTGATCCGCCAGCTTCAGTGCAAAGCGGCGAGCCTGACGGTAAGAGCGGAATACCTCATCCGGCTTTTTCAGAGAACCAAACCGGTGATTACCGTGAAACGTGCCGGAACGTGTAAGTATGCCAGCCGTCCATTTTCCTGAAGGTAACTGATGAACCTGAACCTTAAAGCTGAGTGAGCCAGCCCGGTTCATAATCCACTCTTCTTTTCTTTTACCGGCAGCGGCGAGATCCCGCAGGGATGACGCCGCAGCAGAGGCTGCTGAAAAGATGCCTTTTATGGAAAAGGAGGTTGGTAATAAAAGGGTATGCATGGTGTTTCTCCTGTTGAGCGGGAAACACCTGCCCTGTCGGGAAGATGTTTCCCGAGGGGCATTCGCATAGCGAATGTATGGTTCAGACGACTGTGCTGTTACTTCTGAGCGGTGAACACCCTGAAAGTTGCAGCATCAGATGCGGCATGCTGAGCGGCTTTCGCTGCAGCTTTGTGTGTAAAATGCTTACCGTGCCGGCTGAAAACGAACTCATCGCCTGGCTGGCCTGCAATCGACGTTCTTGCCATAACAATGGCGTGATAACGTTGATCGTCAAACCAGACGCGGGAACAAAATTCATAATGACCGGAAGGTGAAGCAAGCCACGGTGTTCCCCTGAGTGCAGCCTTAAGGTCAGGACATTCAGATGCAACACGGGTTGCAACGGAAAGGACCAGATCGAATGGCGTACGCAACTCATTCAGAAACGAGCGGGTTATGGACATAGTTTCTCCAGAAAACAGAGAAACATTTGCCCTGTCGGGAATGTTTCCCCGAAGGACGAAGGCCGGAGCCGGATGGTTGAATGTACCTTCATCGCCAGGCAGTAGGAGCCGTGATTGACGATATCTGCTTCCAAAGGCGGGCAGATGTACCACACTGATGTGTTCTCCCTTTCAGGCAACAGGAGTGTTGTTTGCAGCTACCCGAAGGCGGTCATCTCAAGCTACAGACCATTGGTGGTTGTCCGAAGACAACGTAAGAAACGTTTTAATAATAGCGTCTGCTTAAGGCAAATTACAAGAGCCCGTTATTCATCAGACTCATCAAGCCGGTTATAAACCCGTGCAACATAAGCTCCTCGCCCGTCACCATGTCCAAGATCCATTGAAACTAGAGCCTCAGCCTCTTTGCGACTCATGCCATTTTCTAAATGATGATTTACGGCATCCTTAGAATAGGCATACCTGAGACTATGTGGCGCATGGATTCCGGTCATTCCACTTTCACGTAATACGTTATGATAACGATCAAGCGCCTGATGAAGCGTTGGCTTATCGATTAACTTGCCGTTATTTTTTTCTATGTACTGAATAGCTTCATTTAACAGGTTAACAACCTTCTCTTTATCAAAAACGGTGGCATCACGTGGACGCCCTCCTTTAGAGCCAAACACAACGCGTACATTATTATTTCCGGATTCCAGACTTTTTCGCCAGGTATTTAATGACTTTGCCGACTGAACCGTTTCCTCCGCGCGCAACCCGATATATCTGGCAAGCTGCACACCTAAAGCAACCCCCCTGTCTTTCTCTGAAACCGTCAGGACAATTTCTTTAAGACGTTCGTCAGAAATGGCAACTTTAGTGCCTTCGCGGCTGGATCCGGAAATATTCAGTGCCTGATTACTCAATTTATCATGCGCGGGATTAGCCAGAACGTTACGTCCGCCTTGTGACATGATTGAACGTAATGCGGCCATTTCATTTTGCAGCGTCCGGGACGAAATATTTTCATCCTGACGACTACGAATATAGTTCTCGATATGTTTGGTTTTAATATGGCTTACGTCCCGAATCTGAATATTAAGGGTTGCCAGTCGCTCCGAGAAGCGACTGGCAATCTTTGAACGATCAGAAACCGTTTTAAAACTTCCTCCGCCCTGACGTGCGAGCGTGACGAGCTGCTTACCTAATTTACCAGACAATTTTTATCTCCTTCAGAACCTACAGCTGTAAGCCCATAAACCCACAGCTGTATGACTCTGAATCTGTACTTCTCTTCCCCGATGACATGGTTGCTTTTGCGCTTCCTGCGTCTCGACTGGTATCTGTGCATCGGGGCGGCGAAATGTTGAGTTCTTGCGAGGCTCCCCAGGTCTCTGACCTGTTTGCGGCTTGCGCCGTGCTGACGTTAGTCAGTCTGCCTCCGTACACCAGTTTCCTGATGTCGCCATCGATACCGAGTCGATCATTCTCCTTCTAATAAAACGCCCTTAACGGGTTGTTCGTTAACGTCGCGTCATGGTTGATAAATAGCCAGTTGTGCATCTGAAAACACGTTATACGTGCACGTCAGAATGTACCGGCATGCTGAAAACCGCACTGTACGTGGGTTTGGTCGTTATGCGCTGCGCGCGTCACTTTGTTCTCGTTTCACTCGAACCAAAGTGACGCCGCGCAGCTTCATGCTCCTAATGCGTCTTCCGCAAGCGCCCAAATGTTCCAAATGGGCTTATGCGTCATAGCAAAAGTCGTATGCAGCACAGGGCGTATCCCTGCAAATATTCATAACGTTAGTGAAGAAAAGCATCATTGTGGATGCCTGTCTGAGGGCGTGAGGCGTATGTAAAAGCCATGCTTTGGTGTGATTAATGTACCCCCATCGTCGCGTCGTAGGTGCGCTTGTTTTGACGATATCTGCTTCCAGGAGCGAGCAGATTTACCACACTGATGTGTTCTCCCTTTCAGGCTACAGGAGTGTTTTCGTAGCTACCCGAAGGCGATCCTCTCAAGCTACCGGACCATTGGTGGTTGCCATAAGGCAACTTATTGCCAATGAACCTTATCAATACATGAATGTTATTGTCAAAATCAAACTATCATATTTTGTTGATACTAGGCTTGATCAGCTTACTAACATGGAGAGAGAGATGGAAAGTATCAGTAATGCCACTATTCTAACCTTAGCAGTGACAATATGTTTAGCTGCTCTTAATTTTTTCTTTGGTATTCACGGAAGGTTGAAGAAATTTACTAACGAGAGAATTTCAGTTTATAAAGAGATATTGTCTCTTGAAGACAGCAATGAGGAGTTATCTGATGCTAAAAAGATTGCAAAGAAAAAATTAAAGGAGCAAGTTTTTTATGAGCTTACTAAAATAAAATGCACCCTGCATGCCACGTTAATGCTGGAAATCATGAAAAATAACCCCTACCTAGACACTAAGAAAGAAGCTTCTGTCAGAACAATAATTGACTGCCTCGATAAGAAAGTCGTTAATCTGAGCCCATCAATAACTAAAACAACATTATCACTGAACCGTGCAAGATTTCGAAGCAAACAGAATAGAGGGATATTTTGCGTAGTTTTTTATATCATTCTTGCAATCATTTTTTCTCAAGCTTCATTTTCTTTATCTGAAAATAAAGAACACATCCCGCTGGCTGTAGTTACAGGATGCATATCGATATTTATGCTAATAAGATACACTTTTAACTTAATATATTACCCTGTACTGGGCAGCTTTAAACATTACAAAAAATTGATTTCGATACTTAAGGTTTGAATGTCAGTGATATATTTTTACCATGACTCATCATAGTTATTATACCTTATCCTTTGCGATAACCGTGACTTCAATAATTCACATTTAACATTGGGAGTGAATGGTGAGCATTAATTAGGGAGGTGAGACACATAATTAATGAGTAGCTTTAGGTTTGAATTTCGTGCTGAGTTATATTATTGGATAGGTCTTTTTGTACAAAAAAACCTGTAGAAGTTGCCATCATAAAGTTTGCCACCGTACCCCATTATATGCAGAGATTTGGTGCTGATTAAAAATAGATTACCAGGAACAGATAATTTACCCTCCGTTAAATCATAATTTATATTCTAAAGTGTGTGCTGCTCCCTCTTTGAAGCGATGAGTTTAGAGAGACGTGTTGTTGACGTTTTGTGTGAATCGGCTGGTTCTTTACTCCGGTTTAAACATCACCCTTTAGAGAACCTTTGCAGCGAGGACATAAACAAACCCTGGTAACGGCAGACTTCCGGGTTGGATGGGGATATTTTCAGGTCTAACGCAGTGGTCAGAAATCAATATCCCCGACGTTCAAATACCTTTAGAAGACCAGGGAGCCTGTGCTTGTCTCAACCCCGGTGAAAGTGCTTTGACGCACATTGTGGGAAAGATTGGCATGATGACGCCGCAGAGGCAGCGAAACGGCGATATGCTCAAGAGTGCCCGGCAGTTTAGACGCTATTCATGCGTCGGCAACGCCATCTGCAAATGTAAAGTTGAGGTCTAGAACTGTTACTGACAACTGTGTTTCTTTGTCATCAACCGTCTCCCGCTGGTTAACAGAGCCCGGATCAAAGGTCCTTAGCGAAAGGAATAATTGTCCACAATGTGGGTGCACAGACCTTCCAAAACCCTGTGGACAATTTACCGCACGGCGTGTCAGTCAAGGAATTGATAGTGGGAGGTCATTAAATGAGCACATGACGCCGATTAAATGAAGTAGCAGCGTTGCGGGCTAGTAAGTCGGCGTCCGATAAATACCAAAAATATTTCATTGTTCTTCATAGCCCTGAGCACGAGCAGGACGGTTCCCTAAGAAAACTGACTTGTCATCAAATCCCGGCTCATTAATACTGTACATATAAACAGCATTATCAGAGGGGGATTTATGTGTCATACCATGTTTTTTTCAGCCGGTAAGTTGTTTTTTATCACGGAGTGGCAGTCATGAAGCCCGTGGCCTACAGTCCCGGCCTGACGATCCTCTGGCCGCCAATATTCACGTCCCGTATACTTGTTCCGTTATTTGCAGATCCTTGCGCGGCGGGCTTCCCTTCCCCCGCTCAGGATTACGTGGAGTCCGAGCTTGATCTCAACGAGCTTTGCATACGCCGGCGCGCCTCGACATTTTTTGTTCGCGCCAGCGGCAGCAGCATGCAGGAGCTGGGACTTTACGACGGAGATGTCATGGTTGTGGATCGTGCCGAAGAGGCATCTCACGGAGATATCGTCATAGCCGAGGTTAACGGTGAGTTCACAGTTAAGCGCCTGCAACTGCAACCACGTCTTGCTCTGCTGCCCATGAATCCAGCCTACTCAACCATTTATCCTGACGAGCTGCAGCTGCTCGGCGTGGTGACCTGGTTTTTCAACAGCACGCGCGCGCGACGGAGATAATCATGCCCATGTTTGGCCTTGCCGACGTTAACTCTTTCTATGCTAGCTGCGAGACACTTTTTCGTCCCGATCTGCGCGGCAAGCCCGTTGTGGTGCTCAGTAACAATGACGGCTGCGTTATTGCACGCTCAGCAGGTTATGTGGAATTTCAATACTGGTTTATTTATCTGGTGTCGCAACATCTT
>NZ_JACVUO010000044.1:0-8417 GCF_016625145.1 Pantoea sp. S61
TCTCTACTCTCTACTCTCTACTCTCTACTCTCTACTCTCTACTCTCTACTCTCTACTCAATGTTTCGTGCCATATCCCGGACTGACAACCATAGATTGCCGCATAAAACTCGTGAATCCCCCCTTTAACCCTTCAGCCCCTACAATCCCTCATTCCCTCATTCCCTCATTCCCTCATTCCCTCATTCCCTCATTCCCTCAGTCCTTAATCCTTAATCCTTAATCCTTAATCCTTAATCCTTAATCCTTAATCCTTAAATGCAGCATGCTGCGGGGCATATTCCATTCCGCTATAGCCTATAGCCAAATTATTCCGTTCCACGATAGACGCCGCCCTGCGCTTACCACTACAGTGGAGACATCGCGTTATGTGTCAGAAAAATCGCAGCAACTGCTGCTGATGGAGAGCCTAACTTTATGAGCCTGCCTGCCGTCCTGCTGGAAAACGCCCTGAAATGGCGCCGTCAGTTACACCAACATCCTGAACTCGGTTACCAGGAGCAACAAACCAGCGAGCTGGTTGCGAACGTGCTCTCTGAAGCAGGATTACAAGTGTTCCGTGGCTTGGCAGGCACTGGCGTGATTGGCACCCTGGAAAACGGTCCTGGGCCGGTGATTGGCTTGCGTGCCGATATGGATGCCCTACCGATGACCGAAAAAGGTGCGCCGGAGTGGAAATCCAGCCGCCCTGGCGTGATGCACGCCTGCGGTCACGATGGACATACGGCGATTCTCCTCGCAGCAGCCTGCCAATTGGCCAGCACCCGCAACTTCAAAGGCACGGTGCACTTCCTGTTCCAGCCTGCGGAAGAGAATCTTGGCGGTGCGCGGAAAATGGTGGAAGAAGGTTTATTTAAGCGTTTCCCAATGGATGCGGTTTACGCCATGCACAACTGGCCGGGTTTGCCGGTGGGTTCACTGGCGGTGAATCCAGGTGCGATGATGGCCTCGCTGGATTCCTTTGAGATCACCCTCAACGGTAAAAGCTGCCATGCGGCGATGCCAGAGAGCGGTGCCGACCCGATGGTGGTGGCAGCAGAATTGATTATGGCGCTGCAAACCATCCCGTCACGTCGTTTGTCACCGCTGGCGTCAGCGGTGGTGAGCGTGACGCAGATCCATGGCGGTGAAGCGATTAATGTGATTCCCGAGCAGATTGTGTTGCGTGGTACGGTGCGATGTTTGCAGACTGACGTACGTGACCGCGTGCGCAGTCTGATAGAAGATTTTGTCACTACCCTGCCGCGCCCGTTTGGCGTCAGCGGCGAGATTCACTGGTATCCGGGTTACCCCGTTACCGCCAACCATGCCCTCCCGGCGGAACAGGTACGTGAGGTTGCCCAGCGCGTGTTAGGCGAATCACAGGTGCATTGGCAGGTGAATCCTTCTATGGCATCGGAAGATTTTGCCTGTATGCTGGAATCCTGCCCGGGTGCTTACTTCTGGCTCGGTGCCGATGGGACAACACCTTCCGCGCCATTGCACAACGCGCATTACGATTTCAATGATGAGTTGCTGCCAATTGGGATCAGTTTCTGGCAGCAACTGGTGGAGAGCGTGCTGGTTAAAGCCTGACTGGCAGGATTCGCGGAATCCATGAATCTCAAACGAGATGGCATATTGATTAAAGCCTGACTGCCGGATTTCCAGAACCAGGAATCTCAATCAAGATGGCATGTTGATTAAAGCCTGACGGCTGGATTTCCCAGAACCGGGAATCTCAAGCGAATTGGCATGCTAGTTAAAGCCTGACTACCGGATTTCCAGAACCGGGAATCTCATGCGGCAATGCATCAGGCAGCGATAGACTCGACGGCGCGACTCAAGCTGAGGGGAATCGGTTACGTGCCCGCCATATACCCAGCCCGCAAAACGCCTCGATGCACGATTGCACGATTGCACGATTGCACGATTGCACGATTGCACGATTGCACGATTGCACGATTGATTTTATATCATCTCTCGGCTGTGCGTTTGACCCGCAACCAAAGGCTGCGGGTATTGTTCAATCCGTCAGATACCAGCTAGCTGCAAGCGGGTTTCCGCCTCATCCAGCGTCGCTGACTCTCCGGTTGCCACTAAGCAGCACGCCAGCTGTAAACGCAGCGCCTGTGGCACCGCTCGTTCGCCGCCCAGCACCTGTTTGATCCAGTCTGCGGTGTCCTGCGCATTTTTACTTTCTGGCAGTTCCACACTGATTTCTGGCTGGCGCTCTACCCACACTTCCGCCTCTGCGCCCGCACCGGCAATGTAGTTAATCGCCGGACAGCGCTGTGGATTGGCATACACTTCACCTTCGGTGCCGTTCAGCAGAATGCCGGGTGCATCGATATCCTGAAAGAACTTGCCGACGCGCGGCACATATTCCGGATGGGAAACACTCGCCAGACGCAACGCGGCACGTTCGGCAAACGGCGTGGCCAGCTTCGCCAGCGTATGTGCGCTGTTACGCACGCCCATGCGCCAGCGCAGCGACAGCTGTTTTGCCATCGGTGCACACAGGTGATCGATGGTGATAAAGGCCAGTTCGCCGCTCTCCAGCTTCGCTTGTGCCTGTTGCGCGTTGGTGACCGGCGCAATATCCAGCGCCGCCAGCACGGCTTCGGTGGTGATGCGCGTCGGATCGTCACTCACACCGTGCAGCAATACCGGAAAACCGAGTTTGCTTAATAGTAAGGCTAACAGCGGCGTGAGATTGCCCTGACGACGTGCGCCGTTGTAGCTGGGGATCACAATCGGCATCGGGCGATTGGCGGGCGGCTGCAACTGCATCATCTGCTGCTGCATGGCGTGGTAAAAACCGCGCATCTCCTCTTCACCTTCGCCCTTAATACGCAGGGCAATCAGCACACCACCAAGTTCCAGTTCGGGTACTTCATCCGCCAGCATCGCGCTGTACAGCGCAACGGCGGTGTCGAAATCGATATCGCGCGCGTGATTCTTACCGCGCCCAATCTCTTTGATGATTTTATTCAGTTCCATCAGGGCATTCCCGCTTCCAGGGCGCGCCGATATCTGGCGGCCAAAAGGTCATTGAGGTGCGCCTGGGCACACCTAAGATTTCTTACTTTTACGCTTCGCTGATTTTACTGGGGCTTTAACCACTGCTTTTACCGCTGGTTTTATGCTGGCTTCAGGCACCATCGGTTGCTCAATCGGAAACACCGGTAAGGCGGCCAGCAGTCGACTGCCATAAGCTTTATTAAGCAGTCGCCGATCGTATATCACGATCTCCCCGAAGCAGTGATGGCTACGAATCAGACGCCCGACCTGCTGAATCAACGTAAACGAAGCGCTCGGTAGACTCTGCACTTCGAACGGGTAGCGTTTAAGGCTCTTCAACCACTCCCCTTCGGTCAAAATTACCGGACTGTCTACCGGGGGAAAAGCGATTTTATGGATATGCACCTGCGTCAGCAGATCGCCCTTTAAATCCAGTCCTTCAGCAAAAGACTGCAGTCCGACCAGAATACTGGTTTGCCCCGCTTCGACTCGCTGGCGATGCAGCTCCACTAAGCGCGAACGAGGTTGATCGCCCTGCACCAGCATCAATAAGCGTAATGCGCTGACATGGCTGACAAACTGCTGCATCGCGCGCCCGCTGGCAAACAGCACCAGCACGCCTTTGTGCTTCTCTTCTGCCATTTGTTGCAGGAAAAATCCTGCCATCTCGGCGATGTGCTCTGCTTCATTCGCCATCAGCGGTTCATAGCGCATTTGCGGGATCACCAGCTTGCCCTGATCGACATGATTAAATGGCGAATCCAGCGCCACAAAGCGATCGCCCGCTTTCTCGTTTAGCCCTGACATCTCTTGCAGCCGATTGAAGCTGTTCAGTGAGCGCAAGGTCGCCGAGGTCACTACCACATGCGGGATTTTACGCCACAGCAGTTTTTCCAGCTGATCGCTGACGCGAATCCCGGCGCAGTGAAACAGCAGATGCGCCTGGCCGTCGCGAATTTCTCGCGTAATCCATTTCGATACCGGCGCATTAGAGGCTTTCTCCATGGCCGCCAGTCGCCAAAGTTTACTGATCGATTCGAACCAGCCAAACTGACGGTTAAGCTGAATAATCGCCCGATGCAGTCGCATAATGTCGGCTTTGCCGGTTTGCTCACCTAACTCATTGAGTAACCCTTCGCTCAACCCGCGTAAGGCATCGCTCAGTTTGAACAACCGTGCGCACATCGTCATCAGTTCTTCCGGCAACTCACCCAGCACAAAACGGAACTCACCCGGCTGGTTGTGCGCGGGTAATAACGGATTCAGCGCATCGCACAGAATTTGCAGCAGTTCACGCATCTCATCACAATGGCCTTTTAACCGCTCAGGGTTGGTCAGTGGAGGAGGCGATTTCGGGCGGAACTGCGCCATGATGGTTTCCACCAGCCGCACAAACAGATCGAGCTGCAAACTGCTCCAGCCGGGGGTGATTTCCGCGCTCATCTCCAGCGCGTCACGCGCCACTTCTGGCAGATGATGACCTTCGTCTAGCACCAGCATCAGGTGTTTGGCAGGCGGTAAGACGGATTCATTCTCCATCGCCGCCATCACCAGCGCATGGTTGGCCACCACCACATCCGCCTGTTCTATTTCACGACGTGCAACAAAGAACGGGCATTCACGATACCAGCGGCAGTGATGCCCCAGGCAGTTGGCTTTATCGGTGGAAAGGCGCTGCCACAGGCTGTCATCAATCGAGACATCGGAGTGATCGCGCAGGCCATCCCATTTGTAGCTGCTGAGTTGCTTTTCCAGTTTGGCGCAGAACTTCTGCTCTTCTTTCGACCCGGTTACCGCTTCTTCATCGAGATACAGCAGTAGGTCACCCTGCTGATCCTCGGTCGCCGCTAGCGCCGCGAGATTGCGCGGGCAAACATAGCGGCCACGACCAAACGCGGCAGTGAAGGTGAGATCGGGGATGATTTTTTTCAGCAGCGGCAGATCTTTGCTGAAGATCTGATCCTGCAGCGCGACGTTGGCGGTGCTGATCACTAACCGCTTCTCTTCGGCGCGGCTCACCGCAATGCCGGGAATCAGATAAGACAAGGTTTTGCCCACGCCGGTGGGAGCTTCAATCGCCAGATGGCGGCCTTCATCACCGGCCAGACTTTTTGCCACTTCGGCAATCATCTGACGCTGGGGCGCACGGGGGATAAAGTCAGGAACCTGCTGCTGCAGCGCCTTATACCATTGCGCAATCTGGCTTTTTATCGCTGCTGTCAGGGCCATGTTCATTACTGTTTGCTGAATTGGCCTGTATTTTTACACAGTATCGGCGCAGCGTCAGCTTTCGCTGCTATTTTTTCGCGCTGGATTCAGAATTTCACGCATCGCGCGGATCAGCGTTTCGCGGGCGCGTCCCCGACGGAAGGCAAAGGAGAACGGTGCGCGGAAGTGAAAGTGTTGCGGCAACAAGCGGCATAGCGTGCCCTGCTGTTCCCCGCTTTGCGCGTAGTGTTCCGGCAAATAGCCGATATATCTCCCGGAGAGGATCAGCGTCAACTGCGCCTCTATACTCTCCACTGAGGCGTTAGTCTGGCGGAAGCCGCGCTTGTTTAACTCCTGCTGATTCCAGTAACGCCGCGTCACCATGCCGGTTTGCTGCACGGTGCGCATATCCGGATCGCCCTGCGCCAGGGGATGTTGCGGACTGCAATACAACCAGTGTTGCTCCTCATAAAGCGGAATGGTGACCAGATTGCTGGCACGCAGCGGAAAGTGCCCGATTGCCAGATCGAGGCGGTCTTCCAGTAACTGCTGCTGCAGTTCGTTGGGATCGCGCACGCTGAGATTGAAAAATACCGCCGGAAAACGCTGATTAAAGCGCGCAATCGCCGCCGGCAGATCCAGCGTGCTGTCGGTGACAGTGGCATCCACCACGCCCAGCGAAAAGGTGCCACCCTGGGCACTTTTTAGCGTCTCAACCTGCTCTTGCCAACCCGCCAGCGTGGCCAGCATTTCCTGACTGTAACGATGAAACTGTTCGCCTTTCGTGGTGAGGGTAAAACCGCCACGTCCGCGCTGACACAGAATAAAACCCAGCTGCGTTTCCAGCTCGCTCATATAGGCGCTAATGGCGGGCGTGGTCATATTCAGCGCCTGCTGAGCACGTGAATAGCCCTGATTCTCCACCACGCTGGCGAACACCTGGAGCAGTTTGAGATTGGGGAGCGTTTGCACCTCATTTCCTTCAGTGATTACAGACTAAAGTTAACCAATCTATGAAGTGATTATTTGCTGTCAAGGATTTTTCCCGCGCCTGCCTCAGGCCATGATGAGACTCACTTAGCCGAAGGAGTTCGTGATGACCGATTTTCCTCAGCCGCAGGGCGGCAACGAGATGCCCCGTTTCGCCGGCCGTGGCACCATGATGCGTTTGCCTGCTGCCGAATCCCCTGCCGATCTTGATGTCGCGTTTGTAGGCATTCCGCTGGATATCGGCACGTCGCAGCGTAGCGGCACGCGCTATGGTCCACGCGCCATTCGCGCTGATTCCGTGATGATTCGCCCGTATAACATGGCGACGGGCGCAGCGCCTTTTGATTCGTTGCGCGTCGGCGATCTCGGCGATGTGCCCATCAATACTTACAGCCTGCTGAAGTCGGTCGATATCATCGAAAACTATTATACCGAGCTGAACCATTGGCCGATTATCCCGTTAACGCTCGGGGGCGATCACACGCTAACGCTGCCGATTTTGCGGGCGCTGGCGAAGAAGCACGGGCCGATGGGCCTGATCCACATTGACGCGCACACCGATACTAACGATGAGATGTTCGGCGAAAAGATCGCCCACGGCACCACATTCCGCCGTGCGGTAGAAGAAGGCCTGCTCGACTGCCAGCGCGTGGTGCAAATTGGTCAGCGCGCTCAAGGCTACGCCGCCGATGATTTCCAGTGGGGCGTCGATCAAGGCTTCCACCTGGTGCCGGCCGAGCAGTGCTGGTATCGATCCATGACACCTCTGATGGCCGAAGTGCGTGCGCGTATCGGCAACGGTCCGGTGTATCTCAGCTATGACATCGACAGTTTCGATCCTGCATGGGCACCCGGCACCGGTACGCCAGAAGTGGGTGGATTGACCTCAATGCAGGGACTGGAGATTGTGCGCGGCTGTCGCGGACTCAATCTGGTCGGTGGCGATCTGGTCGAAGTGTCACCGCCGTACGATATCAGCGGCATGACCTCCCAGCTGGCAGCCAATATCCTTTATGAGATGCTGTGCGTATTGCCCGGCGTCCGTTACACAGAGAAAAAAGCATGACACAACAGAATTTGGTGTTTCCGGCGCGCGTGCTGCGCGGCGCGGGTGTGATCAATCAGCTGGGCGAGATTTGCGCGGGGCTGGGCAAACGCGCTCTGCTGATCGGCGGACATCAGGCACTGCAGTCGGTGGAAGCGCAGGTGCGCGCTCAACTGCTGGCGGCGAACGTGACGCTGCTGGCGCAGGAGTGGTTTGGTGGTGAGACCTCGATTAACCAGATCAACCGTCTGGCCGCCATCGCCACCGAGCTGCAAGCAGAGGTGATCATTGGCGTCGGCGGTGGTAAGTCGCTGGATACGGTGAAAGCCGTGGGGGCGCAGTTGGGGCTGCCGTTTATCACCATCCCGACCATTGCCGCCACCTGTTCAGCAGTGACGCCGTTGACCATTCGCTATGATGATAACGGCAATTTCTTCGATATTTTCCCGCTGCCACAGGCACCCGCGGCAGTGATCATCGATAGCGAGTTGCTGGCTAAAGCCCCTGCTCGCTGGCTGGCTGCTGGTTTGGGCGATACCCTGGCGAAATGGTATGAGTTTCGTGCAGTGAGCGTCAGCCATCCGGCGCGTGAAGGCAATGCATTGTCATCATTGGCTCATAGCCAGATTTGCTATGACGTGATCGCGGAACACGGCCCGGCGGCCTATGCGGCGGTGCTGCGCGGCGAGAGCAGCGCCTCATTGGATCAGGTGCTGGATGCGATCTTTACCTGGGCCGGATTGACCTCGCTGATGAGCAACGGCGCTCACGCAGCGGCTTCACATGCGATTTATGAAGGTTTTACTTTCTGTGATAAGACGCGTGAGTTTGGCCATGGCCTGCTGGTTGGCTTTGGCAACTTGTGCCTGTTGGCGCTGGAAGATCGCAGCGATGAAGAGGTACTGGATGAGATGCGTCTGGCGTGCGATTGCGGTGTGCCATTGACGCTGCATGAGATTGCCGAGTTGGATGATGCCGAGCTGGCGCTGATTGTGCGTGAATCCGTGCATGCACCGGACATGGAGAATATGTCGGTGGCGGTCACCGAAGCCCGCCTGCTGGCGGCGATGCAGCGGATTGAAGGGTTGGCTGATCGGGTTTAAACCCGGGGGTGAGTGCTTGTGCGGGCCGTAGCACCGCTGCTGCTGCCGGGCAGTCCTCGCGCCGCTGAC
>NZ_JACVUO010000045.1:0-7605 GCF_016625145.1 Pantoea sp. S61
TCGGCAAGTGCGTGAGTCCCCGGGACCATACATCAGTATGTGACTGGGGCGAACAAGCGCAGCCAACGCCGCTGTAGTGCAAAGTATGAAGCAGGATCGGCAAGTGCGTGAGTCCCCGGGACCATACATCAGTATGTGACTGGGGCGTATAAACGTAGCCAACGCAACTGTGGCGCGAAGTATGACGGGAAATGCATCCTGCGAAATAATTTTTGCTGCAGCAAGGCGGCAAGTGCGAGAGTCCCCGGGAGCATACATCAGTATGTGACCGGGGCGAGCAAGCGCAGCCAACGCGGCTGTAGTGCAAAGTATGAAGCAGGATTAGCGTTCGTCGCGACGGCCGCCAACCGCTGCCCAAAGCCGGCGCACATGCACAGTAATCTCTTCACGGTCGTGGTACAGCTGGCGCGCCTGAATCTGGGCATTCACTCCCTTCTCTTTCAACGACGCATCCATCATAGCCAGATTTTGCGTGACCTCTTCATAACGCTTTTTCATTGGCAATTTGAGGTTGAAGATTGCTTCACGGCACCAGCCATTGACCAGCCACTCCGTCATCAAACTGGCGACGCGAACGGGTTTTTCCACCATGTCACACACCAGCCAGCTGATGTTATTGCGCGATGGGCGGTATTTGAAACCATCTTCACGGCAGTGCGTGACTTGCCCGGTATCCATAAGGCTGGGGGCCATCGGACCGTTATCTACGGCGTACACCCACATGCTGCGTTTGACCAGTTGATAAGTCCAGCCGCCAGGGCAAGCACCCAGATCCACGGCATACATGCCGCTGCCCAAACGCTCATCCCACTCATCGGCCGGGATGAAGACATGAAACGCTTCCTCCAGTTTCAGCGTTGAACGGCTTGGGGCATCCGACGGGAACTTGAGGCGCGGTATCCCCATATAGAACGGGGAGTTGTTCTCTGGCAGCGAATAACCGACATAGCAGGTACCCGGAGCAATGAAGAACACATGTATCACTGGGCGTTTTGGCGACTCGTAGTTGAGCAGGATTTTACTCTCACGCAGGCTGGCGCGCAGCGGCACGGTTAACTTACGGCAAAACTTGGTCAGTTCTTTCGCTTCATTAGTATCCGGCACTTCAACGCGCAGCTCACCGCCCTTCTCCACCACACCCGTTAACATGCCGACAATCGGGGTAATACGATCTTCTGGCGGTAAATCGCGCAGCAGTTCGCCTACCACCAGCATCTGACGGGCGAAAATCAGCTCGGCAAACGGCAGTGTTTGAATCAGCTTTTCCGCATCTTCCTGCTGATAGCACTCATAGAGCACGTAGCCGGAATCATCTTTAACGCGGGCAAAACCGTATACTTCGCGCTCAGCGGCTTTGGTACTGATCTCCGCCGCACACTCTTTCTCAAAGCCAGGACGGCAATAGAGTAAAACTTTATTCATGGCGATCCGCCTTTCGTTTAAGACGCAATGCGCCAATCAACATCAAGAACCAGCCAATCAGGAAAAACAATCCTCCCACTGGCGTAACAAAAACCCAAAACTTCAAGTGTGACAGCGCTAAGCAATAAAGGCTGCCACTGAATAACACGGTGCCGAGCGCCAGCGCGGCGCTGCTCCAGTAAAACCAGATATTGGCGCGGCGCAGCATGGCTGCACCCAGACCGATCACCGCCAATGTGTGATAGGCCTGATATTCAAGACCGGTATGGATCCACGCCATTTCCGCCGGGCCGAGCGATTTGCTCAGCACGTGTGCCCCAAAAGCACCAAAGGCCACCAGCAGAAATCCGCTGATGGCGGCAAACACAAACATGGCACGACTGGACATTCATTGTTCCTCAGGATGAAACTGCACATCACTGTGCAGCACTCAACGCGTTAGTGATCGTAGCGAAAGCGGAATTTTTCTTGTTCAGCTGCGGCTTTTTCCAGGATCCACTGACGAAAGGCGGCTATTTTACCCAGTTCTGCCTGGCTGTCATGACAAACCAGATAAAAAGCGTTTTTACTGACTAACACGTCATTAAATGGACAGACCAGCCGTCCAGCTTCAATTTCACTCTGCGCCATCACATTATTCGCCAGCGCCACGCCCTGGCCGTGAATCGCCGCCTGAAGCACCATCGCGCTATGGCTAAAGATCGGCCCCTGCTGCACATTAATGTGCTGCAATCCTAGCTGACGGATATAGGATTGCCAGTCGCGGCGCGAAGCATCATGCAGCAGCGTAAAGTGCGCCAGATCGGCGGGCGTTTTAAGCGGATGGTCGCCAGTCAGAAACATGGGCGAGCAGACCGGCAGCAAATATTCGGCATACAGTTTCTCAACGCGCAGGCCCGGCCAGTTACCGCGACCATAGAAAATCGCCACATCAACATCATCGGCCAGTTTCTCTTCATCGCGGTCCACCGCCTGAATACGCACATCGATGCCCGGATAAGCCATATTAAAGCTGGAAAGACGTGGCACCAGCCATTGAATGGCAAAGCTGGGCAACAGACTGACGGTTAAGGCACCCTTCGCGCTGCGCGCCTGAAGTTTACGCGTCGCATCGTTGATAGCCGAGAAGATCTCTTTGATATCCAGATAGTAGCTTTGACCTTCTTCTGTCAGTAAAAGCGAACGATTCCTCCGTCGAAATAGCTTAAGACCGAGGAAATCTTCCAGAGATTTAATCTGGTGGCTAACAGCTGCCTGGGTGACAAACAGCTCTTCAGCGGCTTTTGTAAAGCTTAAATGGCGGGCTGCAGCATCGAAGACGCGTAAAGCATTAAGCGGTGGAAGGCGTTTAGACATGGTTTTCCATCAGCGGATTCACAAGGTAACAGTCCGACTTATACAAGGTCGTTACGTATTAGTTATTTTAATCCGAGACATTATAATTTGTCCGTTGAGGAAGCTCCAGCAAATACCTATAGTTGCCGCACTTCCTGAGCCGGAACGAAAAGATTTCTGGAAACGTGCGAGAGATCGCAGACTTTTGGAGAGCTTTTGGCTTGTGGTCGTGATGTTGTGTTTGCATTTTGATCTGACGATTGCAGATCAAACTTTTAATTCCTGTAGATTTACCCTGTCTGTCCAAGTGATTTTATGTAGCACCGCAAATTGCGGTGCTTTTTTTTGTCCTACACATCCCTGTGTACCCCATTAGGGCCGTCACTGAAGCGACGTAAAAATTTCTCCGGGAAATTTTTTGGCTTGCTGCTTACTGACCCATCTCAACCATCTCTTTCACATCTGTACGATTGATCTGCTGCTCGTTGCCATTGGCATCTTTATAACTGATCATACCGGTTTCATCGTCAACTTTCGGTTTCCCGTCCGCTACAATGGTGCGACCATCATTGGTATGCATGACATAATTGCTGGAACAAGCAGCCAGGGTAAAGGCCATGGTACACACGGCCAGCACTGCGGCGAGTTTTTTCATCTTCTATCTCCTTGCAGATTGATTGCATTAAACCACCCGCAAGCGCTGACCAGAGGCAGCAAAAAGTGAAATCGACTGGTTAAGGTCGATTCGTTATGCGGGTTGCGGTTCAAACCTTGCAATAATTAGCATAACGCGCTTTTCCAGCTTTGCCAGCGAATCGGCCGGGTTTCAGCCTGGTCCTAAAATTGAACACAGTGGGTTTCGTATGACCATCTTCTCCCCAACCGCCTTCCGTGCGCAGTTTCCTGCATTAAGCGATGCGGGCGTTTATCTTGATAGCGCAGCCACTGCCCTGAAGCCTCAGGCGGTGATCGACGCCACGTCGCAGTTCTATAGCTTGAGCGCAGGTACCGTGCATCGCAGCCAGTTCAAATCAGCACGCGACCTGACGGAGAAGTATGAACAAGCGCGCGGCCGGGTGGCCAAATGGCTGCAGGCGGGTGATGACCGCCAGATTGTCTGGACGCGTGGCACCACGGAGGCTATCAATCTGGTAGCCAACAGCTGGCTGGCTCCGCGCTTACAACCCGGTGATGAGATTGTGGTGAGCGAGGCGGAGCATCACGCCAATCTGGTGCCGTGGTTAATGGTGGCGCAAGCTGCTGGCTCGAAGGTGGTGAAATGGCCGATTGGTGCAGATCGTCTACCCGATATCCGCTTGCTGCCTGATTTGCTTAATGCACGCACTAAGCTGCTGGCGATTGGGCAAATGTCGAATGTCACCGGTGGCTGTCCGGATCTGGCACAGGCAATAACCCTGGCGCATCATGTTGGCGCCAAAGTGATGGTAGATGGCGCACAGGGCGTGGTGCATGCTCCCCCCAACGTTCAGGCGCTGGACATCGACTTTTATGCTTTCTCCGCGCATAAGCTGTATGGCCCAATGGGCGTTGGAGCGCTATATGGCAAAGCCGAGTTGCTGGACGAGATGGATGCGTGGCAAGGCGGCGGCAAAATGCTGACGCACGTCGACTTCGATGGCTTTACTCCGCAGGCGGTGCCATGGCGGTTCGAAGCAGGCACACCCAATGTGGCTGGTGTGGTGGGCCTGAGCGCGGCGCTGGAATGGCTGTCGCATCACCACGCTGAAAAAGCAGAGATGTGGAGCCAGCAACTGGCCAGCCTCGCCGAAGAGCAATTAAGCGAGATTCCCGGCTTCCGCAGTTTTCGTTGTGGTAATGCCAGTCTGCTGGCGTTTGATATCGCGGAGATTCATCACAGCGATATTGTCACGCTGCTGGCAGAACAAGACATCGCCCTGCGCGCCGGACAGCATTGTGCCCAGCCATTAATGGCGGCACTGGGTGTCAGCGGCACCTTGCGCGTGTCATTCGCGCCCTATAATAATTTGCAGGATGTGGATGCGCTGGTGCGCGCCATGCATCATGCCGTAGACCTGTTGAGTGAATAACGTTATGACTACCCTGATCGGCCCACATCCTTTTGGCGATGTGATTACTGAAGCCAGCCTGACCGAAAAGTTTACCCATTTTCATCAGTGGGAAGATCGCTATCGCCAGTTGATCCAGCTCAGCCGCCAGTTGCCCGTTCTGGAAGATGAGGTGAAGACGGCAGCTATTGAGCTGAGCGGTTGCGAAAATCGTGTCTGGCTGAGCAGCCAACGGCTGCCGAACGGCACGCTGCACTTTTACGGTGACAGTGAAGGCCGCATCGTACGCGGTTTGCTGGCAGTGCTGCTGACGGCGGTGGAAGGCAAAACGCCAGCGGATCTGTTAGCACAAGATCCGCTGGCGTTGTTTGATACCTTAGGCCTGCGTGCGCAGCTTAGCGCCTCGCGCAGCAGTGGTTTAAAGGCGTTAGCAGATGCAGTGCAGCGCCACGCGCGGACACATCAAGCAGCCTGACGCGCCGCGCGTGCAAGGAATTTTTTCAACGCGTGCGAGACTGCGATAAAACCAAAAGTGGCGGTCACCATAGTGGCCGCACCGAAGCCCGCCGCACAGTCCATGCGTTTGGGGCCATCAGCGGTACTTTTCGAACTACAGACGCTGCCATCCAGCTGCGGATAGACCAGTGCCTCAGTGGAAAATACGCAATCAATCCCTAGCTTGCCTTTGCTGTTCTTGATGACGCCAAAATCACTTTTCAAACGCTCACGCAGTTTCGCCGCCAGCGGATCCTGAATGGTTTTGGCTAAATCGCTGACCTGAATCTGCGTCGGATCGATTTGCCCGCCCGCACCGCCAGTGGTGATCAACGGAATCTTGTTACGGCGGCACCAGGCAATCAACGCCGCTTTCGGGCGCACGCTGTCAATCGCATCAATCACGTAATCGAAACCCGCTGACAGTAACTCAGCGGTGTTATCCGGCGTGATGAAATCATCAATGCAGATCACTTCGCACTCAGGATTTATGGCGCGAATACGCTCCGCCATCACCTCGGTTTTCGCTTGTCCTACTTTGCCTTGCAGAGCGTGGATCTGGCGATTGGTGTTGGTAATGCAGACGTCGTCCATATCGATCAGCGTGATTTTACCAATCCCGGTGCGCGCTAACGCTTCGGCAGACCACGAACCGACACCGCCTATACCAATCACACAAAAATGGGCGTCGGCAAAACGCTGCAGCGCCTCTTCCCCATACAGACGTGCCGTACCGCCAAAACGTTGCCGCCAGGCATCGCTGACTACTTTCATATCAAACCTTTTGATGCGGTGCGCATGAATGCGCACCCTACAGAAACAGTGATGGACGCGTTGGATCGCGAAGACTGTCGACCCATGGCAAATCAGCTGAATACTCCCGCTGATTTGCCGCAGGGAAGAATATCAATTCGCCCCGATAATCAGTGAACCATTATTGCCATTTTGCGCATTGCTGAACAGCGGCTGTCCTGCACCTGGCGCGGCTTTCAGCACCCAAACGCGGCCATAGTGGTTGTAGAATCCGGCAAGGTGCGCAGCGTCCGGACCGACACCCTGATAGATGTCGAAGTGCTGGCCTTTGATCGCCCCACCCACATCCAGTGCCACCATCAGGCGCATCTCATACTTGCCGTTAAATTTGCCCTTCTCGTTCAACTGCGGTACTTCCGCTAACAATGCCGTGCCTGCGGGAATCAATGAACGATCGGATGCCACCGAGGCTTTGGCAATCAGCGGCACCGCACTGGCACCGCGCACCGGCACGTACTCTTCCGGCTTAAAGAACACGAAGGATTGGTTGGTTTCCAGCACATCACGCACTTGTTCCGGCGTATGTTCCTGTGCCCACTGACGAATCGCCTGCATCGACATATCTTCACGCTTCACTTCACCGCGATCGATCAGCTCTTTGCCGATGCTGTGATAGGCCCAGCCATTTTTGCCGCCGTAGCCGAAGAAGCGCAGTGGACGACCATCACCGAAGTCAACGTAACCGCTGCCCTGCACGTCCATCATAAAGTTGTCGATCAGCGAGTTGCTCCAGGCAATCACGTAACGATCATCAAGTCCGCCACTGTATATAGAAGCACGGCTCGGCAACTTCTGACCGCGTGTGCGCGGTGGCATGCGGTAAATGGGATACTGGAACTCTCCCTGACGCGTGTAGCGTGCTTCCACCACTGGCGTGTAGTAGCCGGTAAACTGCACATTACCGTAGTTATCGGTGCCTTCCATCTGATAAGCGTTAAGGCCAAACTGGCTCAGCTGACGGGTATCCGCGCCGGAGAGCAACCAGTTCTGGATTGCGCTGTAAGTGCCGGTGTTGCGACTGTATAAGCCGCTTGAGGCACTCTGAATCTGCTGGATCTGCACACCAAAATCTCTGCCATTCACCGGACGCCCTTTGGCATTCGGTTCATTGACCAGCCCGAGCGGTTGCTCCAGCTTGCCATCGATATATTGCTGACCACGGTCAGTCGGTTTAGAACTACAACCCGCTAACAGCGCGAGAAACGCGCCAGTAAGTGCATACTTCGCCCAATGTCCTTTCATCACTTTCTCTTTTTCTCGGTTGTTTGCACCGCGACGATAGCAAAGGGGCAGAGAGAATGAAATCCGCCACGAGATACCGCGCTCACATCTGTACAATTAATCGCCCAATGGCACTATTAATCACCAACTGGCTGTAAATTTAAGGCTTTAACACAAAAAGAGGTTGCATCGCCGCGCGTCGAGAGTATAGTGCGCATCCACGGACGCGGGGTGGAGCAGCCTGGTAGCTCGTCGGGCTCATAACCCGAAG
>NZ_JACVUO010000046.1:0-7592 GCF_016625145.1 Pantoea sp. S61
TGAGAGTTTACTCACTTAGTCGCGTGTCCACTATTCGCGGGTAGGATCAATATACCCGCAGGGAGTTCAGATGCAAAATCATCTCATGTTGCTCCTCTTAAAAGTACAGAGAGTGCAAACTGGCAAAGTTTTTAACTAAAGATGATCTTGCTAAAGGGTTTTGATATTGGATATCGATGATTTTCTGAGACACGGTAACGACCACCGTGAGTTAATGACGAAGTTTGAACAGATTAATGCGCTACTTCATCAACTAACTGACGGCGACTACCTCTCGCTGGAAGTATATATGAATAACTGTAATCACCTCCGCGAGCAGATTAACCGTGCTATGGCACTGACACGAAATCGTGATTTTGAAGAGTATCTGATAAAGAATGACACTTCGTTATACTATAACTTGCAAAGTGTAATGTTGGCGGTGCGCTTACTTAAAAATTTCCTAGAAAACATAGCTAGCACTGTTAAATATTCGCAACTGGAAACTGACTGATCACATTGTTGATGGACTGCTATGCCACAGTAGTCCATATTTTAACTTATTAAATTTTCACTGAACAAAGCTCGATTTATCACGATTAACTACGATCTTTTCCATTTGTCATCAAGTTTAAACCTGGGCATGGTGCTGCTGAGAGATGTGATGCGCACGCGTTACGTGAATGAAGAAATTCAGTTTCATATCACATAAACGCATATGGAATTTGGTGGATTAAACAGAGAGTTATATGTGTTATCCATTAGATAAAAATTCACACGAACCTGTTTTAAATCAAGTTAATCAAACTTTCTTTTGAAGATAATCTTAGCCTGAGACAAATTAAAAACGAGTTCTATGGTTTCACATCTGTCTATAACTCAAAAAGTACTGAATACGAAAAATCGCTGCTAACTAAAAAAGGGAAACTATGTCAAACTTATCTTCTACATATAAGGCACCATCCTTGCTAAAAAGATTGCTTGGTCCAGCATTAATGCCGAACCGGTTTGATTTGAGACATGGCATAAACGGAGCTCGAATCATTGCAGGAATGTTTTACTTTCCTCATTTATTATCGAAACTTCGTGACCTTTCAGGTTCAGCCGACTTTTTCGCAAGTGCTGGTTTGCACCCAGCATGGTTGTTTTTAACACTGGCAATAATCGTTGAAGCGTCCTCAGGAATCGCACTGGTGCTTGGCCTGTTTACTCGCTGGGCAGGACTGCTGTCTGCGGGAGCCATGGCCGTTGCCATATATGCAGTGTTTGCGACAGACGGGATTGGCTGGTACTGGGCTGGCGGAGGAGTTGAATATCTTGTATTCTGGGGATTGTTATCGATTGCAATTAGCTATGACGCTTGGAATCGTTGAGGATCCACTCTTCCCAATAATACCTCTCTATATGATTACTTCGGCGGTCTTAAAGATCGCCAGTTCATTCTATTGTTTTTATTTAGTGTGCTTGGGTAATTAAGTATACCCTGGTCGTTCTATAAATTGGTTGAATGTTTTATGAGTATTTTAATTTCACTACGAAAAAATCATGATTAGACGACTTCAGGGCTACTGCGATATTTTAAATATCAGACTAAGTTTCTGATAAGTAGACATTATGAGGGGAAAGTATTTCTCTAATCTGTCATCACTCTTCAGTGATGACTTCATTATGCTGATGCTGCTGGCATTGCGCTTAGCAGAATTGGTTGATCATCGAGAGCAACATCGGTTTCAGGTTGCTCAACTCTTCCAGGTGCGCCAGCGACAGCGACTCGAGCAGTTGCTCCGCTTCCTCTGTTAATTGCAAAAAAGTTCTACGCTGATCGGTTGGATCCGACTTGCGCATTACCAAACCGGCCTCCTCTAAACGACTAAGTAAGCCTGACGCACTGTGTGGTTTTAACATCAGACGTTCTGCCACATAACCCACCGTGGCATTGCCTGGAGCAGTGCCACGAATCGACAGCAGGGCTTGATGTTGTTGCGGCGTTAATCCTACGTTGCGTGCCTGAGTTTCACTGAAGGCCATAAACGTCCTCAAGGTGGCTCGGAAGTCTGCCAGCAGTGTGTAATCGGCATCGTTCATTTTGTTGGGCTGTGACATGTTGAAAACCTTTCAGTATTGAATTTGTATCGCATTGCGATGTAAATTGCGCGTTTCGATAATGTAACGAGGAGCAACAAGATGCGGGACACGTTGTCCGATTCCCCACATCGGCCCAGACTTTCTGACCACACTGTAACGAAGCGTGTGATTATACTCGCGCTGATGGGCATTCTGATAGGAACCGGCGGCGCGTTTGGTGCCATTGTGCTGCTGCACCTTATCGCCTTGATGACCAATTTATTCTGGTATCAGCAGTTCTCGTTCGTCGAACACGTGATGCCTGGCAATGCTGGGGCGCTTCATATCATTGCGGCACCGGTACTGGGCAGTTTGATCATTGGTGTCATGGCACGTTTTGGTTCGGAAAAAATTCGCGGCCACGGCATTCCAGAAGCGATTGAAGCTATTCTTTATAGCGAAAGTAGGATGTCACCCAAAGTGGCCGTGCTTAAACCGCTCTCTTCGGCGGTGTCGATTGGCAGCGGGGGGCCGTTTGGTGCGGAAGGGCCGATCATCATGACCGGCGGCGCAATCGGATCCCTGTTTGCGCAGTTATTTCATCTCAGCGCAGCCGAACGCAAGACCTTGCTGGTGGCCGGAGCTGCAGCTGGCATGACTGCCATCTTTAATGCACCTATCGCGGCGGTGTTGCTGGCGCTGGAAGTGCTGTTGTTTGAATGGAAGCCACGCAGCTTTATTCCGGTAGTCAGCGCAGTGCTTGTCTCCTGGTGCTGGCGAAATGCGCTGATTGGTACTGGCGCCATTTTTCCTTTCTACTGGATGTCTCAATTGCAACCAATGCAACTCATCATCGCGGTGGGTATTGGTGCTCTGACGGGCCTGATCGCCGTGGCCCTGTCTAAAAGCCTGTATCGGCTGGAAGAGTGGTTTCATCATTTACCTGTCCATTGGATGTGGTGGCCCGCGCTGGGGTCAGTGATTGTTGGCCTAGGCGGCATTATTCAACCTCGCGTGCTGGGCGCGGGCTACGCCAGTATTCAAAGCCTGTTAGATGGCACGCTCGCAATCAACATCATCATTTCACTGCTGCTGGTAAAAAGTATCGTCTGGCTGGTATCACTGAGTTCAGGCACTTCCGGCGGAGTGGTGGCACCTTTGCTGATAATGGGTGGCGCGGTGGGTGCAGTGGCAGCACATCTGGTTCTAGGTTACGGCGGCATGCTGGTGATGGCGGGTATGGCCGGGATTCTAAGCGGGGCAATGCGTGCACCGCTTACGGGAACGCTGTTTGCGGTAGAAGTAACAGGGCATTTTCATCTGCTACCCGTGGCATTGGGGGCTGCCGTGGCATCTTATGCAGTGAGCGTGTTGATGATGCCGCGTTCCATCTTCACCGAACGTCTGGCGCGTCGAGGGCATCACATCGTGCAGGAGTATGCCACCGACACGCTGGAAACCACTAAAGCACGGCAGATCATGACTGCCGAACCGGCGTCCTTGCCAGCCAGCATGCCGCTGCATCAGGTGATATCCGTTATGAGTGATTTGCATGCGCATCATCATTATCCCGTGGTGGATGCGCATGGCCAATTTATCGCGGTGGTATCGCGTAAAGAGATGATTCATTGGCAGCTTCAGGAGCGTGCGATGGATATCAGCTTGCAAGAGTTACTCAGCGACCAACCACCATTTAGCGCCCATCCAGACACCTTGTGTAGCCATATCGCGGATCACTTATTCAGCGAGGAGGTGGGCATGGTGGTGGTCACCGATATTGAGTCAGGGAAGGTGAAAGGGGTTATCACCCGTCATGATATTTTCCGCGTGCGCTATCTGGCGCAGAAGGCCGAAAGTCATAAGATGAAATATCTGCGATTGCGCAAAACGGATTACTGATATTCAGTCCAATGTGTTTTGAATGTCTGGTGACAGTCCGTTCCAATTGACTGGCATTACTCATCAATACAGGACAGGGCGATTTCTCAGAGGGTGGGTTACTGACACTGGCTGGGGATACCCTGTCGCTGGTTTGAATTACCGGGGATGAAGGCAGGTTTATGATCCTATTATTTGATAAATAAGTCTTGAATAAAGACTGGAACCTGGCTCTTCTGCAGGAATGTTTGCTGCATCAGTTTTAATTTCGGAACTTATTGCTTTCATCGTCTCGCATGATCCCTTCGCACATGTATGAGTTCAGCCAAAGTGATCACAGGCCGAAGGAGTAACTGCAGACTGCCTGCCACAAATAACCATGTTCCGTTGTTCATCATCGAATTATAAAAAAAGAAAACGCTTCCAATCAGAAACCACATCGCGATTAACAGATCATTAAACGCACCTAGCGCCCGGTAGCGCCGCTCTACAATAATGTGATCCGTTCCGATATCTATCTCAGCTTTGCGCTTTAGCATATTCTCTCCATGACTTATCGAAATTTAGTTCTAAATAAGTTTAGCACTTCAAATGAGACGGATAAGCGTTAGCAAAGGCGCTGTCTGTGCAAATCCTATAAAGGCTGTATAGGGACTTTAACAAAACTTTTTCCTGCGTATTGAGAGGTGTTTCATCACTTCCTAAGTCAATGCCTCCGTTATCCACAATGCGAGTGCTTTGGTCACCACCTTATGTTCATACTTACTGAATACATAAGAGCACTACGTGCGAAATATGATGCTCCATGATTCCTCTGCGATGACTGATGGCAAGTTTACTTAACCTTGGGAAGCGTCCAGGCAGGCTGTTGAGAATTTTAATGTGGCAACATCCAACCGATTTTTCTAAGCCATGTGGCTTCTCATTTAAATATATGAACCAGACCTGACTTTGTACTTCATTTTTCGAGTAGGTCAGATATAAGTTGACATGCCTAAACCGTTCAACTGGTTAGTTTTAGGTTTTAAGTTCTGGTTAATTCCAAAATTGGTTGTTTAGCAGTTAAAAGTTCCAGTATTCGTACAATGTACGAGATTTGAAGTCATTTATCTACATCAATAAATCTGAATGAGGTTGTCAATAACGGGGGGTTTTACCGTTTGCTGTGCCCGCTATCATGTGTCATGTCAAAAGCACATTGAAAAAATTAAGATCCTGAACAGACAGATGACCGGCATAGACGGCGTGGGAACGAGGCATTCCTATTCAGAGACAGAATATAGCTCGGACGCTGGCGTAAAAAGCTCCATGAAACGTCTCAGTCAAGGTGAGGAGGCCTTGATGTCGCAATCATTGCTGCTGAGAAAATGTCGATGGTTAAGCGGTATGTCACCTCTGCCTGGGATAAAACGGTATAGCAGTGCTGTGTTGTTTAAATAGCGATAAGTCATGAGGTCGGAGTCATGAATCAAGTAACGTCTTCGGTATCAAGAGCGAGAAGTGAACGAACGGTAGAGCAAATACTGGAAGCAGCGTCAGACCTTATCCGCAATGAAGGCCTTCATGCCTGTACGCAGAGGGCAATTGCCGGTGAAGTGGGGATCTCGCCCGGCACTGTGACCTGGCATTTCAAAACGCTGGATGACCTGCACGATGCGGTTATCAGAAGGGCTGTAGAAGATTTTAAATCGGAGACGTTGAGATGGTTCAACGAGTGTTATCCGGACAGGCCGGAAGTGCAGTTAACCCGGTTTTTACTTTGGACCCTGCAGCAGCATGAACGGCTATTAAGGGAGTATGAACTTTTTGTAGCGGCTGTCGCCCGTCCCCGACTGAGAGAGGGAGCAATGCAATGGCTCAGGACGCATAGCCTGATCCTGCAGGAACGTTACGGGCTAAGTGCAGCGCGTGCGGACGCGGTTGTGGCATACACAGACGCATGGCTACTGAGGGGCCTTCTCAGTAACGGCTCGGAAAAGCCTGACGGGTCTATGACTGAGCGAGTGTTTTACACAATGATGCAGCCTGATTGATCAGGCTCAGATGAAAAATCGCTTCAAGAGAAGTTGACTTTAATCAGTAACCCAGTTCTGGCTTCCAAACGATCAGATAGTCATTTCACTCACTATTTCCATCTAACAGAGACGTACAAATGAAGCAAAAATATAAATTTCTGAACTTAAGTGCGCTGTCCCTTTTGCTCATCAGTGGCATGACGCATGCCGCCGTGTCGCCAGAAAAGCTTTCTCTTGATGAGCTTTACCACCGCGCACTGAAGGAAGGTAATGAGGTGACCGTTTATGCTGGTGGTGATACAGCAGGTCAGCAGGATGGTATTAAAAATGCGTTTGAGAAACGTTTTCCAGGCATCAAGCTCAATGTCATCGTAGATTACAGCAAATTTCACGATGCAAGAGTAGATAACCAACTGGAGACCAATACTCTTGTGCCAGACGTGGTCCAGCTGCAGACACTGCAGGACTATCCACGCTGGAAACAGGAAGGCGTACTTCTGGACTACAAAACCCGCGAATGGGACAAGATCTATCCTGCATTTAGGGATAAAGACGGTGCATGGACAGGTGTTTTCGTGGACGCTTTTTCCAATGTGGTGAACACAAAGGCTCTGCCTCAGGATCAGTGGCCGACAGAGGCAAAAGATTACCTGAACCCTTCCCTCAAGGGGAAAATTGTTGTGACCTGGCCAAACGACGACGATGCCGTGCTGTTCTGGTTTAAGCAGGTTGTAGATCAATATGGTTGGGGCTATGTGCAGAAATTTGTAGAGCAGTCGCCTCAGTTGGTAAGAGGCACGCAGGCACCAGCCGATGATGTTGAGAGTGGGAAAGCCGTTGCCACCTTCTCAACCGATGGCAGTCTGGTTCCGGATGAAAAAGCAAACTCACGCTTTGTTCTTCCGAAGCATGATCCCTTCGTGTCCTGGGCTCAGCGTGCTGCCATCATGAAAGCGGCGAAACACCCTGAAGCCGCTAAGCTCTATCTGAACTGGCTGACGGATAAAGATACCCAGCAAAACATCTGGTATATGTGGTCTGTAAGAACAGATGTAACCCCGCCAAAAGGCTACAAGCACATCTGGGAATACAAGAATACCAACCCTGCTGCTTTTGTGAACTTTATGCAGGACAGAGCGGCCGTTGAGCGTTTCCGATCACAAATGGGGCTCTATTTTGGCGAAGTCAAAGGCGATCCTTCTCCAGGTTGGTTAGGCCTGCACCCAACCGAAGCGCTTAAGCACTAAGGGACAAATAACGATAATGCACAGCAATATTTATCCCTTTGTATATAAAGCATATGTTTTTGATTATGATGGTTTTGTCGCTCGAGTAACCTTCATTTCAGAAACTGAAATTAACTTTGAGGTGCTTTTCGGACCAGCAAAAGGGAGCGTTGGAAATGCTACCTACTCGACCCAGCAGGTATCTGAAACGCAGTATCTGATCACCTGGCAGGAAGAGGACGGCGGAACTGTGGTGCATCTGGACGATTTTGTAAAAGGACAGTCCTATTCGCACTACACAAACGCGCGACACGAGTTCTTTGTCATGAATGGCAGTATCTGTGAAGTAATAGCATAAAAGTGTACCCTGTATCTCATATGTATTAGTCGCGACTTGATCTGACATATGGCCTTGAAAGGTTGAGAGTTA
>NZ_JACVUO010000047.1:0-4974 GCF_016625145.1 Pantoea sp. S61
TTTAATCTCAGAAGAGGATTTAACATGGCCTGAAAAATATGGATGATAAGCTTGCAGGTTACTGGCTATTAATATGCACCACATATTAGAAAAATCAGGGGGTAGGTTCTGTTGATTATTCTACTTCAACCTCAGAGATAATTTGGAAATACACATTCCCTAATTAAGCGCGCCGGGATAAAATTTACTTCCGGCGCGTGTACGTGTGGTTTTATTTAAACTCCAGGTTTTGGGCTCCGCCGGCTGATAAGTCCGCCTTTACGACCGGCCTCGCGCGCGCGATCAGGACAGTTTTTGAAGTTACCGCCGCTGGCGGCTCCGCCTTTGCTGCCCGCTTCAGAGGCGCGCGCCGGGTCGGCCGCAAAGTTTCCGGCACCACCGCGTCTTGCTGTTGTCATGATGTCTTCCTCAGTTAAAAGATGTCCTGTATTTCAGGAAGTTAAATTTTGGCACGTCCGCACAGGACTGCCCGCGTTCGGCACACTTTTTTTCAGGGGTATGACGGCGGACACGCATTACTGGGTGGCAGAATCTGAAATGCGGGCCCGCTGGCCCCTCACGCTTGCGACTTGAGCGATATGCGCCAGGCTGTGTGTGCGAAACGGCGCGTGACATCCCTCCGGAGGAGAGTTGTTCTGCAGGCGCGCCGTGCCGCATTCGTATTACTTCTGCGCAGCGTTCAGGGGGTGCGTGCTGATGACAACCCGTCGCCGCAGATGGCTTTCAGGCTCCGCGCCCCAGCAGAAGGCGGCCCAGTGGCCGCAGAACGCCAGCCAGCTGCGCACCGGGTGCAGACAGCCCGATTCACCTGTGCCGTCCCACACGTACACGTAGTGCTCCGGGTCGCGCAGCGCCCAGGCCACCATCCCCTCCCACATCACTTTTGCCGCGTTGGTCTGCGCGCTGTCGGTAATGATGATCGACCAGCGATGCAGAAAATGGCAGAAAAAACGCCTGGCCAGGCCGTGCACCGCCCCCTCATGCTGAGGCTGGCGGGTGCGCCATACCATAACCTGTATGCAGGCGCGCTCCGGCGAGGTGAAGTCTTCGGTTTCCTCCAGCCGCACCGCATAAACGGTCTCCGGATCACGCTCCTGCGTGACCAGCCTGAACTGTCTCTCTGCTCTGTTCTGCCAGAGGGTGTAGCCGAACGGCGTCACAACCCCGGGCAGCGTAAAAGGCTCCACGTCGCGGGCAAGAAAGGCGCGGGTATCGGCCCGGTTGGTGTCTTCCGGATTGAGCACCTGGCTGAAGCTGGTGTCGGGCAGGGTAATGGGCATGCTGTCGTCCGCCGTTACTTTTCTGTTCACTTAGCCTCCCTGATAACCGGAGCGTTAATTTATATCGCTGAATTGTCTGCAATAATGTGTGGTGCTTTTTAAAAGATAGAGCACCGCAGGATTACTGCTGTACACGCGCCTGTGCATCGGTTACTTTGCGCCCGACCTCATTCACTACGCACGGGTATTTGATGCGAAAGGACGGACTACCGCCGGAAAAAGAAGCCGGATTGACCGGCTATTTCAGCCAGGTCACTCACCCCTGCCAGATTGAGATGCTGGGCCGCATCACCGTTGAAATCCTGCGTCAGGAGCGGCGGCTCACGCGCACCGCCTTGTGCCTGAAACTGATAGGGCGCCTCGACGGTGCCGACGATGAGGCCGAGAGAGAACACCTGAAGGTTCTTCTCAGAATGCTGTTTAATCGCTGAGCCTGAGGGGTAACACCGGGAGTTCACCGGTCACGAAACGTTCGTCCAGGGAAGAGAGCGGCAAACGGAATGCCGTGCAGTCATGGCGCATAACAACGGTTCGCAGATGCCGGTTACAGATAAACCAGACCTCGTCGCGGTCGTTGGAAAGAATGAAATACGCGTCAGACGTTTCCGAATGCGTAGTTGCATCTGACTTGACTACCCGTTTGCATTTTACCTAGCGACCGTTTGCAAATCACTTGACCATCGCCAACTAAAATTGGCTACAACTTACTTCTCATGTCGAGGCCGCTCTGAACGGCTGCTGTGTGCCTTTATCCCAGACGACCAATACCGAGCATGACGAGGCAAGCTTGATAAAATGATTGAATGGGGTCATAATGAGCCCATGCTTCTGACTTGGAGTATCTCCGGTCAAACAGGAAGCCTCTATAGGCAGTATAGTCTCGTAAATTATTAAGGCTCCCGTGAAGTGATTCTTGGGGGCCTTAATAATTTATGGGGCCGCAGGTGCTTCAGTACCTTCTCCTGACGGCTTTATCATACTAATCACAGGTAAAGCATAAATGAAAGATAATAGCCTGGAGAGTGTGTTCAATTCCTACTTCAATAACAAAAAGAACTTTGCCGATTTCCACACCCTCCGTACGGAAGACGAAGTACGCCTGATTCCCCTCAGCAGGGATAAAACTGAACTTTATCAGTGCTCCGCGAGGCTAAAGCTGATTCATACTTTTCTTTCTCGATTTGTATTCAGCGAAATGCCTGTGAGGAAAGACATCGTTTTCTCTTACCGGAAGGAAGTAAATATTACCGACGCAGTACGACCGCACTGTAATAGTGAGTTTATTTTTAAAACTGATATATCGAATTTCTTTCCTTCAATCAGCGGTGATGTAGTGTCCGATAAGCTATCAAAGTACTGTGCAACTATACGTACGGTTGACGCTGAAGAGGTAAGGGATAACATTACAAGGATTGTATTCCTATGTACGATTAGTAATCGCTTGCCTATTGGGTTTTCATCCTCTCCATCAATCAGTAACTTCTGCTTCTACGATTATGACAATCTTATAGATTCCTACTGTAATAATAACAACTATATATATAGCAGGTACGCGGATGACTTAATTATTTCATCTCAACATGAAATATCTAAAGACACAATTACAACTGACCTTAAATCCATACTTTCATCAGACCCATTACTGAAACTTTCAATCAATCATAAAAAAACAAAAGTTATCACGAAAAAATATGAAAGAAAGATTTTGGGGATCAGCATACTTAATGACGGAAAAATGACAGTTAGCAAAGCAACCAAAACGGATATTGAAGTAAAACTGCATCTGCTCAAAACCGACAGAGATAAACTGGTCAATTATACCGGAGTAGATGAAATGTCATCGATTTTATCAATCGCAGGTGTACTGAGCCAAATCAATAATATTGATCAGGACTACCTGTTTCACCTCCGGAAAAAGTACGGCAACTCGATCATTAGTAAGTTGCTGAAAGGGAAGGACTTGCTCAAATGATTCTTAGTGTTGATATTAGAGAGCTTCAGCATCTCGCCAACATCAGCGTGTCTTTTGATTTCACTCGCGACCCGCTAATCTGTATGACAAGTAAGAATGGTGTAGGTAAAACTTCCATCATTAAAGCCTTGGCCCTGCTCAAGGACACTGCCATTGTGAGCAAAACGTCATCCGTGTTTAGTATCAGCGAAGAGACAAAAATAGACGTTAAAATTAATGATGATATTTACGCTTTTAGATTTGATGACGGCGACCTTGACACCAAAAATATTCTTCGGGATGACACATTTATAAATGTCGAACTACCCATTCCATATGGAAAACGTTTCTCTGATTTTCCCGCCTTGGGTAACATCGACATGACGCTTAGGGAAATGTACATAAAAAATGATTATCAGGATGCACATGAATTAATAGCTTTTTTGAGTGCAGTATACAAAGGTACAAATAAATTCGACAATTTGAAGTTCGTTACCATTAAAGGTGCGGACTACTATTTTCTACCGCTTGATAACAAACGTTATATCCGTGAAGATTATTTTAGCTCGGGGGAGTTTTTTGTTATCAGTATTTTCAGAATGATAACCTCCCCCAGTCAACTTATCATTATTGATGAAATAGACGTCTCACTGGATTCCTCCGCACAGGTTTCTCTAATGAGTGCTGTCAGAAATATCTGCGTGGAAAGGAATAAGAAAGTTCTTTTCACCACACACTCACTCGCAATTATGAAAACCATCTATGAACATGGAACTCCTATCATTTACCTTAAAAATGAAAACGGAATTATAAACTATAATCTGGTTTCATACAGCTTTATTCAATTTGAAATGTTTGGGTTTCAAGGTTTTGATAAATATATTTTCACCGAAGATGTGACACTTGAAAGTTACATAAATCTTAAGCTCTCAACTATAGAAACTAAGAACAGGGTTAAGGTTATTTATATCGGTGGCTGTAGTAATGTCGTAGATTTGATGAAGCGTAATTCCAGGACTGGATTTATCTGCTCACCCCAAAATGCGGTAGCCGTTCTGGATGGTGATTCTAACCAAAAATATGGTCACCGTGCAGATGTAATTATCAGTCCTTACGATGACATTGAAGATGAGGTCTTTAGAAAATATAAAGAAGAAAATGCATATTATAAACTTCCTGATGTTGCGCCAGATAATGCAAAATCTAAAGCCTACTGGAAAAAGTTGCAGGAAAGGCGTGAAGACCATAACCTGACCCAGGAGGATATTTTTACGATTTTGGAACATGGTTTTGATGCTCAAGTGTCTGTTTTTTGTGATAAATTAAATTCATTTGTTAATAGTTGAACCCTTAACAATCAATGGCATATCACTATAATCGTTGTTTTGGTTCCTGAATCGCTGACCTGCTCCCCGCTGATTTACACGCCGCAATGTTAGTAATGCGACTATCTGGCTGCGAGATTAACTGCGAACTTCCGCTCCTCGCTCATAGTGCCTGTCAATCTGGCATTGTTTGGCTACATTTTTAGTTGGATATGACCAAGTAAAATGCAAACAGCCAGGCAAGTAAAATACAAACGGGTAGTCAAGTGAATGCAAATTCCCATCCGAAGGATTAAAGCATCCCAGCGCCCTGTAGGCCGTCGTGAGGCTGAACCCGCTCAGCAGCGGCAGCGGCCGCGGCCCGCCGGGCAGTTCTTCCACCCTGAGATACAGCCCCTGTTCCATCCAGAGCATGGCC
>NZ_JACVUO010000048.1:0-3665 GCF_016625145.1 Pantoea sp. S61
AACGTTATCCGTTGCGGCCTCCATTAAGATCTTAACTGACAAGCATTACGCGAACATCGCGGCGTTTTCATTTCTGCTCAGACAGGCACTAGATGTGCAGCTCTTTCAGCTTCTCAGCCGGCAGTTTCAGATCTTCGTTACGGTTCACGCCAATCTCATGCGCCAACACGTTACGCGCAATCTGCTGCGCTTCGTCGAGTGAGTGTAGCTTGTAGCTACCACACTGGTATTCATTCAGTTCCGGGATCTGGCTCTGTTCTTTCACTTTCAGAACATCTTCCATCGCCCCTTTCCACGCTTTCGCTACGCGCTGCTCGTCTGGTTCACCAATCAGGCTCATGTAGAAGCCGGTGCGGCAGCCCATTGGCGAGATATCAACGATTTCCACGCCATCACCATTGAGGTGATTACGCATAAAGCCAGCGAACAGGTGCTCCAGCGTATGGATGCCGCGCTCAGTCAGAATATCGATATTCGGACGGCAGAAACGCAGGTCAAAAACGGTGATGGTATCGCCATGCGGAGTGTTCATGGTTTTTGCAACGCGCACAGCGGGTGCACCCATGATGGTGTGATCAACAGTAAAACTATCCAGTAGTGGCATACGTCACCTCCTGTTTTGAGATATTTTTTTAAAACGATGAAACTTTTCCGTTCGCCCAACGTCTGAATATATGAAAGACGCGCATTTGTTATCATCATCCCTGACAACAGAGATGTTAATTTTGGCCACAATGATGTGGCCATTTTCTTTTTAGCCTTCGCGACCTGCCAGATAACTTTCGAAATCCAGCGTATCACTCTGTTCCAGCTTTTCCTGCGCCTGTACCGATTCCAACGCCTGACGACTAAAGTCATCTTCGGTCAAAATCTCTAACGGCTCTTCACACAGCAGATGGCGATACTGTTCAGCCAGTGCCACACCTGCGCCGGTTAAGCCATTTTCTTTGATGGCATGCAGAATACGCGCTGAATAGGTTAGCTCAGGATCATCAAACGATGCCACCAGTTGATCACAAACCTGTTGATATTGCGTGCTGCCATAATTGCTGTCGAGCACCTCGGCAACACGACGAAGATCGGCAAACAGGGCTTTACCCACATCAACCAGCGGATGTTCTGTATCGCTACAACCTACACCAATCACCTGGCCCGGCTTACGTCCTTCCATAACCACGCGGTTCCAGTTTTTACGGCTGCATAACAGCTCGTCAGAACTCATCTCAGGAGCATCCGCCAGGGTACACCAAATCAAGAACAGGTCGAGGAAACGCGCCTGATTAGCGTCCACGCCAATGGCAGAGAACGGGTTGATATCCAGAGAACGCACTTCGATGTACTCGATACCACCGCGTAACAACGCATCAGAAGGCGCTTCACCCGAACGAGTCACACGTTTTGGACGAATAGGTGCATACAGTTCGTTTTCAATCTGTAACACGTTGGTGTTCAGCTGCAGCCAGTTGCCGTCTGCATCTTTGGTGCCCATGGCCGCATACTCTTCTGACGGCGTCTTGATCGCCGCTTTCAGCGCTGCAACGTAACCGTCGAGCGAGTTAAAAGTGATGCCCAAACCGCTTTGCGACTTGTTGGTGTAGCCTAAATCACTGAGGCGCAGCGAAGTGGCATACGGCAGCCACAACGTGCCTTTGCCGTCCGTTTCAAAGGGTAATTTGCTTTCACGTCCCTGCAGGAACGATGAACAGATCGCTGGGGATGCACCGAACAGATAAGAGATCACCCAACC
Organism: Pantoea sp. S61; assembly: GCF_016625145.1. NCBI lineage: Bacteria > Pseudomonadati > Pseudomonadota > Gammaproteobacteria > Enterobacterales > Erwiniaceae > Pantoea > Pantoea sp. S61. The sequence goes on from NZ_JACVUO010000048.1 coordinate 1,748, forward strand.
AAAACGATAATAGTTGCGGATCAAACGCAGATATCCGGCAGAAATGGTCTCTTTGCCGCTTTCCGCATCTTTTACATCCGCCCACTCCTGCCAGAACGACAGTGGCAGCGAGAAGTTATAATGCACACCTGAGATAATCTGCATCAGTGCGCTGTAGCGATTTTTCAGTCCCTGCCGATAGAGGGTTTTCATCTTACCGACATTAGAGCTGCCATATTGCGCCAGCTCGATGCTATCAACATCTTCAACATAACCCGGCATACTGAACGGCCACATACGTTCCTGACCTAACTCTCGCGCAGTGTGGCGGTGAATATCACGCAGGAAAGCCAGTGACCGATCAATGCTTTGATCGACAGGCGTAATGAACTCCAGCAGCGTTTCGGCAAAATCAGTGGTAATCCAACTGTGCTTCAGCGCTGAACCCAGGGATTCAGGATGTCCGGTGGTTGCCAGGTGACCATTTGGATTAACGCGCAAAGTCTCGCGTTCAATGCCACGGCCGATACCCTTCAACGCGTCGGGATGCGCTTCCAACCAGGAAAGCGCTTTTGATACGTCCGGGATCACATTAACCTCCCGCTGTGCGAATAATTTATTTTTGTTCAGCATAATGTTAACCGTAGCCTCGAATCTGTGCGAATCAATGCCACCATTGCATTGTTTGTAATGTGGCGGTCGCGATAACGATATAACGCAGCGTTTTACCGATGGCGAGGAACAGCACCGTGGGCAGCCAGGCAAAGCGCAACCAGCCTGCAAGCACGCAAAGCAGGTCGCCCACTACCGGCAGCCAGCTTAAAAGCAGCGCTGCAGGACCCAATCGATGTAACCACGTCATTGCTGTGTCATGCCATCGCCCCTGCCCTTTTGGCGGCATGAGGCGACCAAGAATAATGTTGGTCAGGCCACCCAGCGTGTTTCCCACTGATGCGGCCAATAACAATCCATAGATCGAACCCTTTTGGGCGATCAGTAAAGCAATCAGCACAGCCTCTGAACTTCCTGGAAGGAGAGTGGCACTCAGAAAGCTACTACCGAATAACGATCCATAGGTCAGAATTTCATTCACAGTAAACGGACATCAACCACATCCATGCCCGCGGCTCGCGCCGCCTGAACACCAAAGTCAGCATCTTCAAATACCACACAGCGTTCAGGTGCCACGCCTATTAACTCGGCGCAGCGTAAAAAAGTATCAGGTTGGGGTTTATAGCGCTGCACATCATCCGCGCCGACAACGGCATCAAACAGATGATAGACACCCAAGGCTTCAAGCAGAGCCTTTGCCAGGCTATGTTCACTGCCGGTACCCACCGCCATGGGACGACGACCGTGATACGCTTTCACCACGTCCATTAACGGTAAAGGGCGTACATCATCCAGCAACATCGCCTTGAGCGCTTCGGTTTTCTCCGCGGCCAGCAAATGAGGATCATGCTCAGCATTGTTCTGCTCAAGAATGTACTGCGCCAGCTGCCAGGTGGGTGCGCCATTAAAACTCACCATTTTTTTCTCATCCATGGTGAAACCGTAACGGCTCAGCACCTGCTGCCAGGCTTTTCGATGTGTCGGCTCAGTATCCAGGATTGTGCCGTCCATATCGAAAATCAGGGCGTCATATTGGTCGTACATTGTCACTCCATCGAGCACCACAAAATGAGCCATTACTTTAGCGTAATGCGCTTAGGTTGTCGCCAGGTGTGCTTAACAGCAAATGCTTTGAAAGCATTAGCTATTTTTGTTTTCGGAAAAAGGTCAGGTAGCCATACCGGGGATAAATGGCGGTTATATAAGTGGTTTTTGCGTGATGAAGAAAAATGGGAAGTAAATTCAGAAAGCGGACGTTGATTGTTTCGAACAGGAGATGGTGCATCCAGGAGGATTCGAACCTCCGACCGCTCGGTTCGTAGCCGAG
>NZ_JACVUO010000049.1:0-3279 GCF_016625145.1 Pantoea sp. S61
GGTTATGTGGAATTTCAATACTGGTTTATTTATCTGGTGTCGCAACATCTTTTAACTTATTAATCAGGGCAGCCACTGCCGCAGCGTCGTTTTCTACAGCAGCCTGCTCGTCATCAGTTAAAGGAATTTCCTGCATCATTCGTATCAGGCTCTGCTGACTTTCCAGATATTGGGTTGAAGAGGATGATTTCGGCATGTAAAACGCGCATTTTGCACAGGCCATGCGATGCGGACACTGGTCAAAAAAATCATAGCTACATAATCCGTGACCAAGATCATAATAACGCCAGGGCTTACCTTCGGCAGACTGTCCTGATGCGATCACGTTCTGATCGATCAGAACTGTAACCATGCGGCGATTCCTTTCAAAATAGCCTGCATTCTCCAGTGAACCCGCCAGCCTGGTTGGCGTAATATCGACATAATGGCGCGTAGACTCTGGCGAAGCGTGTCCCAGCCATTTTTGAAGTTCAAAAATATCCAGCGGCTCCCGGGCGTTATAAAGCTGACTGGCGATGGTCGCTCTTGCCCGGTGGCTGGTGATCCTGCCTCTGGCATCATGCTCCGGCAGGCCAGCCTTTTTGCATAATAAAGGGATAAGAGATTTATTGATGTAGCCCGGATTAACGCATTTTCCCCGGTGCATAAACAGAAAATGCACGCTTTCGCCGGTTTTGAGATCTTCCTGCGCCGGTTGCGCCCTTCGAACCTGCTCCCACCGTTCGATCGATTTTCCTACAGCCGGATCTACCGGTTTGGTAAATGCCGCCCAGGTCTTGCTGACCGGCACGTCCAGCAGGCAGATACGGGGTGAATTATTGTCTTCCGGCAGCTGCCAGCTGATACAGCCGCAGCGCATACGAAGGATTTCATCCCGCCTCAGCCCCCCAAAAAGCCAGAGAACACTGATCGCAGAGACCATTTCCAGCGGATAATAGTAGGGCGAGGTTGCACTGACCGACAGATCTGATTCATGAAGATTAAGGCCGGCGTGAAGCAATTTACACCAGATGTCGTCGGCCACGGGGCGAGGCGCAGGGCCGATTAAAGATGTCAGGCTGCGCGGAGCGCGGAACACCCTCTCCGGGCTAAATTTAACGGGGATCCAGCCCCATTCCTGCAGGTCATGGAAGAATGTCTGTACGTGCCTGATCAGTCCTTTCCGGGCGGCGGGCATCATCAGCATCCCCTGGCGTTCCTTATACATCCCACCAGGATTTGACCAGTCACCAATCTTCATGCCGCATGCTGCTGTCACCCAGCCAATGGCGGTGTCACGCGTCCAGTCTGCAGGTGAAAGTAAAGCCGGATGGCGTGCCGCCAGCCAGCGGCCGCATTTCAGTAAAACATACCAGCAGCTCAGAACGGTAGAAGGACGCAGTACTGAGGTGGCTTTCCACCGTTCGCACCATGACAGCCATTCAGCGGGAACGTCAGCGACCGCTACGTACTCAAGAGGCGGGCGGCGGCGTGGCCTGATGCGGTGGTCAAAGCCCTGCGCAATGATGCCCGAGGCAGCCAGTATGCGCGACAGCGTGGCAGAGGCTGACCGGATATAAGCCGGTCCCGTTGCAGAAATGCGCTGTAAAGTCTCCACCGTAAGTTTGTCCGGGCGGGGTTCATGCTGGATTAGCATGGCCATACACAGGGCATTTCTGATACGACTGTCGCTGCACTCCCGCTCAGCATACCCCAGCTGACAGGCCATATCATCAAACAGGGTAACGGCAGCCTCCGTGGTCTGTCGGCCAAACACCTTCAGGCAGAGGCGATACTGGAAAAACGCGCCGCAGTGCTCCAGCCGGTCAAAACCGCATAACAGCCAGGCGATCGCCATCACATACTGCCGGCAGTTGCCGCTCGCACCAAAACGCCGGCGAAATTCACCTTCAGTACTGCCGATGACCGCAGACCATTCTTCCGCAGACCAGGCCCAGTACGTTTTCCGGGTACGCTGCATCTCAAGGACTATATCATGAATGGCTGAATTATAAGGCGCGCTGGCCGTATGCATCCTGGTCAGTATGTGACGTAACGGCAGTGTAAGGCGGGAAAGCGGCTCCAGCGCACAAGGTGGCCAGTTTTTTCCACCTTGCCGAAAGTGATCGATTAGCATATCCAGAGCTTCAGGTTCGCCTGACAAAAAATCAGATCGCGCATCCCACCGCGGGTCAGGAAAGACAAACGACTCTGCCGGGCAGGGAGCCCGCTTATCGGAGCGCATCACTGTGTAGATTCACGTAGTGCGGCGAGCGTATTGGTACGCAGGGATGCTACCGTGCGCCCGAAGCGTTGGCTCAGGTCACGGGCGCTGAGATGAATATACAGCAGCGTTGACTGGATGCGGCGATGGCCGGCGAACATGGCAATCTCATGGATGTCCCAGCCGGCACGGGCCAGTTCCGTCAGGCAGAGATGCCGGAAGGTGTGGGTGCTGATGGATGGCTGGCCTGCCTTAAGCGCAAGACTGCGTACGATCTTGGACCAGGTCCAGCCGCTGACGGGTTCCGCCCGGTTACGCGGTGATCTCGACAGAAAAAGCGGGCCTCGGGATGTGCTGAGCTGGCGACGTTCAGCCAGCCAGTCCATAAAGAGTTCTCCGGTAACTGACGAATAAGGCACCACGCGGCCACAGCGGTTTTTGGTGTTCTCAGCGCGTACAGTAAGCAGCCGCCGGGCCGGATCGATATCGTCTGTGGCAATTTTACAGAGCTCTTCTCTGCGCAGCGCACAATCGTAGGCCAGCGCCAGCATAAAACGGGTCCGGATATCAGCCCGTCCCGCCACCTCCAGAAAATGCACCCAGTCCTCATCATCGGGGATCCACGGCAGCCGCCGCTGCACCGGTACGATGCCCGGTCTTCCCTTCCCGTTGTTTTTCCACATGCCCCGTCTGACCGGATTTTTCTCCCGCAACCCCTCCTCACAGAGCCAGTCACAGTAAAGTCGTACCACCGTCAGCCGGTGACGGATAGTGGCAGCCGCGAGCTGGCGACTGAGGTGCAGACTACGCACATAGAGTGCGACCGTGTCACGCCCAGCGGCAACAGCAGTCTGAGCAACGGAGTGGCAGAAAGCGAGCCAGTCATTGATGCCACGGGCATAGGCATCAACAGTGTTTGGGGCACGCAGCAGGTCTTCCTGCAGGCATACCCACCGGAGTGCTGAAGGATCGGCTGCCAGAAAAGGCAGTGTATCCAGCCGTTTTTTCTGCACAGTGCCCCCTTACTAAAATCAGCATGTGTTGTATGAAATATAGTCAATTCCAAATAACATAGA
>NZ_JACVUO010000004.1:0-346899 GCF_016625145.1 Pantoea sp. S61
CCTGCCTGTCACGCAGGGGGTCGCGGGTTCGAGCCCCGTCCGTTCCGCCACTTAATTGATAAGCCCTGACTTAATAAGTCAGGGCTTTTTCATGTCTAAAATTCAAGCTCAATTGTTGATTTAATTGCAATATTCTTCTGCTTATAAGCGGATTTTTCAGCAATAATAATGCTGCCACAATGCTCCTCATCGAAATCATTCACAAAACGATGAGGAAAACATGACAATCCCTGCCTTTGGTTTAGGTACCTTCCGCCTGCAAGACGATGTTGTAATTCATTCCGTAAAGACCGCACTGGAACTGGGTTATCGTGCCATCGACACCGCGCAAATCTATGAAAATGAGGCTGCTGTTGGCCAGGCCATCGCTGAAAGTGGCATAGCGCGTGATCAACTGTTTATTACCACCAAGATTTGGATCGAAAACCTCTCAGCAGAAAAACTGATACCGAGTTTGCAGCAGAGCCTGTCAAAACTACGTTCTGACTATGTCGATCTTACTCTGATTCACTGGCCATCTCCCGGTGCTGCGGTCTCAGTGAAGGAGAGCATGCAGGCATTAATGACCGCTAAAGAGATGGGCCTGACACGACAAATTGGAATCTCAAACTTCCCAATTGCGCTAATGAAAGAGGCAATTGAAGCGGTGGGTATCGAAAATATCGCAACCAACCAAATTGAGCTGCATCCTTTCCTGCAGAACCGAGAGGTCGTCGAGTTTGCAAAACAGCAGGGGATACATATTACGTCTTATATGACGCTGGCTTACGGTGAAGCATTGAAGGATGGCACGATTCAGGATATTGCACAAAAGCATCAGGCAACGCCTGCACAAGTTGTGCTGAGTTGGGCGATGCAATCAGGCTATGCCGTTATTCCTTCATCAACCAAGCGTGAAAACCTTGCCAGTAACATTGAGGCTGCTCGCGTTGAGCTTGATGCGGAAGATATGGCGCAAATCGCGGCCCTGGATCGCCAGCAGAGACTGGTGAGTCCTGAAGGCCTTGCACCAGACTGGGATTAAGTCAGATATTTATCAGCCCTGCATTCGCCAGGGCTGATGATTAACCCATTCACTGAGAAAGTCGATAAAGGCGCGTACGCGCTGACTCACTCCTAGATCACTGTAATAAACCGCATTAAAAGGCATTTCAACGGGCACGCGCTGTTCTGCCAATATCTCAATGAAGGTTCCATCCGCAATTTCGCTATCGACCATGTAATCGGACAGGCAAGCAATGCCCTGATCATCAAGGCACAGTTGTTTGATAGTTTCACCACTATTCGAGGACATTCCCGGCTCAATGTCATAGAGATCGCGGCCATTATCTGAAATTGGCCAGCGATTTAAACGCAATGGTTCAACAAAGCCAAGGCATTCATGGTGAGCAAGATCGGTTGTGGAAGTAGGAACGCCATATTTCGCTAAATATGCCGGGGTCGCTACCAGTTTGCGATAACTGATAAACAATAAGCGCGCCCGTAAAGTTGAGTCTGTCAGATTGCCTGCGCGAATGGCCACGTCGACCTTACGTTCAATCAGATTGATAAAACTCTCAGATGAAATCAGCGACAGGCTAACGTCAGGATAGCGCTCTCGAAAGGGTTTAATCATGGGAAGAATCAAATGCAGGATGACCGGTGTAGCGGCATCGATGCGCAGTACCCCTTTTGGTGCTTGCTGATGCTCCGTCAACTCATTCTCGGCAGTAGACATCTCCTGCATCAGTTTTTGCACGCGTCGGAAGTAGTGCTCACCTTCGTGTGTCAGTGCGAGTTGGCGCGTTGTGCGCGTCAGCAATGCCACACCCAATTTATTCTCAAGCTTTTTCACTGTGCGGCTAACGGCTGAATTGGCCATCTGTAATTGCTCGGCGGCTCGGCTAAAACTGCCGCTTTCGACCACGGCAATAAAGACTTTTAACTCATCTGATGACGCTTTCATTATGCTCTCCACAGCAAAAGTCTATTGTTACTTTGCACCTTTTTGTCATTAAAGCATGAGTCGATAATCACGCCCATCAAAACATTCCTGGGAGTTAATCATGCCACTTGCACTCTGGGCGCTGACCATCAGCGCCTTCGCTATCGGAACCACCGAATTTGTTATCGTGGGTCTGATCCCTACCATTGCAGAACAGCTCAGCATCACACTGCCTTCAGCAGGAATGCTGGTTTCTATCTATGCGCTGGGTGTCGCGATCGGCGCACCTGTACTCACCGCGTTTACTGGAAAGCAGCCGCGTAAGCAGTTGCTCATGGGTCTCATGGTGCTCTTCACAGCAGGTAACCTGGTGGCATGGTTAGCTCCCAACTATGAGACGCTGGTGATTGCGCGTCTGTTAACGGGGCTGGCACATGGCGTCTTCTTTTCTGTTGGGTCAACGATTGCTACGAGCCTGGTCAGCAAAGAAAAAGCGGCGAGTGCCATCGCCATTATGTTCGGTGGTTTAACCGTAGCACTGGTCACGGGCGTACCTCTGGGCACCTTGATTGGTCAGCACTTTGGCTGGCGTGAAAGTTTCCTTGCGGTTTCGCTGTTGGGTGTCATTGCATTGGTCAGCAGTATGATTCTGGTGCCGCGTAATATTGCGCAACCCCCTGTTACCACGCTGGCACAACAAGCTCGTGTTATGGTCAATCCTCGCCTGCTGCTCATTTATACCATCACGGCGCTGGGCTATGGCGGCGTATTCACGGCATTCACTTTTCTGGCGCCGATGATGCAGTCGCTGGCTGGGTTCTCACCTTCCGCAGTGAGTGTCATTTTGCTGGGATACGGTATTTCCGTGGCTATCGGTAATATTTGGGGCGGCAAACTGGCCGACCGTCATGGCGCAGTGTCTGCATTAACGCTGATATTTGCTGCATTGGCCGTATTGTTGCTGCTGTTTCAGTTTACCGCCAGTTCGCACTATATGGCGTTGGTGACAGTGTTGGTGATGGGAATCTTTGCTTTTGCTAACGTGCCGGGGTTACAGGTTTATGTGGTGCAGAAAGCAGAATCCTACGCACCTGGTGCAGTGGACGTGGCTTCAGGTCTGAATATTGCGGCGTTTAACATTGGTATCGCACTGGGCTCATTAGTAGGAGGGCATATCGTTGAGCACTACGGGTTGGCTCAAACGCCTTGGGTCGGTGCAGTAATCGTATTTTTCGCGCTATTACTGGTACGTTTGAGCGGTCAACTTGACAAGTCGCGTGCAGAATTAGCGGCGGAGTAGGGCCACTAAAAATCGCCAGATGAAGTGAACCCCGAAAGTGGGATATCCAGCAAGTAGGGGAATTAGCTTCATTTTGCTGTGAAGCTAATTCCGACAATCAACAACGCCAATTGAAACCCTGCCCTAAAATCCCTATAACTGTCAGGTGAAGTTGTAGTCGTAAATCAGCCAGGCGGGAAAGTGCGAAAGAAAACTTATGCAATGCGTTATACAGCGGGTCAGCCTGCAGAGCGGATATTCCCGCCTGGGGCGATGTTGCATCTGGGGCAGGCGCTGCCGCCTGGTGCACCGTTACCTGCGGATCCTGCCTTGCGGGTTTTGGTGTGGAATATCTTCAAACAGCAGCGGGCAGACTGGATGTCCGTGCTGCAAGGTTTCGGCAAAGATGCTCACCTGGTTTTACTCCAGGAAGCACAAACCACCCCTGAGCTGGTCAAATTCGCCACCAGTAACTATCTGGCGGCCGATCAGGTACCTGCCTTCGTCTTACCTCAGCACCCTTCAGGCGTGATGACGCTGGCTTCTGCGCATCCTGTGTATTGCTGTCCATTGCGTGAACGCGAACCTTTGTTACGCTTGGCTAAGTCGGCGCTGGTGACGGCCTATCCACTGCCGACTGGCGAGATGCTGATGGTGGTCAACATCCACGCGGTGAATTTCAGCCTTGGCGTGGATGTCTACAGCAAGCAACTCGGGCCGATTGGCGAACAGATTCAACACCACCGCGGACCGGTGATCATGGCCGGCGATTTCAACGCCTGGAGCCGCCAGCGCATGAACGCGCTTTATCGCTTTGCTGAAGAGATGACATTGCAGGAAGTGAATTTCACGGATGACCATCGCCGTAAAGCGTTTGGTCGTCCTTTAGATTTTGTCTTCTACCGGGATATGAAAGTCAGTGAGGCTTCTGTGCTGGTCACACGCGCTTCTGATCACAATCCACTGCTGGTTGAGTTCAATTCAACGTATCCCATCGGGCGTTAATATACGCATGCTGTCTGACAACTGACTAAAGAATAAGCTGAAGGATGTCGGCGAGAAGGGTTGAGGACGGCAGAAAAATGAAAAAGGCTGACAAAAGTCAGCCTTTTCGACGCATTAGGTATCAGGTGTTGCGCTATTCTTCACAAACAGCGTGAGCTTATCGCCCGGCTGAATGTCTTTAGCGTCACTGTTCCAGCGCATAACATCCTGGGTGTTCACACCATGACGTTTTGCAATACTGGCAAAAGAATCACCCTTACGTACACGGTAGGTGATGCTGTTGCCGTTATCAGCCAACTGCGTTGCTTTGCCGCCAACAGTCAGCTTCTGACCGATGCGAACTGAAGCACTTCGCAGGTTGTTCTGCTGTTTCAGTGCACTGACGCTAACGCCAAGCTTGTTAGCAATTGCCGACAAGGTGTCGCCTTTGCGTACCGTATAGTTGTTTCCTGCTGCACTGACTTTCGCCATTTCAACAGGCTGCACGGATGCAATGTCACCGGATGCCAGTGAATTGCGCAGCTTAGCAACGTTGGACTTAGGCACCATAATATAGTGCGGTCCGTTTGGCGCAGTGGTGCCATTTTTATAACCGGCGTTGAAGCTCTTCAACTTGTTGAGCGACATACCGGCCATATCTGCGGCCTGCGTCAGTTCAATTTGCTGCCCCACTTCAACACGTGCTAAAGCACGGCTTTCGTTTGGAGTCGGCAACTTGATACCGTACTGCTTGTTGTTCTTGAGGATTTCACTCAAGGCCAACATCTTAGGTACATAGACCGTAGTTTCGCGTGGTAACGATAAGTGCCAGAAATCAGTCGGCTTGCCGCGCGCCTTATTCTGTTTTATCGCTTTCAGCACTCGTCCTTCACCGCTGTTATAGGCGGCCACTGTTAACAACCAGTCACCGTCAAACATACCGTTCAGACGCTGCATCATATCCAGCGCAACTTTGGTCGAGGCCACCACATCGCGGCGTCCGTCATACCATTGGTTCTGTTTCAAACCATAGTTTTTGCCCGTTTGTGCAACAATCTGCCAGATGCCAGCGGCATTCGCAGAAGATGTTGCATGTGGGTCAAAAGCGCTCTCCACTATGGGTAGCAGTACCAGTTCCATCGGCATTTTACGTTTCTGTATCTGCTCGACAATCCAGTACATGTACGGCTCTGCCCGTAATGTTACATCGTGGAGATAGCTCTTATTTTTTAAAAACTTTGTTTTTTGTTCGCGGATCCGGGGGTTTTCCGGAATCCCCATCTTCAACTCGTCACTAATGTGATTCCAGAGATCGGTATCTTCTGCGAGGCTTGTTCCATCATCCTGCCAGCGCTGCGATAATAATTGATCTCCGTACTTTCCATTTTCACCTTGACCAGCTGAAGACAGGCTCTGTGCATGCTGTACGGGGATATTGGCGTCATTCCTTGATGCCTGACATCCTACCAGCAAGACCGAGGCGAGTAATATCGCTTTAGCCTTCATGTGTGTGTCAATAGTTCGCTTAAAAGACGAGCAACTATACGTTAGGGGTACACACAACACAACCTTAAATATCAAAAACGGTCTTTCTTCCCGCGTAGATCAGCGAAAGTTTGCCATAAGGGAGAGGAAGTAACATTAGTCCCTAAAGCCTTTTGTAAATCAGCATCTTGCGTTCGGAGAAATAAATTTATTTCCCGCTCTAAGGCCAATTTTGTTGGCAAAGTGATGCTGTTTTCTGCGCGTAAGTCCTTAATTTGCTGATACCTTGCCAAAATTTTGGGGTCATGAGGCAGAATAGCCGCAGCAAACTTCATATTGGATAAAGTGTACTCATGAGCGCAACAAATCAGGGTATCTGCAGGAAGTTTATTAAGCTTTTGAAATGAATCAAACATTTGTTCTGCTGTGCCTTCAAATAATCTTCCACAACCGCCAGAAAACATCGTGTCACCACAGAAAAGATAAGGTGAACTGAAATATGAGATATGTCCTAAAGTGTGTCCGGGTGTTGCGATGACACGGAAATTTAGCCCAAGCAGGGTAAATTCATCATTCTCGGCGACGATATGTTTTGCCCCCTTATCCGCCGTTTCCTCTGGCCCGTAAACCGCCATATCGGGATAGTGTTGCAGTAACTCGGCGACACCGTCGACGTGGTCGTGATGATGATGCGTGAGCAAAATGGCCACCGGTTGCCACTTGTTGACTCTGATTTTATCCAGCACCGGTTGAGCCTCGCCGGGATCGACTATCAGGCAGTTTTTATCATCGTCCGTCAGTGTCCAGATGTAGTTATCCTGCAACGCGGGAATACTGGTAAGATTCATAAACACCTCTCAGGTCGTAGAAAAAGGATGATGGTAGAGCATGAAGCCAGCGAAAACACGCCAAATTCTGACTGCGCCGCGCTCCTGGCGCGATATGCCATGGGGCGATTATTTTCGCGATGCACTCACGCAGCAGTTGCAGCCTTACCTTGGAAAGCTGTATGGCTTTCATATGCTTAAACTTGGCAGCCTTAGCGCAGAAATCAATACCAGCCAGTGTGCCATATCGCATCAGGTAAATGTGGGCATTGAGGGCGATGACTTGCAGGTGATCGCCAATACCACGCAATTACCTTTTGAAGCGAAATCGATTGATGCCTGCCTGATGGCGCATACCCTGGCGTGGAGTCAGGATCCCCATCGCGTGCTACGAGAAGTGGATCGCGTCCTGATTGACGATGGTTGGATGATTATCAGCGGGTTCAACCCGTTCAGCCTGCTCGGTATCAGCAAAGGTATCCCGGGTTTGCACGCCCGCGCGCCATGGAGCGGACGCATGTTCAGCCAGGTACGCTTGCTCGACTGGCTCAGCCTGCTCAACTATGAAGTGGTTTATCGCACCCGTTTTCAAGTGGTGCCGTGGCATCGGCAGGGCGGCAAAGTGATCAGTGCGCACCTGCCCGCGCTGGGATGTCTGAACATTGTGGTGGCACGCAAACGAACATTCCCATTAACGCCCACCAAAGCGAAGAAGAGCTTAAACAAAGCGCAGGTCAGGCAAACGGTAAATGCCACGCGCCAGTTTCGTGAAGTGAAGGATCAGGATTCGACCTGATAGCCAACATCATCCTGGGTGGGATGACCGGCCGCGCTGCGCGCCAGTTCATCGCAGCGTTCATTTTCCGGGTGACCGGCGTGGCCTTTTACCCATTCCCACTTGATTTCATGGTGGCTGAGCGCAAGATCGAGTCGCTTCCAGAGATCGACATTTTTCACCGGCTTTTTATCGGCCGTTTTCCAGCCGCGCTTTTTCCAGTTATGAATCCAGCTGGTGATGCCCTGACGCACATACTGACTGTCGGTGCTGAGCACCACTTCGCAGGGCTGCGTTAACGCTTCTAACGCCACAATCGCCGCCATCATTTCCATGCGGTTGTTGGTGGTGAGTCGATAGCCGGTGCTAAACTCTTTTTCATGCGCGCCATAGCGTAAAATGGCGCCGTAACCGCCGGGGCCGGGATTGCCCAGGCAGGATCCATCGGTGAATATCTCTACCTGTTTGCGCATCTCTGGTAGACTTCCTTCTGACAAAACGCCAAGTCTGACATAAAACGAGTCCTATGAGCACTGCAAATAACCGCCAGATCGTCCTCGATACCGAAACCACCGGCATGAACATGATCGGTGTGCACTATGAAGGACATCGCATCATTGAAATCGGTGCGGTTGAGGTCATTAACCGTCGCCTGACCGGCAACAACTTCCATATGTATCTCAAGCCCGATCGGCTGGTGGATCCGGAAGCCTTTGGTGTACACGGTATTGCCGATGAGTTTCTTGCCGATAAGCCCATGTTTGCAGACATCGCTGATGAATTCCTGGAATACATCCGTGGTGCGGAGTTGGTGATCCACAACGCCTCGTTCGATATCGGCTTTATGGACTATGAGTTTGGCATGCTGAAGCGCGACATCGGCAAAACCGACACCTTCTGTCAGGTGACGGATAGCCTGGCGATGGCGCGTAAAATGTATCCAGGCAAGCGCAACAGCCTTGATGCGCTCTGTAATCGTTACGAAATCGACAACAGCAAACGAACGCTGCACGGCGCATTGCTCGATGCCGAAATCCTGGCGGAAGTGTTCCTGATGATGACGGGCGGCCAAACTTCGCTGGCCTTCTCCGCGGATGTCGATCAGAACAGCCAAAATACCGGCGATAACATCCAGCGCATTGTGCGTCCGAGTTCAGGATTACGCGTGGTCAACGCCAGCGATGATGAGATCATCGCACATGAAAGTCGTCTGGATTTGGTGCTGAAGAAGGGCGGAAGCTGCCTGTGGCGTGCCTGAATGGGCTGAATTTGCGTGGAAAAGCAACGTTAAGTCGAAAAAATCGGCAAACGATTCATTCCCTCAGAAAAAGCATTGACGGTTCATAAGGCTGCCATTAATATTCGCCTCGTTCTCGACGGGGAACAAAGCGCGGAGCGGTAGTTCAGTTGGTTAGAATACCTGCCTGTCACGCAGGGGGTCGCGGGTTCGAGCCCCGTCCGTTCCGCCAATCATTAAAGAAGCCGATGCAGAAATGCATCGGCTTTTTGCTTTTTCAGGCTGGCATCGGCGCCAACCTGATCATTAGATCAATCCTTCTGCACCGCCACTTCCTGACGGTAAGTCCCCACAGAGACTTCACGATCGGCGCGTGCCAGCCAGCGATAGCAACCCGCACCTAATGCCACACCAATAAACCAGCTGAAGTTTGCAACAGCATGCAGTGACGGAATAAAGCTGATCACCAGGCAAATACCTACCGACGGCAGCAGTGCAGCAATCGCTTTCGGGTTAAAGCCACCGCGATACCAGTAGCGTCCCTTTGGCGTGTCATCAAACAGGTCGTCCACGTAAACCTTGCTGCGCTTAATCAGATAGAAATCGGCCACCAAAATGCCAAACAGCGGTCCGATAAAGGAGCCCAGCACATCCAGCGTGTAATGAATCAACTCCGGTGACTGGAACAGATTCCATGGCGTCAGCAGTACAGAACCCACTGCGGCAATCATTCCGCCGGTACGGAAACTGATTTTCTGCGGTGAGCAGTTTGAGAAGTCGAACGCCGGGGAAACAAAGTTTGCCACGATGTTGATGCCGATAGTGGCGATAATCATGGTGAGTAAACCAATCGCGACGGCGACATCATTGCCAACCATGCTCACGGTCTCAATCGGATCGGTAATCATGCGGCCGAACAGCGACTGCGTACCCGACACGATCACCACGGTGACAATCGAGAACAGCAGAAAGTTAAACGGCAGGCCCCAGCGGTTACCCCGGCGGATTTCCCCCATGCTTTTGCCGTAGCGAGAGAAGTCACCAAAGTTGAGCAGTGGACCGGAGAAATAGGAGACCACTAATGCGGTGGCGGTGATCATCTGCCAGGTTTGCTCACCAGTGCTCAACTGCTTGCTGGCCAGCGTAAAGGAGATACCGTCAAAGCCGGTTTTGTATACAATCCAGCCCGCTAGCGCCACCATCACCACGTAGACAGCCGGACCCGCCACATCGATAAAGCGTTTAATCGCGCTCATGCCGTGCCAGAACACCATGGCCTGCAGGAACCACATCACACCGAAACAGCACCAGCCCAGTTGAGATAATCCCAGCCAGCTGCTTTGCGTCATGCCACTCAGTGAAGGTAAGAACTTCAGCAGCACCAGCATTAGTGCGTTGGCAGCTAAGTAGGTTTGAATGCCATACCAGGCGAAGGCGATCAGGCCGCGAATCACCGCGGGGATATTGGCACCAAACACGCCGAATGCCTGCCGTGAAATCACCGCGTAAGGTACGCCTGCCATCTGACTCGGTTTGGCGACGAGATTGGCACACAGCTGCACGATGCAGATACCCACTAACAGACAAAGCAGTACCTGCCAGCTCGCCAGTCCCAGGGTAAAGAAGCTGGCGGCGACCACATAGCCGCCCATGCTGTGCACATCCGACATCCAGAAAGAGAAAATGTTATACCACGACCAATTCTGGTCGCGCGTCGGCGCCAGATCCTCGTTACACAGGCGTGGACTGTAGTGGGCGTTGGCTCCAGAGGCCACCCCGGAGGTCACTTCAGAATGATTTGGCATGAAACCTGCTCCTCTCACAACATGGGAAAATTAATCACAACGTGAAACGGTATTGCAGGATCCAGGCCAGAATTGATTTCTTGTATACAAAAAATTAATTTCACGTATACGATATGACTGTGCACAGTCACTGACCGGAGCAGGTAATGAAGAGCGAAACAGGCCAGAAAACGGCGGCCGATCTGAATGATCGCGACGAACCCATCTATCAGGCGTTACTCACCGCCATTGTGGAACATCAGCTGCCACCGGGCAGTAAATTGCCAGAAGAGGCACTATCAGAAGTGTTTGGTGTGAGCCGAACCGGCATTCGCAAGGTGCTGCAGCGCCTCGCCGCGGTGCAAATGATCACCCTGTCGCCCAGGCGTGGTGCACAAGTGGCCACGCCGGGCGTTGATGAGGCGCGCGATATCTTTGCCACACGCAGCTTACTCGAGTGCGCCAATTTGCCCGCGGTGCTGGCTCACGTGCAGCCACCGCACCTTGCTGCCCTGAGCACACTCATCGAGAAAGAGCAGCAGGCACACGAACAGCACGATGGCGCAGCGGCAATTCGGCTCTCTGCGGCTTTTCATATTCAGCTACAGGCGATTTCCGGTAATCAGGTGCTGACGGATATGGTGACGCGCCTGACACAGCGCTCATCATTAGTGATTGCCGCCTATGGTGCGCCCTGGCAGCGCGGGTGTCGTTGCGATCATCATGACCGGCTGGTGGATCTACTGCGGCAGAAAGATCTTCCCGCGCTCACCGCAGCCTTACAGCATCATTTCGAACATATCGTGGCGAGCCTGCATTTTGAGCGCAGCGGCGAAACGTTACCCGATTTCACCCGGTTATTTTCCGGTCACAATGGAGCTGCATCATGAGCCTGATTCAGGTGATCAACCCCAATACCAGCCTGGCGATGACGGAAACCATCGGTGCAGCCGCGCGTGCGGTAGCGGCACCAGGGACTGAAATCCTGGCCGTGTGCCCGAGCGAGGGGGTGCCTTCGATTGAAGGGCATTTCGATGAAGCCATTGCGGCAATCGGCGTACTGGAACAGGTCAAGCTAGGCAAAGCACAGGGTGTGAGTGGCCACATTATTGCCTGCTTCGGCGATCCGGGATTGCTGGCCGCGCGTGAACTGGCCAGCGGTCCGGTGATCGGTATTGCGGAAGCCGCGATGCACACGGCAACGCTGGTGGCGACACGCTTTTCAATCGTCACTACGCTACCGCGCACCCTGGTGATTGCCCGCCATCTGCTGCAGCAATATGGCTTTACCCATCATTGTGCGGCGTTGCACGCTATCGATCTTCCGGTGCTGGCGCTGGAAGATGGCAGCGGTGTGGCGCAGGAAAAAGTGCGCCAGCGTTGCATTCAGGCGAAGCGAGAAGATGGCAGTGGCGCGATAGTGCTGGGCTGTGGCGGTATGGCCTCACTGGCGCAAGAGTTGACGAAAGAGTTGGGCTTGCCGGTAATAGATGGTGTCAGCGCTGCAGTAAAAATGGTGGAATCGCTGGTGGCGCTCGGCTTTGGCACCAGCAAACACGGGGATTTAGATTACCCGATTGAAAAAGCGCTCAGCGGGGCATTTCAGCACCTAAACTAAGGGCTGGTTGGGGACTGACTAAGGAATTTACAGAATGAGTGATGTATCTGAAAAGAAAGAGTACAGCTTCAACAAAAACTACCCGCGTGACCTGATTGGCTATGCTAACCATCCGCCGCACGCACAGTGGCCGGGCAACGCGAAAGTGGCGGTGCAGTTTGTCCTCAACTATGAAGAGGGGGCAGAAAACAACGTGCTGCACGGCGATGCAGGTTCTGAGCAATTCCTGTCCGATATCATTGGCGCCGCCAGCTACGCCGACCGCCATATGTCGATGGATTCTCTCTATGAATACGGTTCGCGCGCAGGCTTTTGGCGCATTCACAACGAGTTCCAGAAGCGCGGATTGCCATTAACGGTTTTCGGCGTGGCGATGGCGCTGGCGCGTCATCCGGAGATTGTTGACGCAATCAAAACCGCGGATTACGACGTAGTCAGTCATGGCTGGCGCTGGATCCATTATCAGTCGATGGATGCCAAAACCGAACGTCAGCACATGCAGCAGGCGGTGGATGTACTGCGCGATCTGTTTGGTAAAGCGCCCACCGGTTGGTATACCGGTCGCGACAGCCCCAACACCCGCCGCTTAGTGGTGGAGAACGGTGGCTTCAGTTATGACAGCGATTACTACGGCGACGATCTTCCGTTCTGGACGCAGGTAACGTGCCAGGATGGCACGGTGAAACCCCATCTGATCATTCCTTACACGCTGGAATGTAACGATATGCGCTTCGCCTCGCCGCAGGGTTTTAATACCGCCGAGCAGTTCTTTGTCTATCTGCGTGACACCTTTGATGTGTTGTATGAAGAGGGCGACACCGCGCCGAAGATGATGTCGATTGGCATGCACTGTCGACTGCTGGGCCGCCCGGGCAAATTCCGCGCCTTGCAGCGTTTCCTCGACCATATCCAGCAGCATGAGAATGTGTGGATTTGTACGCGCCAGCAAATCGCTGAACACTGGATGGAGACGCACCCGGCTCCTGCTGTTTAGCGACCTGCGATACTCCGCGCCGACACATTGGGCCGGTACGACATGAACTGTCGTACCGGGCCTGACCACGCCCGTTAAGTCATACTGACGAGCATCGGTTTATCACGCTAGCTCATTAAACTCACCTGCGCCGCGACAATCCGCCAGCCGTAAGGCATGCGCACCCATGTTTGTTGCTGGCGACCCATCTTCTCCACGCCTTCACGCGTGAACTCAGTGCTGCACACCGCGTAGTCATCTCCAAAGGTGGTGATCACCGTATTACGTAGCGTGCGATCCAATCCCTTCGATGGACGGGCAGCGCGAAATGCACGGATCTCATCAATGCCATACAGATTTTCCCCGGCGCCCAAACGCACGGTGCGATCGTCGTGCCAGAACAACTCATCCAGCACATCAACATTGTTGCTAACCAGCGCTTCTTCATAGCGATAAAACGCAGCGGTTACCTCAGCCAGCACAGCAGGACGATCAATATGTTCAGGTGTCATGGTTACGCATCCATCAGGGTGGTTTGTGGCAGGGTCAACCCTTGCTGCTGCAGCGCCCAGGCGGCGCGCAGTGCAAGATGTTCTTTAAACGGTGCAGCGATTAACTGTAAGCCAATCGGTAATCCGCTGGCAGTTTGCAAAGGCACGGTACAGACCGGCAAGCCGAGGAAGGAAATCGGCTGCGTCAGCATGCCCATACTGGCGCGCGTCGGCAAATCCTGGCCGTTAATGTGAATCGTCTCTTGCCCAATGGTGGTGGCGGTGCAAGGGGTCGCCGGTGCAATCAGGACATCGAATTGTTCAAACAGGGGTAACACCTGCTGTTGGAAATGACGGCGGAAGCGCTGCGCCTGCACATACCACGCGGAAGGCAGCATCGCACCGGCCAGCAGACGCTCGCGAGAGTTCGGTTCGAATTGCTCGGGCATATTGCGCAAAGCGGGCAGATAATGATTGCCGCCTTCTGAGGCGGTGAGGATGAAGGCTGCTGAGCGGGCAATTTCCGCGTTGGCTAACGTGACTTCTTCGCTGGCATCCAGCGCTTGTGCCACCACTTTCACGGCGGCGCGCGTTTCCTCGCTGCACCAGGTCGAAAAGAAACCGCCCAGCACTGCGCTACGTATGCCTTCTGCGCCTTTTACTAATCCGTCACTGGCCGGTTCCTTCGCCTGCGCTGCCTGGAAAGCATCGCTGGCATCGTGACCTTGCAGCGCATCGTACACCAGACTCAAATCTTCCACCGAGCGAGCGAACGGACCGATATGATCGAGGCTGGCAACAAAAGGATGACTGCCACTGCGCGATAAGCGACCAAAGGTCGGTTTGAGTCCATAGATACCGCACAACGAGGCCGGCACGCGGATCGAACCATTGGTATCGGTGCCTAGTGAGAAGTGCACTAAGCCTGACGCGACGGCCGCCGCCGAGCCGCCCGAAGAACCACCGGCCACGCGGCTCAAATCGCGCGGATTATGGGTCGGGCCGTAATGGGTGTTTTCGGTGGTAAAGCCGTAAGCATAAGCATCCATATTCAGCATGCCGGTGAGCAGTGCGCCGGACTGACGCAGTTGACTCACCGCCCACGCATCTTCGCGGGCCGCTGCACGTTCACTGAACAAGCTGGCACCCGCAAGGGTGCTGTGACCGGCAACATCAAAAAGGTTTTTAACCGCATAAGGAATACCCGCCAGCACAGGCAATACTTCACCGCGCTGGCGTTGTAAATCGACCTGATCCGCCTCGCGCAACATGCGCTGACTGGTGACTTCGGTCCACGCATTGAGCGCTGGATTGTGCTGTTCAATGGCGTTCAACGTCTGTTGCGCCACTTCACGGGCGCTAATATCACCCTGATTCAGCGCATGATTGAGCGCTTCGATGGATAACGATGCCAGTTTCATGGATGGAACACTCCTGCCACTTCCAGCCGGTCATCCAGCGGGAAAGCCATGAGCGGTTCAGCCATGGCGGCGATGCGATTGAACTGCACCAGCAATTCAGCGCGACGTGCTTCGTCCAGCTCCAGAGCCAGAATCTGTTCCATTTGAGCGATATAAGCCGCCCAGTCCGGTTGCGAATGCATGATGGTTTCCTTTAAAAGCCGGCTGCGCTGCCGTTGCTACGTGGATCGAAGGCACCTTCCAGCATGCCGTTGTTGTGTCTGACGATGGCGCCAGCGTGGCCGACGACTTCGCTGAAATCAGGCAGCAGCTCAACGTCATGGCCGAGTTCGCGCAACTGCTGCACCGTTTCTGCTGACATGCGCGCTTCGAGTTTGAGAGAGTCAGAGGATTGTCCCCAGGTTCGCCCCAGCAACCAGCGCGGTGCACTGACCGCCTGTTGCAGTGGCTGTCCCTGAATGACGTGGCGGGTAAAAATCGCCGCCTGCGTTTGTGGTTGGCCATCGCCCCCCATTGATCCGTAAACCATCGTGCGACCATCTTTCAGGCGAGCAGCCGCTGGATTTAAGGTATGGAACGGTTGTTTACCAGGTTCCAGCGCCAGCAGATGGCCCGGTTGCAGGCTAAAGGCGGCACCACGGTTTTGCCAGGTAATGCCTGTGCCCGGCAATACGACGCCGCTGCCAAATTCGTGATAGATACTTTGGATAAAGGAGACGGCTAAGCCGCTGCTGTCCATCACGCCCATCCACACGGTATCGCCAGGACCTCGTCCGGTTCCCCACGGTGCGGCTTGCTGGTGGTTAATTTGCGCCGCCAGTGTGGCAAGGTGATCGGCATCGAGCAGCTCTTGCACATTGAAGTCGATGTGACGTGGATCGGTGATGTGTTTGTCGCGCAAGGCAAAGGCTTTTTTGGTGGCCTCAACAATGCGGTGCACGGTTTGTGCCTCATCCGCCTCTGCCATGTTCAACCGGTCGGTGATGCCCAGAATTGCCAGCGATACCAAACCTTGCGTCGGTGGCGTCATATTCCAGATGTCGCCCTCGCTGTGTGCCAGATGTAACGGCGTGCAGCGGCGCGCGTGCTGTTTCTGAAGATCTTCCAGGGTGATCGGCATACCCAGCGCGGTCATTTCACGTGCCAGATGGTGGGCCAGCTCGCCGCGATAGAAACTCTCCAGACCCTGTTCACTCAACACGCTAAGCGTATTGGCAAGCGCGGGCTGGGTAAAACGGCTACCGGCGCCAGGCACGGTGCCGTCAGGCAAGAAGGTCGCAACGAAGCCAGGCTGATCAAGCAATTCATGTTGCTTTGCGGCAGTGGCCGCAGCCTGCGATGCGGTAACAGGAATGCCATCGGCAGCATAGCGAATGGCGTCACGCAGTAAACGGGCTAACGGCAACGGCGCAGAACCTAGCTCTTCAGCCAGCGTTAACGCCTCCTGCCAGCCACTCACCGTGCCCGCTACAGTTAGCGCGGCTTTAGGACCGCGATGCGGAATGTGGCTTTCGCCGTGATAGAAGTCGAGGTGCGCCAGCGAGCCTGCTGCGCCACTGGCATCGATAGCGATAGGATCGCCGTTGGGCGGCACGACCAACCAAAAGCCATCGCCACCCAAGCCGTTCATGTGCGGATAGACAACCGCGATAGTGGCTGCGGCCGCCACCATCGCTTCAATCGCGTTACCGCCTTCGCGTAAAACCGCCAGTGCGCTTTCACTGGCGAGATGATGTGGGGTGACGGCCATGCCGAGCGGGGCCATGTTGCTCTGTATCATAGTGAACTCTTCATCATTGTTTCTTTTGTAGGGGGATTGGGTTAGTGGTCGCCGTAATGGTAGCCCCTACAAATCCGTGAGGTGATCTAAGCAAGAGCTGTTCCAGTTTTGGTCGGACATCAATGTGGATCGATTTGTGCTAGCTTGTGATGAAACGAAAGTTACAGGACCCATGATGAAACAGCTTGATGAACGCCTTCGCAGTCACTATCCGCAGCTGTCGCCGCAGGAGCAGCGTATTGCTGATTTTGTGTTTGACCATTTTGATGACCTGATCAGCTACAACAGCGCAGAGCTGGCGCGGCTGAGCGGGGTATCGAAGGCGACAGTCAGCCGCCTGTTTAAACGTCTGGGCTATGAGAAATACAAGGACATGCGTGATGAGCTGCGTACGCTGCGTCAGAGCGGCATGCCCCTCACCGACAACCGCGATGCGGTGCAGGGCAATACCTTACTGTCGCGTCATTACAAGCAGGAGATGGCGAACCTGACGCAGTGGGTGAACAGCATCGACCCGCAGCAGTTTGGCGAAGTGATTCAGGCGATGGGTGACGCAAAGCGGGTGTTTATTATCGGCATGCGTAACGCCTATCCGGTGGCATTGCACCTGCGCCAGCAGTTAATGCAGGCGCGTCCGCAGGTACATGTGCTCCCGCAACCCGGCCAGACGCTGGGCGAGGAGTTGGTGGATATCACATCCGAAGATATCGTGGTGGTGATGGCCTTCCGTCGCCGTCCACGCATCATCCGCCCCCTGATGCAGCAGCTACAGCAGAGCAACATCCCGGTGCTGGCGCTGTGCGAGCCGCAGGCGCAAGGCATTATCACCCTGGCACACTGGCAGCTGTGTGCGCCGCTCGACAGCGTCTCCGCCTTTGATAGCTATGCCTCGGCGATGAGTCTGATCAACCTGCTGGCGAATGCACTGCTGCATGAAATGCTGTCGCAAGGTCGTCAGCGTATTCATCAAATTGCCGATCTTTATCAGCATCTGGATGAACTGGAACACCGATAGTGGGCACCACTTTGGTGCTTTGCACCTTTTTGGATCGGGTTTTTATGCGGGCTTAAAGCCCGTTTTTATCGCCCCAAACTCCGTGTTTATTCGTTTTTCTTCCCTTTACTCCTCGCACCCTGTGGTTGGCACATTAGTTGCAAATCGTTTAATCAAGAATCTTTTGTTTCACGATAAACTCACCGGGGTGCATAATGAAAAAAGTTTTACTGGCAGTCGCAGGCGCAGCATTGCTGATGGCTCAGGTCGGCAGTGCGATGGCCGATCAGCTACAAGACATTCAGAAGCGTGGCGTCATCCGCATTGCGGTGCCGCAGGACTTCCCGCCGTTTGGTTCAGTTGGCACGGATTTGCAGCCGCAGGGCTATGACATCGACATGGCCAAGTACCTGGCAAAGGAGATGAAACTGAAGTTGCAGCTGGTCCCTGTTTCCAGCGCCAACCGCGTGCCGTATCTGCAAACCGATAAAGTGGATCTGGTGATCTCCAGCATGGGCAAAAACGCCGAACGCGAGAAAGTGATCGATTTCAGCCGTGCCTATGCGCCGTTCTTCCTCGGCGTATTTGGTCCAAAAGGCGAGCCACTGAAAGATGCGGCGGCATTGAGCGGCAAATCAATTGGTGTGACGCGCGGTGCAGTGGAAGACATGGTGTTGAGCGATGTGGCGCCAAAAGATGCTCAGGTAAAGCGTTATGAAGATAACAACACCACGCTGTCAGCCTATCTTTCTGGTCAAGTGCAGTACGTCGCGACCGGTAACCTCGTGGTAGCGGCCATTGCGCGCCAGAACGCAGAAAAAGCACCGGTGCCGCAGTTCATGCTGAAAGATTCACCGTGCTTTATCGGTCTGAAGAAAGATGAACCGGCGCTGAAAGACAAAGTGAATGCGTTGATTGAGCAGGGCATCAAAGACGGTACGCTGAACAAGCTGTCAGAAGAGTGGCTGAAAGCCCCACTGCCAGCCAACCTCGGCGCATAACGCAATGATTGGGCAACTCAATTTTGCAGATCTCTGGCCGCACTGGCCAGAGTTACTGGCAGGGCTGTGGGTCACGATTCAGATAACGGTTCTCGCCACGGTGGGCGGGGTGAGTCTGGGGATTCTCGGCGCGGCGCTGCGCAGTGGCAAACCGAGCTGGGCGAGTCGCATCTGGGGCGTTTATGTCGAGCTGATCCGTAACACGCCATTCGTGGTACAGCTGTTTTTTATCGTCTTTGGTTTGCCCAATCTTGGTCTGAAACTGACGGCGGGCGAAGCAGCGCTGCTGGCGATGTTGATTAACCTTGGCGCGTATAGCACTGAAATTATCCGTGCCGGGATTCAGGTGACGCCGAAAGGGCAGTGGGAAGCGGGCCGTGTGCTGGGGTTGACCCGCACGCAGACCTTTATCCGCGTGGTACTGCCGCCGTCGCTGCAACGAATTTATCCGGCGCTGGTCAGCCAGTGCATCATTGTGATGCTGGGTTCATCGGTGGTGTCGCAGGTGTCGTACGAAGAGCTGACCTTCGCCGCCAACCTGATTCAGTCGCGTACTTTCTTGAGTTTTGAAGTCTATCTGGTGACCACGCTGATCTATCTGGCGTTGTCGATTGCCATGCGACAGCTGCTGCTGGCGCTGGGGCGTAAATGGTTTGGAGCGCAGCCCGCATGACAACCTTTACTGACTGGGACATCCTGCGCAACCTGCTGCTGGCGGCGCGCTGGACGATTTTACTGTCGCTGGTGGCCTTCTTTGGCGGCACGCTGGTGACCTTGCCATTGCTGTTTTTGCGTCTGCTAAAACGCCCCTGGCTGACGCGCTTGATTCGCTGCTACACCGAACTGTTTCAAGGCACGCCGTTGTTAATGCAGTTGTTCCTCGCCTTCTTTGGCGTCGGGCTGTTTGGCATTGATGTGGCGCCCTGGACCGCTGCTTCGCTGGCATTGACCTTCTACACCAGCGCATTTTTGGTGGATATCTGGCACGGCAGTATTCGTGCGCTGCCAAAAGGCCAGTGGGAAGCATCGCGCTGCCTCGGCCTGAGTTTTGGTCAAACGCTGTTTCGCGTGGTGGCACCACAGGCGATTCGCATCGCCATCGCGCCGACCGTGGGCTTTGCCGTTCAGGTGATCAAAGGCACCGCGCTGGCATCGATTATCGGTTTCGTCGAGCTGACTAAAGCCGGCACTATTTTGAACAATGTGACGTATCAGCCCTTTAAGGTATTTGGCCTGGTGGCGCTGGGTTACTTCCTGATGTGTTATCCGCTGTCGCGTTACAGCCAGTACCTGGAGAAAAAATTCAATGCCGCTCATCACCATTAATCAGGTCCAGAAGTACTACGGCGACAACCACGTTCTGAAAGGTGTCGATCTGGATATCGACAACGGCGAGGTGATTTCGATCATCGGCCGCAGCGGCTCGGGAAAAAGTACCTTGCTGCGCTGCATGAACGGACTGGAAGGCTACCAGGAAGGCAGCATCAAACTCGGCGGTATGACGATCACCGACCGTGAATCACAGGCGCGTGAAATCAGCCGCTCGGTGGGCATGGTGTTCCAGAACTTCAACCTGTTCCCGCACATGACCGCGCTGGAAAACGTGATGCTGGCGCCGCGCCGGGTACTGAAGAAAAGCGAAACTGAATGCCGCGAGCTGGCGACGCAGATGCTGGAGAAAGTCGGCCTTGGCGAACGCATTAACTACTACCCGGCCAATTTATCCGGTGGACAACAACAGCGCGTGGCGATTGCCCGTGCGCTGGCGATGCAGCCGAAAGTATTACTCTGTGACGAGATCACCTCAGCGCTCGATCCTGAACTGGTGGGCGAAGTGCTGAAGGTGCTGGAACAGCTAGCTGCCGAAGGCATGACCTTGATCCTCGTTACCCATGAAATGAACTTCGCCCGTGATGTGGGCGATCGCGTGGTGTTTATGCATCAGGGCCGCGTCTGGGAGCAGGGCGACAGCAAAACGCTGTTTGCCAATCCGCAGACCGCCGAGCTTAAACAGTTTATCTCCACCGTCCGTCTTTAAGTCTTCAAAAGGAATAGCACATGGATATCAGTCAGTTTTCGCAAATTAATCCACCACAACGCCTGCTGATGGGGCCTGGTCCTATCAACGCCGATCCGCGTGTCCTGCGCGCCATGTCGAGCCAGTTGCTGGGTCAGTACGATCCGGCGATGACGCACTACATGAATGAAGTGATGGCGCTGTACCGTGGTGTATTTCGTACCGAAAACCGCTGGACCATGTTGATTGACGGCACCTCGCGCGCCGGTATCGAAGCGATTCTGCTCTCGGCTATCCGTCCGGGCGACAAAGTGCTGGTGCCGGTGTTTGGCCGCTTTGGCCATCTGCTGTGTGAGATTGCCCGCCGCTGCCGCGCCGAAGTGCACACTATTGAAGTGCCGTGGGGCGAAGTATTCACCCCTGACCAAATTGAAGACGCGATCAAAAAGGTGCAGCCACGCCTGCTGCTAACGGTGCAGGGCGATACCTCCACCACCATGCTGCAACCGCTGGAACAACTCGGTGCCATCTGCCAGAAATATGGCGTGCTGTTCTATACCGATGCCACCGCTTCACTGGGCGGTAACGCGCTGGAAACTGATGCCTGGGGGCTGGATGCGGTCTCTGCCGGTATGCAGAAGTGCCTTGGCGGCCCGTCGGGCACTTCGCCGATCACCCTCAGCCCACAGATGGAAGCGGTGATCCGCAAACGTAAGTGTGTGGAAGAGGGCATCCGTACCGCGGATCATCAGGATGGCGATGAGGAGATGATCTACTCCAACTATTTCGATCTCGGCATGATCATGGATTACTGGGGGCCGGAGCGTCTGAACCACCATACCGAAGCCACCACCGCGCTGTTTGGTGCACGTGAGTGCGCGCGTTTGATGATGCAGGAAGGGCTGGATAAAGGCATTGCACGTCATAAGTTGCATGGCGAGGCGATGCTGAAAGGTATTCAGGGCATGGGCCTCGAAACCTTTGGTGACCTGAAACACAAGATGAACAACGTCCTCGGTGTGGTGATCCCGCAGGGCGTGAATGGCGATCAGGTGCGCAAATTGGTGTTGGAAGATTTTGGTATTGAGATCGGCACCTCGTTTGGCCCGCTGCACGGCAAAGTGTGGCGCATCGGCACCATGGGCTACAACGCGCGCAAAGATTGCGTGATGCAAACCCTGAGCGCGCTGGAAGCGGTATTGAACCATGTGGGTTACCGTTCGACACAAGGCGCGGCCATGCAGGCGGCGTGGGATCATTACGGGAGCCACGCATGAGCAACAGCCTGATGACCGCCAGCGAGGCGCAGTCCGCCGCTGCCCGCGTCATGGCACGCTGCGATGCCCTGGCTGAAATCAGTGAAAGTGAGGATGGCCTGACGCGTGTCTATCTCTCGCCTGAACAGGTCCGCGCCAACGCCCGCGTGGCAGAATGGATGCAGGCGGCCGGCATGATCACCTGGCAAGATGCGGTGGGCAATATCTGCGGTCGTTATGAGTCTGCTGAACCCGGCGCGCAGGCGCTGCTGCTGGGCTCTCATCTGGACACGGTGCGCAATGCCGGGCGCTATGACGGCATGCTGGGTGTGCTGAGTGCCATTGAAACCGTACAGTGGCTGCACGATCGTCAGCTGCGCCTACCGCTGGCGATTGAGATTGTCGGGTTCGGCGATGAAGAGGGCACACGCTTTGGCATCACGCTGTTGGGCAGCCGGGGTATTACCGGCACATGGCCCGAGAGTTGGGTAACGCATCTGGATGGAAACGGTATAACTGTGGCGGAAGCGATGCAGGATCTCGGTCTGGACGCTGCCAACATTTTGCAGGCGGCACGCGACGTTAACGACATTGCGGCTTACCTCGAGCTGCACATTGAACAAGGGCCGTGTCTGGAACAGGAAGATCTGGCGCTTGGCGTGGTGACCGCTATTAACGGCGCGCGTCGTTTGAATTGCCGCTTTATCGGTGAAGCGGGCCACGCTGGCACGGTGCCGATGACCCATCGTAAAGACGCACTGGCCGCCGCCGCCGAGTGGATGGTGTTTGTTGAGCACACCACCGCCGAGCAAGATCCCCAACTGGTGGCCACGGTCGGCACCCTGAGCTGTTTGCCGGGCGCAGTGAATGTTATCCCCGGTGAAGTGCAGTTTTCACTGGATGTGCGTGGGCCGCAGGATGAGCCGCTGGAGCGCCTGTTGTCCGCGCTGCTGACACAAGCCGAAGCGATTGCCTTGCGGCGTGGACTGACTTTTACCGCCAGCGAGTATTACCGTATTGCGGCAACCGCCTGCGATGGACGTTTGCAACAGGCGCTAAGCCACGCGGTGGAAACAGTGCAGGGCCGTAGCGTTTCTTTGCCAAGCGGCGCAGGGCACGACGCGATTGCGATCGCCGATCGCTGGCCTGTGGGTATGCTGTTCGTGCGCAACCATCGCGGTATTAGCCATCATCCAGCCGAGTCCGTGCAGGTAGCGGATGTGGCGCTAGGCGTGCAGGCTTATCTGCAAGCGGTCAACGATCTGGCACAGGCTTAAGGAGCCGTTGCATGGAGTTAGCGGTGTTTAACGATGCCACGCCCAATGAGGCACACACAGCGATAGCCCACTGCGTGGCGATTCCTGACTGGCAGCAGGCGCTGGTGGCCGCACGGCCTTTCGCCGATGTTTCAGCGCTCTATAAGACCGCTGAAACGCTGGCAAAGCGCTGGCAAGGTGCCGAACTGGAACAGGCATTACGCGCGCACCCACGTATTGGTGAAAAAGCCGCGGGCGCGGGCAAAGAGGCAGTATTGTCACGCAATGAGCAGTCGGCGATGCAGCAGGCCGATGGCGCGCTGCAATTTGCCATGCTGGCGGGCAATCAATCCTATGAACAGCGCTTCAGCCGGGTGTTTTTGATTCGCGCCAAAGGACGCAGTGGCGAGGAGATGCTGGCGGAATTGCAGCGCAGGCTCAACAATGATGCAGAGACAGAGCAGCAGGAAGCGCTGACGCAACTGCGTGAAATCACCCTGTTACGGCTTAAGGAGAGCATTATATGAGCACCATTACCACTCACATTCTGGATACCGCGCTGGGTAAACCCGCCATCGGCGTGGCCATATCTCTGGAGCAGAACAGCCCGGAAGGCTGGTTGCCGATCGCGGAGGGTGAAACCGACAGCGATGGCCGTATCAAGGATTTAACGCCTGAGCCGTTAGCGCCAGGCCATTATCGATTGACCGCAGAGATCGGTGACTATTTCGCTGCTGACGGACGCGATGCGCTGTACGTCAGTGCACAGATTGATTTTGTGATAGGTTCAGCGGGCAGCCATTATCATCTGCCGTTCCTGATCTCACCGTGGTCGTGGTCAACCTATCGCGGCAGCTAATTTAGTCACGGCCACCCTAAATGGCGGCCCTGCAACACTCCAATGACTGCAGGGCGCGCATTTTGGTACACCTGCTGTAAACGATACCGGTTTAATGACGCATTCATGCACACCCGTCTGTAAACGACACCTGTTTTAATGACGCATTTATGCGTAGCTGGCCGCGAATGACACCTGTCTTAGTGACGAAATTATGCGCGATTGGCGATAAGTCCCTACTTTCTGTGCGCCTTGTCACACGCTGCGCTTGAAAGACAGTAACTATCAAAACCTTCGGTTCATCCAAATATATTCTTTCACAAGGTACGGTTATCTTTACCGGACAATGTGAAGCAAACGGAGCCGAAAAATGAGCACGCACGACAATAACGATAATGCAGCAGCGTCAGGTAAGTGCCCCTTTCATCACGGGGCGTCTGAAGAAAAAAGCGTACTGGCACGTGGCGCGGGGAGCGGAACAACCAACCGCGACTGGTGGCCAAATATGTTACGTGTCGACCTGTTAAACCAGCACTCCAGCCGTTCCAATCCCCTCAGTGAAAACTTCAACTACCGCGACGAGTTCAGCAAGCTGGATTACCCGGCATTAAAAGCGGATATCCGCGCTATTCTGACCGACTCTCAATCCTGGTGGCCAGCCGACTGGGGCAGCTATATTGGGCTGTTCATTCGCATGGCGTGGCACAGTGCCGGTACTTACCGCACCGTGGATGGTCGTGGCGGTTCCGGCCGTGGTCAGCAGCGTTTCGCACCGCTGAACTCCTGGCCGGATAACGTCAGCCTCGATAAAGCGCGTCGCCTGCTGTGGCCGGTGAAGCAGAAGTACGGGCAGAAAATTTCCTGGGCCGATCTCTACATTCTGGCGGGCAACGTATCGCTGGAGAACGCCGGTTTCCGCACCTTCGGCTTTGGTGCCGGACGTGAAGATGTGTGGGAACCGGATATGGATGTGGATTGGGGTAACGAAACTGAATGGCTGGCGCATCGCCACCCAGAAAGTCTTGCCAATGCGCCGGTGGGTGCCACCGAAATGGGTCTGATTTACGTCAACCCGGAAGGCCCGGAAGCCAGCGGCGATCCAAAATCAGCTGCGCCAGCCATTCGTGCCACCTTTGGCAATATGGGCATGAACGATGAAGAGATCGTCGCGCTGATTGCCGGTGGTCATACATTGGGTAAAACGCACGGTGCGGCTGCCGCCAGCCATGTAGGTGTTGATCCAGAAGCCTCGCCTCTGGAAGCGCAGGGCCTCGGCTGGAGCAGCAGCTACGGCAGTGGCGCAGGTGCGGATGCCATTACTTCCGGCCTGGAAGTGGTATGGACACAGACACCTACCCAGTGGAGCAACTACTTCTTCGAGAACCTGTTCAAATACGAATGGGTGCAGACACACAGCCCAGCGGGTGCGATCCAGTTTGAAGCGGTGGATGCAGAAGCGATCATTCCAGACCCGTTCGATCCGGAGAAAAAGCGTAAGCCCACCATGCTGGTGACCGATCTGACGCTGCGTTTTGACGAAGAGTTCGGCAAGATCTCTCGCCGTTTCCTCAACGATCCGCAGGCGTTCAATGAAGCTTTTGCCCGTGCCTGGTTCAAACTGACCCATCGTGATATGGGGCCAAAAGCGCGTTACATCGGCCCTGAAGTGCCGAAGGAAGATCTGATTTGGCAGGATCCGTTGCCAGCGGCAACACATCAGCCAGGCGCTGATGACATCACTGACCTGAAAGCAAAAATTGCCGCTTCAGGGTTAAGTGCCAGCCAACTGGTCTCTGCTGCCTGGGCATCTGCTTCGACTTTCCGTGGCGGTGATAAACGTGGCGGTGCCAACGGTGCACGTCTGGCACTGGCACCGCAAAACGGTTGGGCGGTCAATGCCAGCGTGATTCATGATGTGCTGCCAACTCTGCAGAAAATTCAGCAGGAGTCAGGTAAAGCGTCATTGGCGGATGTGATTGTGCTGGCCGGCAGCGTCGGCATTGAACTGGCTGCCGCAGCGGCAGGTGTCGCGGTACAAGTGCCGTTTATTCCGGGCCGCGTCGATGCGCGTCAGGACCAGACTGAGGTTGAGTCGTTCGATGTGCTGCAACCGCTGGCGGATGGTTTCCGTAACTATCGTCGCATCGCAGGTGGCTCATCCACCGAAACCTTGTTGCTGGATAAAGCACAACAACTGACGCTGAGCGCACCGGAATTAACCGTGCTGCTGGGTGGTCTGCGCGTGCTGGGCACCAACTTCGATGGTAGTCAGCACGGTGTGTTCACCGATCGTGTCGGCGTACTGAGCAATGACTTCTTCGTCAATCTGCTGGATATGCGCACCGCATGGCGCGCTACCGATGAGAGCGCCGAACTGTTCGAAGGCCGCGATCGTGCCAGTGGTGAAGTGAAATACAGCGCCACGCGCGCCGACCTGGTGTTTGGTTCCAACGCCATCCTGCGTGCACTGGCCGAAGTCTATGCCAGCAGCGATGCCAAACAGAAGTTCGTCAATGACTTCGTGGCAGCCTGGACCAAGGTGATGAATCTGGATCGCTTCGAGCTGTAATCAAACTCAAGCCGCAGCGTTCACACGTTGCGGCTTTTTCTATTTAATCTTCGCGAAAGGCTTCGAAGGGTAGTTTAAAACGTTTTGCCAGCGCCGCTTTATGCTTATCCGTTAGCTTACGTTCACCTCTCAAAATACGGCTAACATAAGAACGCTGACCAATTTCCTGAATGAATGATGATTGGTTTAAATCGTGTTGATCCATCAATACACGCAGCAGCGCGATTCCGCCCGGCAGGGTTTTAACGCGTGCATTGAAGGCTGCAAACTCCGGCGCATGCTCTTCATATTTCGCGACTTTATCTGCCAGCATATCAATCAATGGATGAGAAGGCTGATGCTCAACCAAATACTCAACCAGCTCTAACGCTTGCTCATAATCTGCTTTCGATTGACTACCGCCAAGCAGGGGGACGGCTTTGATGAGGTTATCTGAGGCCTGAATAGCTTCGGCGATCATTCTTTGTTCTCCCGATAGAACTTAACCCATTTATCGTATTCAGCATGAGTACTGATGTGCTTAATGAAAATACGTCCAGCGATGAAGTCGGCAAAAAACATCAACCTAAGATTGTTGCCACCAATATTGATCACCCACCATTTCACCCGATACTTCATTCGATCCAGGCTTGGAAAAAAGTGTTTAAGTGCTTCAGGGTCGGCAAAATCTCTGCCATGTAGAGTCCGATAAGTGGCATCCAGTGCTGCTGCATCATTGGGAAAGCGTAATGCCGCTTCAGCAAACATCTTCCTTGAAATAACGTGCATCATTCCCTCGACATGTTCCAACATGGAAACATTGTAGCCGAAGGTTGTCGTGTTTCCAATGTGGAAACAAAATAAAATAGAGTGATAAAGCCGCGTCAGAGAGACGCGGCAAGACATTTACTTCAACGTATACCCATCGGCATCGCGCCATGCCGGGAAGCGATCGCGGTAGGCTTGCAGATCGTCCAGTGACAGCTCCGCATCTAGACGGGCGCGGGCAAAAGGTTCGCCAGCGGCGAGTATCTCACCGAGCGGTGAAATAATCCGGCTGTCTCCGCTGTATTGATGGCTATTGCCGTCGCTGCCGACACGGTTACAACCGGCGACATACGCCTGATTTTCAATCGCACGGGCCATCAGCAAAGACTGCCAGTGCAGTGCACGTGGTGCTGGCCAGTTGGCAACATAGAGCGCCAGATCGTAATCATTGTGATTGCGTGAGAACACCGGGAAACGTAGGTCGTAACAAATCTGCGGCAGAATACGCCAGCCGCGCCAGGTGAACACTTCTCGCGTATCGCCTGCAACATAGTGTTCATGCTCATTCGCCATGCGGAACAGATGGCGTTTGTCATACTGATGAACAGTGCCATTCGGCTCAACCAGCAGAAAACGGTTCACGGCACCTTTTTCGGTCTGGATGGCTGCGCTGCCACCGACCAGCGCATTACTGGTTTTCGCATGGCCGTGCAGCCATTCAATGACCTGTTGCTGTGGTAGCGAACTCTCTGCTGCTTCCATGGCAAAACCCGTGGTGAACATTTCAGGCAGCAGAATCAGATCGCGACCTTCAATGCCTTTCAATACGCCATCGAAGTGATGCAGGTTGGCTTCGCCATCCATCCAGCTCAGGGTTTCCTGCAGAACGGTAATTTTTAAAGCTGACATAAGCGCTCCGCAGCGGCGATAAGTGTCGCGGGTTGTTTGGCAAAGCACAGGCGAATCAGCTTGTGCGGGAACGGATCGGCACAGAATACCGACAGCGGAATGGCTGCCACGCCAATTTCTTTGGTCAGCCACTGGCAGAAACTGACGTCATCCAGATCGGAAATGGCGCTGTAATCCAGCAGCACAAAGTAAGTGCCTTCGCACGGCATCACCTTGAAGCGGCTACACGACAATGCATCAACCAGGCAATCGCGACGTTCGCGATAGAAGGCGGGCAGGTCACGATAGTGTTCTGGCTCCTGACGCAGCATATCGGCAATCGCCAGCTGCGCCGGGGTATTGACCGAAAAAGTCAGATACTGATGTACTTTACGGATTTCGGCGCTGATCGCTGCTGGTGCAACACAGTAGCCCACTTTCCATCCGGTCATATGGAAGGTTTTGCCAAACGAAGAGACGGCAATGGCACGCTGGCGTAACTCGGCATGCGCTAACACGCTGGCGTGGCCCTCTGCATCAAAACAGATGTGTTCGTAGACTTCATCGCTTAGCACATAGATTTCCTGCTCAGCGATCGCCTGCCATAACTCGGCATAATCGCTTTTACGCCACACGGTCGCAGAAGGGTTGTGCGGCGTATTCAGAATCACTAAACGGGTTTTCGCGCTCAGCAGGCTGCGGAATTCACTCCAGTCCACGCGGAATCCCGGTGGCTGCAATGCAATGCGTTTCAGCACGCCGCCGGCCAGTTGAACTGCAGGCGCGTAACTGTCGTAGCTGGGATCGAAGCAGATCACTTCATCGCCCGGACGCACCAGCGCCGTAATGGCGGCATACAGCGCTTCGGTCGCGCCCGCGGTCACGGTAATATCGTTGTTAACATCGGGCGTGTGACCGTAAAGCTCAGCGGTTTTATCGGCAATCGCTTCACGCAGGGGTAACACACCGATCATCGGCGCATATTGGTTTGCGCCCTGGCTCACATGATAGGCCAGACGATCCTGTAAATATTGCGGGCCGTCAAAATCCGGAAAACCCTGTGATAAATTGATGGCGTTGAACTGCGCGGCAAGGGCGCTCATTTGCGTGAAAATCGTGGTGCCGAGTGCCGGTAATTTGCTCTCGGGAGTCAGGTTGAGCTGCGTCATTATTTAGTGGCCTTAAGCGCGAATGTCGATGCGGAGAAACCCTGTGTTGCTGCCACTCTACACAGGATGCTAATATTTGGCAATCGAGACGCTTAGACGTCTAAACCTATCAGCGGAGCCTCACCTTCACTATGACGGATTTTCTCCCACTGGAACATTTAGTGGCCGCCTGCCACTGGATTGGCGCAAAAGGCTGGGCACCCGCTACCGGCGGAAACATGTCGGTGCGTCAGAACGCGGAATACTGCCTGCTGAGCGCATCGGGTAAAGATAAAGGTAGCCTGACACGTGATGACTTCATTCAGGTTGAGATCGCCACCAACAGCGTGCCTTCCGGGCGCAAACCGTCGGCGGAAACCGGGCTGCATACCTTAATTTATCGTCTGTTTCCGCAAGCGGGTGCCGTGCTGCATACTCATACGGTGAACTCCACTGTGTTGTCGCGCGTGGAGCGTGGAAGCGCATTACTGCTGAGCGGTTATGAGATGCAGAAAACCCTCGCGGGCCAGGAGACGCATCTCAATACCGTTGCGATTCCCCTGTTTGATAACGACCAGGATATTGATGCACTGGCGCAGCGCATTGAAGCGTTTGCTGCCGAGACGCCGTTGCAGTATGGCTTCCTGCTACGTGGTCATGGCTTAACCTGCTGGGGCAAAGACGTCAACGAAGCGCGCCGCCACCTGGAAGGGCTGGAATTCCTGTTTGAATGTGAACTGCAACGTCGACTGCTGGAGACCCAATGATTCGCGCGATAGTTACTGATATTGAAGGCACCACCAGTGATATTCAGTTTGTGCACAATGTCCTGTTTCCTTATGCACGTCAGCATCTGGCAGCCTTCGTGCGGGATAACCAAACGGATGAGAAGGTGGTTGCGGCGCTAAACGCAGTGCGTGAAGAGTCAGCGGCGCCACAAGCATCGTTGGATGACCTCATCGCCACGCTGATCGGTTTTATCGATGAAGATCGCAAATCGCCCGGTTTAAAAGCGCTGCAGGGGATGATCTGGCGTGCGGGTTACGTTGAAGGTCAGTTCACCGGCCATCTTTATCCCGATGTGCTGCCTGCTTTTGAACGCTGGAAGCAACAGGGGATTGCCCTGTATGTTTATTCCTCGGGATCGGTGCCTGCGCAGAAACTGTTATTTGGCTACAGCGATGAAGGTGATTTAACCTCGCTGTTTAGCGGCTATTTTGATACCGCGGTGGGCGCCAAGCGTGAAACCCAGTCGTATCACAACATCGCCGAACACATTGGCCTGGCACCGTCTTCGTTACTGTTCCTGTCAGATATCCATCAGGAACTGGATGCCGCGGCACAAGCAGGCTGGCACACATTGCAGTTAATTCGTGGCGAGGCCGATAACGCCAGTCGCCATCACCAGGTAAACGATTTTTCGCAGATTAATCCGGAGTCGATTTAACATGAGTGCACTGACAATTTTTAGCGATACCGAATCCAGCCAGCCACTGTGGCACAGTACCGATGCCGAGGCGATTCGCGAGCGCCTGAACGCCAAAAACGTTCGGTTTGAGCGTTGGGAAGCGGATCGCGATCTGGGTAACGACCCTGACGCGGAAACGGTGATTAAAGCCTATCAG
The DNA here is from genome assembly GCF_016625145.1 of Pantoea sp. S61. Taxonomy (NCBI): domain Bacteria; kingdom Pseudomonadati; phylum Pseudomonadota; class Gammaproteobacteria; order Enterobacterales; family Erwiniaceae; genus Pantoea; species Pantoea sp. S61. The sequence goes on from NZ_JACVUO010000004.1 coordinate 30,918, forward strand.
CACGCGATCGACCGTCTGGTGGCAGAGAAAGGCTATCAGAGTTGGGATGTGCTGAGCATGCGTGCTGACAATCCTAACAAGCAGGTGTTGCGCGAGAAATTCCTGAATGAACACACGCACAGCGAAGATGAAGTGCGTTTCTTCGTCGAAGGGTCTGGTCTGTTTTGCCTGCATATTGGCAATGAGGTTTACCAGATTCTGTGCGAGAAGAATGATCTGATTTCAGTACCTGAAGGCACGGCACACTGGTTTGATATGGGCTCTGAACCGCACTTTACCGCGATTCGTATTTTCGATAATCAGGAAGGCTGGATCGCCAACTTTACCGGCGACAAGATTGCGGATGCTTATCCCCGTCTGGCATAACGCGCTGTGCGCGTAAACCTGCACACGACAAAATGGATTAAGGCATTGAAAGGTCACGCTTCAGGGTGCATCTGACAACCCAGGGCTCGTCCTCGTAAGGTCGCCATTGATGGCGACCTTTTCAATTCTGGCGCACCGTAAACACAGAATACGCCATCTGGCGCACCCTTAAGGCTGAAAAATCCCTTCCTGAACCTGCTCTGGCGTCACGACGCCGGTATCCAACACCCAACCGCTGATCAGTGCAGCTGGGGTGACATCAAATGCCGGATTGAAGACCACCGCGTTATCCGGTGCCCACTGCACACTACTAAAACTGCCGGATACGCCGGTGACTTCGCTGGCGGCACGCTGCTCAATCGGGATGGCATCGCCGTTCGGGCATTGACGATCCAGCGTGGTGTGCGGCGCCGCCACATAGAACGGAATGCCGTGATAGTGCGCCAGTACCGCCAGGCTGTAGGTGCCGATTTTGTTCGCCACGTCGCCGTTAGCGGCAATGCGGTCCGCGCCGACCCAAATCGCATCGACCACGCCGCGCGCCATTAAACTTGCAGCCATCGAATCGGTGATCAGCTGGTAGGGAATGTGCAGCTCGCCCAGTTCCCACGCGGTTAAACGACCGCCCTGCAGCAGTGGTCGCGTCTCATCCACCCAGACGCTTTTCACTAATCCTTGCTGATGGGCATGCGCAATCACGCCCAGTGCTGTACCCACGCCTGCGGTGGCGAGACCGCCGGTATTACAGTGCGTCAGCAGCTGGCTGCCCGGCTTGACCAGAGCGCTGCCGGCGCGGGCAATGTTGTCACACAGCTGCTTATCTTCTGCCACCAGGCGCAGCGCTTCGGCGCTCAGGGCGTTGACGTGATCGCTCTCCGCCAGCGCAATCTTCATACGATCCAGATTGTTCATCAGGTTGACGGCAGTCGGGCGCGAAGCACGCAACACCTCCAGCGCTTCCGCCAATGCCGCGCGGGTGACACCTTGCTCGCCCAGCAGCGCCAGCAGCAAGCTGGCTGAAAGGCCAATCAGCGGGGCACCGCGCACGCGCAGCGCATGGATGTGATCAACCAACTGCGTCACAGTGTGCGCAGGCAGCCAGTTTTGTTGTTGTGGCAGCGCTTGCTGGTCAAGGATCCACAGTTGATTATCGCGGACCTCAAGACTGGTGGTACGAAGTGTTTGCATGGTGTGAAATCCCTGTTGCGTTAATAGCGGCTATTGTGCCAACATGCGTGACGGATGTATAGACGTCCAAACGGCTTATTACTATCGAATGTCGAGGAACAGGCAATGTCGCAATACCGTACCTTCACCGCTGCTGATGCGGTGGAATATGCTAAAAAATTTGGCGGTGTGGACGATCCGTCAGCGCTGGTCAGCGCAGAAGAGATCGGCGATGGCAATCTCAACCTGGTGTTCAAGATTTTCGATAACCAAGGACAGAGCCGCGTGGTGGTGAAACAGGCACTGCCCTATGTGCGTTGCGTGGGTGAGTCCTGGCCGTTAACGCTGGATCGCGCGCGCCTCGAAGCGCAGACGCTGGTTGAGCACTATAAACATTGCCCTGAGCACACGGTTAACGTCACCCATTACGATGCCGAACTGGCGGTGATGGTGATGGAAGATCTCTCCAGCCATCGCATCTGGCGCGGCGAGCTGGTGAAAGGGGCTTACTACCCTGAAGCGGGGCGTCAGCTGGGCGAATATCTGGCGCAGACGCTGTTCCATACTTCTGATTTTTTCCTGCATCCGCACAAGAAAAAGGCCGAAGTCGCGCGTTTCATCAACCCGGAAATGTGCGAAATCACCGAAGACCTGTTCTTCAACGATCCCTTTATCGATCACGAGCGTAATAAATACCCGGCGGCACTGGAGCCGCTGGTGGTCAGCCTGCGCACTGACGATGCGCTGAAAATCGCGGTGGCCGGGCTGAAGCACCGCTTCTTTGCGGATGCCGAAGCGCTGCTGCACGGCGATGTGCACAGCGGCTCAATCTTCGTGGCCGATGGTAGCCTGAAGGTGATCGATGCGGAGTTTGGCTATTTCGGTCCGATTGGCTTTGATGTCGGCAGCGCGATTGGCAATCTGCTGATTAACTACTGCTGCCTGCCGGGTCTGCTGGCCCCGCGTGAAGCGGCAGAAGGGCGCGAGCGTCGTCTGAGCGATGTGCATGACGTCTGGACGCAGTTCTCCACTCGCTTCCTCGAACTGGCACACGCCAACACTTCTGATGTGGCGCTGGCGTATCCGGGCTATGCGGAAGCCTTCCTGCGCAAAGTATGGAGCGACACCATTGGTTATTGCGGAACGGAACTGATTCGTCGCACCGTGGGCATGTCTCACGTGGCCGACTTCAAACAGATCGCCGATGAGACCATGCGGACAGAATGCATTCGCAGTTGCATCACGCTCGGCCGTACGTTGATTCTCGCTGCAGATCATATTGCGGATGTCGACGCGCTGATTGCGCGCATTCGTCAGGCGGGGTAAGTCAGGCTTCAATCTTATAACCGCGCCATTCACTGTGCGCTTTGGCCGCGAAACCGCTATGTGTATGCGGGATAAGTTACGGCTGACCCCATCAAAAAAGCCTCCGTCAGGAGGCTTTTTCGTGTTACGCGGCTTCACTGGCGCGCGTGGCGCCTTTATCCTGCGGCTTCGGTGAGGCCAGTGCCTCCGGCACAAACTCATCGACGTTGATGGCTTTGAGACGGCTGGCTTCAGCGCGCGTCAGTACTTTGGCTTCACTCTCATCAATCCAGCCCTCTTTCAACGCACGCTGTGCCAGCGCATCAAGACGGGTAAACGACAGATGTTTTTTCTGCTGCTGGCAAAGACGTTCATGAATCACTTCTGCGGCCATCACATCCTGCAGCGCCTGCTCCAGTTGGCCGGCTGGATTGTGTTCGCTTGGCGTCAGGTACATGCCACGGCCCAGACGAGTACGGGTGGCTGATGGCAGCTGCAACAGCTTCGCCAGCTTGTGGTCCAGTTTGTCAGACGGTGCCGGGCAGTGTTTGCCACCGGCGAAAATCACCATGCGCAGTGCGCCTGCCACCAGACGATTAGGGAAGTTACGCAGCAGGTCATCCATCGCCACCTCAGCCTGATGCAGCGCATCCTGCACGCCCCAGTGCACCAGCGGCAGATCGGCTTCATTGCGGCCTTCGTCGTCAAAGCGTTTCAGGGTAGCAGAGGCGAGGTACATCTGGCTCAGCACATCCCCCAGACGTGCTGAGATACGTTCACGACGTTTCAGGCTGCCGCCTAACACCGCCATCGACACATCTGACAGCAGCGCCAGGTTGGCGCTCAGACGGTTGAGCTGCTGATAGTAGCGGCGGGTCACGTCGCGAGTTGGCGACGCGCTGGTGCGGCCGCCGGTTAAACCGAGCCACAGGCTGCGCACTTTGTTGCTACCGACATGGCCAATATGGCTGAACAAGGCACGGTCAAAGGCCACCAGATCGTTTTTAGCCGCCGCGTTCATCTCTTCCAGCACCCATGGATGGCAGCGAATCGCGCCCTGGCCAAAGATGATCATGCTGCGCGTCAGGATATTGGCGCCTTCCACGGTAATCGCAATCGGTGCGCCCTGATAAGCTCGCGCCAGGAAGTTGTTGTCGCCCAGCATAATGCCTTTACCGCCGGCGATATCCATCGCATCGATAATGGCGCGCTGGCCGCGGTGGGTGCAGTGATACTTCACGATAGCGGACAGCACCGCCGGTTTTTCACCCAGCATAATGCCGCTGGTGATAAGCGTAGCCGCCGCATCCATCACGTAGGCGTTACCGGCAATGCGTGCCAGCGGTTCTTCGATCCCTTCCATTTTACCGATAGAGACTTTGAACTGACGACGGATATGCGCATAAGCACCGGTTGCCAGCGCAATGCTCTTCAGGCTGCCTGTTGAGTTGGAAGGCAGGGTGATGCCGCGACCGACTGACAGGCATTCAACCAGCATACGCCAGCCCTGACCGGCCATCGACGGGCCACCGATGATGAAATCGATCGGCACGAAAATATCTTTACCGCGTGTTGGACCGTTCTGGAACGGCACGTTAAGCGGGAAGTGGCGATGGCCAATCTCTACGCCCGGCGTTTGCGTCGGGATCAGGGCACAGGTAATGCCCAGCTCTTCAGTCTCACCCAGCAGATGATCGGGATCGGAGAGTTTAAAGGCCAGACCGAGCACGGTAGCAATCGGTGCCAGCGTAATGTAACGCTTGTTCCATGTCAGGCGCATGCCCAGCACCTGCTGACCTTGCCATTCGCCCATGCACACCACGCCAGTATCCGGAATGGCACCCGCGTCAGAACCCGCTTCCGGGCTGGTCAGCGCGAAACACGGAATTTCATCGCCGCGTGCCAGACGCGGTAAATAGTGATCTTTCTGCTCATCGGTGCCGTAATGCTGCAACAGCTCGCCTGGGCCGAGTGAATTAGGTACACCCACGGTGATCGCCAGGATACCGGAAACGCCCGCCAGTTTTTGCAAGACGCGCGCCTGAGCATAGGCAGAGAATTCGAGGCCGCCATACTCTTTCTTAATGATCATGGCGAAGAAGCGATGCTGCTTGAGATACGCCCACAGTTCCGGCGGAAGATCGGCCAGTTCGTGAGTGATCTGGAAATCATTCGCCATACGACAGGCTTCTTCGACCGGCCCCTCGAGGAAGGCTTGTTCCTCTTCCGTCAGACGTGGCTGCGGATAGTTGTGCAGTTTCTGCCAGTCTGGCTTGCCACGAAACAGATCGCCTTCCCACCAGGTCGTACCGGCATCAATCGCTTCCTTTTCCGTACGCGACATCGGCGGCATCACTTTCTGGAAGCTGTGCAGCGCAGGTTTGGAGAACATACTGCGACGCATGGCAGGCAGGTTGAAGGGCAGCAGGATAATCGCCAGTGGCAGCAGCAGCCACGGCGTCCACAGGCCTGCAGCAGCCAGCCCGGCAGTCCATAGCAACAGGACTACGCTGCTGAGCCGCAGCGAAACTTGATGGTAGAAGAGGGCGCTAATGACAATCAGCGTCGCGACAATCGAGGCAAGCAACATAATGAACCGCTCCGTAAGTTGTAAGAGGTCTGACCTGTTATAGGTTAAGGTTTAGAGCAGTGGCTGCTTTTTAGCAATCTGTTTACATCGCAATTACAACGGAACTCACAAAATCGCACTCTCTGGAGACCAACAGAGCAGGAACGGCAAAGCCTGAGCATTTTTCCCCGATGCAGGCGCTTTGCGGCTTTGTCCCATTCCGTTAAACTTGCAGGGTAAATCTTTCCTCTAAAGGACATCCCTATGTATCAGGACATTATTCGCTCAGAACTTAATGAAGCAGCCGATACGCTTAATAAGTTCCTGAGTGACGAAGCGAACATTCACGCGATTCAGCGCGCGGCAGTCTTGCTGGCAGACAGCTTTAAAGCAGGGGGCAAAGTGCTTTCCTGTGGCAACGGTGGTTCTCACTGTGATGCGATGCACTTTGCTGAAGAGCTGACGGGGCGCTACCGTGAAAATCGTCCTGGCTACCCGGCGATTGCCATCTCTGATGTAAGCCACCTTTCCTGCGTCAGCAACGATTTTGGTTATGACCATGTGTTCTCGCGCTATATCGAAGCCGTAGGCCGTGAAGGTGATGTGCTGCTGGGCCTGTCCACTTCAGGCAACTCGGCGAACATCATCAAAGCGGTCGAAGCGGCACGCGCCAAAGGGATGAAAGTGATTACCCTGACCGGTAAAGATGGCGGCAAAATGGCAGGCACAGCGGATATCGAAATTCGCGTACCGCATTTTGGCTACGCTGACCGCATTCAGGAGATTCACATTAAAGTGATTCATATCCTGATGCTGCTGATCGAAAAAGAGATGGTTAAGTAATGACGCGTCACTCCTGCTCACGCGGGAGTGCTGACTTAAGGCGGTTGCTATGTGCGAATTGCTCGGGATGAGCGCCAATGTCCCCACGGACATCTGTTTCAGTTTTACCGGTCTGGTGCAGCGTGGCGGCGGAACCGGGCCACATAAAGATGGCTGGGGCATCACTTTCTATGAAGGAAAAGGGTGCCGCACATTTAAAGATCCTCAGCCCAGCTTTAACTCACCGATCGCCCGCCTGGTGCAGGAATACCCGATCAAATCACATTCCGTGGTCGCTCATATCCGCCAGGCGAATCGTGGTGAAGTGTCGCTGGAAAACACCCATCCGTTTACCCGCGAGCTGTGGGGACGTAACTGGACCTACGCGCACAACGGGCAGCTGAAAGGCTACAAACAGCTGGAGACCGGGACTTTCCGACCCGTTGGCGAAACGGACAGTGAGAAAGCGTTTTGCTGGATCCTGCATAAGCTGTCTGAGCGTTATCCGCGCACTCCGGGCAACTGGCCGGCGGTATTTCGCTATATTGCTGAGCTGGCGGCTGACATGCGTGAGAAGGGCGTGTTTAACATGCTGCTGTCGGACGGTCGTTATCTGATGGCGTTCTGCTCGACCAATCTGTATTGGATCACTCGGCGTGCGCCATTTGGCAAAGCCAAGTTGCTCGATCAGGATGTAGAAATTGATTTTATGCAGCAAACAACGCCGAAGGACGTTGTGACGGTGATTGCGACACAGCCGCTGACAGGAAATGAAACCTGGCACCGGATAGTGCCAGGCGAGTGGGCATTATTTTGCCTGGGTGAGCGCCAGGAATGACTTCGAGGCAGCATCCGGTGTAGAAATCACCGGCGTGCTGTTCACCGCATATTGACCCGTCGTCGTCACGTTAACCGTTGGCGGTATGTGGTACTTCTCAAAGTACGCATAACCTGGCTGCAGTTCACGCCAGAAGTTGATGTACGTTGAGTAGCGATGACGCTGCATGTTGCTATCGGTCATATGGAACGGATAGATATTGATCTGTACATCCTGCTGACCGTTGCGCAGCGCAGCGTTGACGTAGGTAAAGATCTCATCCATTGATGCGTTGGTCATGGCGTAGCAGCCAATTGAGACGCAATCACCGTGAATCATCAAATAGTTACCGTCATAGCCTTTATCACGATCGTATTGATTCGGGAAGCCGGTATTAATCGCGCGGTAGAAACGGCTGTCCGGTTTTAACTGGTTCAGCTTAACGTTATAAAACCCTTCCGGACTTTTAAAATCGCCCTGACGACGCTTAGGCCCTAAACCGCCAGAGAAATTACAAATGCGATAGCTGTCCAGCAGACGATATTCATTACCGATTTTGCCGTACAGTTCCAGCGTACGCTCTTCCTTGAAGATCTGAATAAAAACAGGGGTGCCAAGTAATTGTTTCTTTAACTCTTTGCTCACCGGTGCCGACAGTTGCGTTGGCTCTGGCGAAATGGCCCAGCTAAGGACTGGCATAAGAATCATCGCAAGCCACAATGCGATTCTGCCCATTCTGTGTGTACCTTGAAGTGAAGAGAGACGATGACGCTGAGCGTCTTGGTATTGCATTATCGGAAATATCCGCTACCGCAGCGCAACATTAACATTGTCTGAGGTTTAATCAAGACAGTCTCCGAGAAAATGGTGCAATCCTAAAGGGATTACGACCAGAATTTTGTAAACTTTAATTCGTCGCTCAACAAATATTGCCGAAGTTTCTTGCTGCTGTATACTTATCCAGTATTCGGAGGGCGTATGCGCAAAATCATTCATGTCGATATGGACTGCTTTTTCGCGGCCGTTGAAATGCGCGACGATCCTTCATTAACGGATATCCCAATCGCCATTGGCGGCAGCCGGGTGCAGCGTGGCGTTATCAGTACCGCCAACTATCCCGCGCGCAAATATGGCGTGCGCAGCGCAATGCCGACGGCAATGGCGCTCAAGCTCTGCCCGCATCTGAAATTACTGCCTGGACGCTTCGATGCCTACAAAGAGGCGTCACGCCAGATCCGCGATATTTTCGCACGCTACACCCCATTGATTGAGCCCTTATCACTGGATGAAGCGTATCTTGATGTCACCGATAGCGAGCATTGTCAGGGCTCAGCGACGCTAATGGCGCAGGCGATACGTGCCGATATCCTGCGCGAAACCGGTTTAACCGCCTCGGCGGGCATTGCGCCGATCAAATTCCTCGCCAAGATCGCCTCCGATTTGAATAAGCCCAACGGGCAATACGTCATTACACCGCAAGTGATGCCGGATTTTTTACTGACGCTGCCGTTGAGCAAAATTCCAGGCGTAGGAAAAGTGGCGACCAAAAAACTGGAAGAGATGGGACTGCGAACCTGCGCCGATGTGCAGAGAGCCGATCTCGCCTTGCTGCTGAAGAGATTTGGTAAATTCGGCCGCGTGCTCTGGGAGCGCAGCAACGGCATTGATGAGCGCGATGTGGTGGTGGAGCGCGAACGCAAATCGCTCGGTGTCGAACGCACGCTGATGGAAGACATCCACAGCTGGGAGCAGTGTCTGGCCATCATTGACTATCTCTATGCTGAGCTGGATCGACGCCTGACAAATATCCGGCCAGACAAGCAAATTGCGCGTCAGGGGGTGAAGCTCAAATTTAATGATTTCCAGCAGACCACGCAGGAGCATGTCTGGCCGGTACTGAACAAGGATGACATGATCGCGGTGGCGCGGCAGGCATGGGATGAACGGCGTGCCGGACGCGGCGTGCGGTTGGTGGGATTGCATGTGACGCTGGTGGATCCGCAATTGGGGCGGCAGTTGGTGTTGGGTTGGTAAAAACGGCGATCTCATCAGCGTGATGCTGGTTAGCAGCGATAGGTCAGCCCGACCGCCGCACAGGCCATTTCTGATACGCATAAAAAAAGCTGCCATTTAAAACGGCAGCTCTCCTTGAGTATGGTCTTAGTTAACCAGCATGCCGGCTTAAGCGCCGCCATATTCAGCCACTAAATCACTTCTTAGCGTACTTCGCTTCCAGTGTGGCAAACCACGGCGCAACAAAATCGTTGTTCACACCCCAGCCCGGAATGATCTTGTTCAGGGTTGCCACGTTAATCGCCCCTGGTTGGCTGTTCAGCAACTGCTGCGAAATGGAAGACGCTTTAAACTCGTAGCTTGCCGGAGTGGCTTCACCCGCGATTTTATTGGCCACTAAGCGCATATTGACCGCACCGATGGTTTTTGGATCGACGGCGACCGTCTGCACCCATGGACTGTTCTTCTCATGCATCAACTGCAAGTCCTGGTTGGATACGTCAATACTGTAGATTTTGATTTCAGTACGACCATTCTCCTGCAGCGCTTTGTAAGCACCCTGACTGAATGCGTCCCACGATGCCCAAATCGCATCTATTTTGCCTTTTGGATATTTTGCCAGGATCGCACCCACTTTGTTGGCGGTGTCGCCCTGTACATCGGTAGAGACTGCGCCAATAGATTCCAGCTGATGAATGCCTGGATTCTCTTTCAGTAGTTTCTCATACACCACCTGGCGACGTTCCTGCGGCGGGAAGCCTGCGACCCACAGTTTGATGATGTTGGCTTTACCATGGAAATCACTGATCAGCTGACCCAGTGACGCCTGCGCCAGTGAGGCATCATCTTGCGCAGTGACGGTCACGACATTGATCGGCGTATTCACCGGGGTATCAAAGACGGACAGTTTGATACCCGCATCGACAATGTGTTGCACCAGCGCGGTGGAGTAGGGTTCTTTGCCGTGAGAGAGAATGATGCCATCGTATTTCTGGCTGATCGCCTGATTAACGAAGTCCTGGAAACGCGCATCATCGCCATTACTCAGGAAAGTACTGACTTTAAAGCCCAGTTGACGACCTTGCTGAATGGCACCGGCAATAAACTGCGTGGTGTTATCGTCTGAGCCCAGGTTACGGATGATGGCGATGCGCACCGGACCTTCGTGATTCGCAATCGCAGCAGGGACCGGGGTAACCGTATCGGCAAAGGCAGCGCTGGCGTTCAGCAGGCTTAATGCCAGCAGCGAAAGGGTAATTTTTTTCATTAGATTCTCTTTCTCAGTAAACGCGCCTTAGCGGCGCTGAATGTAGGTAATTGCCAGGGCCAGAGCCAGCACCAGGCCTTTGATAATGTCCATGGCGTAATAAGGCACGGACAACATCACCAGCCCGTTCTGCAACACACCAAGAATCACCGCGCCCACCAGCGTACCGAGCGCGTTAGGTTTGCCGGAACCGGCCAGCGAGAAGCCGATCCATGCCGCGGCAACGGCATCCATCAAATAACCGCTACCGGCATTCACCTGGGAAGAACCAATACGTGATGCCAGCAAAATACCGCCCAGCCCGGCCAGCAGGGATGCGAGTACATAGGCCAAAACGCGATAGCGCGTGGTGCGAATGCCGGAAAGGCGTGCGGCTTCTGGATTGCCCCCCAGCGCGTACATGCGACGGCCATGTTTGGTTAACGACAGTGCCAATTGCGCCACAATCGTCACCACCAGCATGATGATGACAATGGTCGGCACCTGACCCAACAGACCGAACGCTGCGGGGATGGTGCCTTCCGCCATATCGCCGCTTGGCATCACCATATTCTCGGTAATCGAACCGCCGAAGCTGTAAGTCATCGCCACGCCCTGAATAACAAACAGGGTTGCCAGCGTAGCCAGCATGTCGGGAATGCGCAGAATCACGATCAGGAAGCTGTTGAGCAGCCCCACCAGGGTGCACAGCAGGAGCGTAATGATGATCGCTTCGGTGGTGCCAAAGCCATGCCAGACAAACAGCGAAATCACCAGCGCATTGGCCAGCGAAGCGGTCGATCCCACCGACAAATCGAAGCCGCCGATGGTCAGCGAAATCGACACGCCAATCGCAATCACCGTGACGATAGCAATCGAACGCAGGATGTTGATGATGTTGGTGGGCTCGAGGAAGCTGTCCGATGCCAGGCCAAACCCGGCGATCAGGATCACCACGGTCAGCAACATGCCCCATTTATAGAGAAAATCGAATAATTTATGACGCAGAGAAGGCTGCGGGTTCAGGGATAGTTCTTTGCTGCTCACGCAGGGGTTCCTCCGGTGGAATAAAGCAATAGCATCTCTTCAGTGGCCTCACGACCTTCCATCTCTGCCACAATGCGCCCATCCCAGAGCACACAAATACGATCACATAAGCCGACCAGTTCGGAAAACTCGCCCGAAGCGTAAATAATGCCTTTGCCTTCGCGCGCCAGGCCATCAATCAGGCTGAACAGATCGGTCTTGGCTTTGATATCGACGCCTTTGGTCGGCTCATCAAAAATCAATACGTCGGCGTTGTTGCGTAGCCATTTCCCAATTGCCACTTTTTGCTGATTACCGCCCGATAGGCGGCGCAGAATCTGCGCCGGGCCAGTGGTACGCACGTTGAGGCGCTGAATCACCTCTTCAGCCCAGCGCCAGGCCTGACGATGGCCGAACAGACTCCAGCGGGAAAAACTGTTGTCGGCGCTGACGCTCAGGTTCATGCTCACCGGTTCATCGATAAAAATACCTTCCTTGCGACGTTCTTCCGGCACCAGCGCCATGCGGTTTTCCACCGAATTGTGCGGTGAACGCGGCCGCCACGGTTTGCCGTGCAGCTCGCCTTTTTCGACGCGGCTTTTGCTTGCGCCAAACAGCGCCTTACACAGCTCGGTTTTCCCCGCGCCCGCCAGGCCAGCGATGCCGAGAATTTCACCTTTGCGCAGATGCAGTGAAATATCACCCAGCAGCTGGTCATCGTGCAAACCCTCCACCGACAGCAGCAGCGGTTGTTCGCTATGTTCACGTCGTGGTGGATAGACATCGGTCAACTGGTGTCCCAGCATCTTCTCAACGATTTGCTCCCCGCTCAGCGCCGCCATTGGGCTGCTCTCAATCAAGCGACCATCACGCAGCACGGTTAATCGATCGCAAATCGCTTTGAGTTCGTGAATGCGGTGGGAGATAAACACCACGCCAATGCCGTTGCGCTGTAAACGGCGCACGACGGTAAACAGACGCTCGCTTTCATGCTGATCCAGCGGCGCAGTCGGTTCATCCAGAATCAGAAAACGGCAATGGTGGGAGAGGGCGCGCGCCAGCAAGATTTGCTGCTTCTCAGCCAGCGAGCAGCGTTCCACCAGACGATTAACATCGATGTTCACTTCCAACTGATTGAGCAGGGCACGCGCCTGGCGACGGATTTCACGCCAGCTATAGACATGGCCGGGTTCTGCCAGCTGATCGAGCAGAATGTTTTCCGCCACGCTGAGCTGCGGCACCAGCGCCACATCCACTTCCTGCTGCACCAGATGAATACCGAGTTTTTTGGCATCGCGCGGTGAACGAATGGAGACCGGCACATCGTCCAGCAGGATCTCGCCACTGTAATCACGGTGCGCGCCTGATAGCACCGCCATCAATGTGGACTTTCCCGCGCCATTGGCCCCGGTCAACGCATGCACCGACCCGCCTTCGGTAAGGAAGTCGACCTGGGTCAGCGCGGCAAAACCGCCAAAAGCGATGGAGATATTACGCATCTCCAGGCGGTTAATCGCACTCATGGGGTCAGGCCTTTCATTAAAAGAGTGGGTGGCATTTTTTCTGAACCGATAACGCTGGGCAACAAATGAAAGCGCATAAGCTAGCACGAAATCTTATTAGCCATCCAGACATCTGGGCGTAACGGCGTCTAAAACTGGTCAGGGGATTTTTTGTAGTGAGATAGCAAGGTAATGGTGCGTTCCTCTAGTGAAATATACTGTATGTCTTGGAGGCATATCCTTAAAACTGAAGGGTAAATTCATTGAATATCTATCAGAATTCTTAAGTTATAGCCGTTAATTATTCTTGTTAAATTAAAATGTATTCAATATTTTTTTAAAATGGGGATTCTATCAATTAAAAAGTCCTCTTTTTATTAGAAGGTTTCTTTTTTCTGGATAGAGGGACACATTAAACACGGCTGATCAAATATTTATATTTAATTACTTTACCTGCTAAATATCTTTAACTACATAGGTATAGGCTTGATTTAATTACAAGATGCTTTTACATGAACATGTAAATTAACTAAGGAATATAAATAATAAAGTATGATTTTTTATGAGATGTATCACGGCATTGATATTTATTACTTTAACCCACGGTTGTTTTTAATTTAGAATTCACAGTGATTATCAGGGAGCATGTTATCTTTATTCATTTATGGAGGTTCTAATGAAAGAAATTTTGAGTAGCCAGTTAGATCAAGTCTCAGGTGGATGGGCTGATCAGGATGGAAGTGGTCGCCAATCAGCAACAAATGGAGGATCGCGCTCGGGTTCATCTAATAATGGTGGGAATAATGGGAGTAGAGGCTTTCAGTCTTTTGCATCACAAAATTCACCTTATGGCAGTGGCTCTGGCGCTAGTGGTTTTTGGGGAGGTAATGGGTCCTATAATAATTCCGGAAACGGTTACGGAGGTAACGGCACGGGACCAGGGAATAGAGGGAGACAACAAATAGGTCATCACCGGTAATAATAATGAGAGCACAACGAAAAGATTGTGCTCTTTGAATTTTAGAGCCTCATTTATCGAATGTGGATTAAGTTTTTAATGGATTATTCACTACAATCATCCTTGAGCACCAGAGAAGCTTTAGTTGCAATGCGTCAAATATAAATAAATTGTATTTTAAGGAGTGTTTAATGAGGAAGTATGTTGTATTTTTCAAGGATGAACAGTCGAAAGTTTATGCCAAAGACTCGCTGACAACTCAGACAATGAAAGAAATGAGAAAACTTGGCTTCAGGAAGTTTCATGTTGTGGTTGAGGCTGATAATGAGAAGGAGGCATTGCGTAAGGTCGTTGAGTTCAATAGTGGATATTTGGATTCATTGAAGGATCTCTCTGGTAGTGCGGTCATTTGTGCTGTCATTCTAATTTTAATGGCTATCTATTACTTGTTAACAACATGAATTCATGGCGAATAAAGTTCACCTGGAGACTAATTGTTCTGGTTAATCTAAATTGATTCATTGGTATGAATCATTACCCCAAGTGAATATGCCGTGTTCCAGGTTGCTTACAAGCATTAAAGCACAGCCAATGGCAGGTTGAACATGAATTTAAGAATGAAGTGTCAATTATCAGATGTGCAACTCAATCAGCATAGTAAAGTGTTAGTACCTGATTTACTGCATTTTGTATGGGTTGGAGATACAAATCAGGTCTGTACTGATTATATTGACATCTGGGAACAGACTAATCAGGACAAAGAGATCTTCTTTTGGTGTGACTTGAATCTTTCTCAATGTCATTCTTTTCACAGTAGCATCAAAAAATTTTTAATTAAATGTGATGTGGGAAATTATTATGAAGCTGAAAGGAACCTCAAGAACGATGCATTTAACTATATTTACCCCAGGTTGATTGAGGGAGATTGTTTTAATGAGTGTGTAAACGATTTCTTCATGGCTAATGGAATTGAGCCTGTTCCAGGTCCTGCATCATTTTTAAATCCATGGTTTGAAGGTAAAAGAATTAAAATTAAAAACTTAAACACTCTTTTTAATGAATTCAATGAGGAGTTTAGACGCTTTTATTATTATGAAATAATATTGAGAGGGAATTTGGCTGGTGCCAGCGATATAGTCAGGTTGATGATAATCCACAGTTTCGGTGGAACCTATATTAATGTTGATACGATGCCGTATACTGACCATGTGTTTGAGGGATTAAATGCATTACTTGAAAAATCAAATGCTGTCGAAGATGATTTCTTACGCATATTCAAAACAAAGAAGATACTTAATATATTATCTCAACTTGAATGTTCAAATGATGAATACATTGAAAACTATAAGTATGGAGAACGCTTTAGTTTGGCGTGGCATAAAGAGGTTTTAGATGTCATTGACGCTGATGCGTCAAATTTTACGTTGAGAGACATTCTCCCTCTTGAGGCTATACTTGTTCATGAGAATTTACTCGCTATAGGCGCGGTGAAAGGACTGAAAGGATTATATTTTAATAGCTTTATATCTTCTCATAGTGGCTCTAAGACTGTAAGTATAATCCTTCGGACAATGAAGAAACGATACTGTTTTTTAGAAAAAAATGACTGCATTTTTAACTTTTATGATCGTAGCGATAATACGCACTACCTTTCTCGTCTACTCACCTGGCGCTGCGAATTAATAAATAAAAATTATAGTGTGACTTCAGTTTTAACCGGCCCAGGATTAATTGTGGAAGTGTTGATTGGCCTTGCTTATCAATTATTAGATCTTGATGATAACATTACCCCAGATTTAGTTGCCGATTACATGCATGATAAAGAGATTGGAATAGCTTTATTTCATCACAATTTGTACACCCCTGAAGGAGTTTTATCATCATGGCGATTGTGACGTGATTATGGATACAAATCGAAAGCTAATTAAATTGCTGGCCACGAAAGGTGACCAGCATTAAAGCAATAACACTGTTCTACAACAATCCTACGCTTACGCTTTCTCTGGCACCACGTTCAGCAGCGCAGTCAGCAGTTTCCAGTACAGACCGACGCTCTCAATGTGCACCTGCTCATCCGGTGAGTGTGGACCGGTAATGGTTGGCCCAATCGACACCATATCCATGTTCGGATACGGCTTCTTGAACAGACCACACTCCAGACCCGCGTGAATCACCTGAATGTTTGGCGTTTTGCCAAACAGCGCTTCGTAGGTTTTACGCGTCAGCGCCATCACTGGCGAATCGGCATCAGGCTGCCAGCCAGGATAACCGCCTTTCGGTGCCGTTTTCGCGCCAGCCAACTGGCCCAGTGAAGTCAGGGTTTCAACCACCCAATCTTTGCCGGTGTCGATCAGTGAACGAATCAGGCAGATGATTTCGGCATTGTCCTGATCCATGGTCACCACGCCGACGTTCAGCGAGGTTTCCACCACGCCTTTGGCCACGTCAGAGTTGCGGATCACGCCGTTCGGAGTGCTGTTCAGCAGGTTGATAAAGCGATCGCGGCTGTCGGTGGTCAGCGCCTGGCCTTGATGTGCCAGCGGCTCGGTGGTTAACGCAATGTTCTTCTCTTTAATGCCCAGCTCGTTCAGCAGCGTAGCCTGGAAATGGACCGCAGCCGATTTCAGTGCATCCACTTTATGGCTGTCGATCGCCAGCGTGGCAAAAGCTTCGCGCGGAATCGCATTACGCAGCGTGCCGCCAGTGAACTCAATAAGACGCACATCCAGTTCCTGCGCGTAGACCGCAAAGAAACGCGCCAGCAGTTTGTTGGCGTTGCCCAGACCATGATGAATATCGGCACCGGAGTGACCGCCCTTCAGACCTTTCAGCGTGAGCTTCAGGGTTTCAAAGCCCGCAGGTACGGCTTCGCGGGTTAATGGCAGGGTGGTGATGAAATCAATACCGCCTGCGCAACCCATGTAGATCTCACCCTCTTCTTCGGAGTCGGTGTTGATCAGGATATCGGCTTGCAGCCAGTTTGGCTGGAGACCAAATGCACCATCCATGCCCGATTCTTCGGTCATGGTCAGCAGCACTTCCAGTGGGCCGTGGGTCAGGCTGTTATCAGCCAGCACCGCCAGTGCAGAAGCCATGCCAATACCGTTGTCGGCGCCCAACGTGGTGCCACGCGCTTTAACCCACTCGCCATCAACGTAAGGTTGAATCGGATCTTTAGTGAAGTCGTGCACCGTATCGTTGTTCTTCTGCGGCACCATATCGAGGTGCGCCTGAAGTGCAACAGGGGTACGTTTTTCCATGCCCGCAGTGGCCGGTTTACGAATCAGGATATTGCCGACCTGATCGCGCTCAACCCAAAAGCCTTGCTCTTTGGCCCAGCTGACCACGTGTTCGGCCAGCGCTTCTTCATGGTAAGAAGGGTGCGGAATGGAGCAGATTTTAGCGAAAATATCCCACAGCGGTTGGGGGGAAAGTTGCGACAATTCAGACACAATGCATCTCCTGTGTCAGCGCGGCGGACATACCGCTCGCACGCCGGGTTCCAGTGAAAGATCGCCGTCAGCACATCTGACGTGATGTGGCTGAGAATATCACTGTTTTTCACCGGGTGCGTACTCAGGCGCGCTAAAATCCTGCATCCAATGCGACAGATGCTGGTTTTTAACGCGTCAGATCCTTATAATCTCGCGCAACCTTTTCCCCCTTGCCTATTTTTAAACCAACATTGTTGGTCGGGATTTCTTTTATGAGCGAAAAATACGTCGTCACCTGGGACATGTTGCAGATCCATGCCCGCAAACTGGCCCAGCGCCTGCTTCCTGTGGAACAGTGGAAAGGTATCATTGCGGTAAGCCGCGGTGGTCTGGTTCCGGCATCGCTGCTGGCGCGTGAACTGGGTATTCGCTATGTCGACACCGTGTGCATCTCAAGCTACGACCACGACCATCAGCGCGAAATGAAAGTGTTGAAGCGTGCCGAAGGCGATGGTGAAGGTTTCATCGTGATTGATGACCTGGTGGATACCGGTGGCACCGCGCAAGCGATCCGCGATATGTATCCAAAAGCGCGTTTCTGCACCATCTTCGCTAAGCCAGCTGGCCGTGCGCTGGTGGACGACTACATTGTCGATATTCCGCAGAACACCTGGATCGAACAGCCATGGGACATGGGCGTGGTTTATATCCCGCCAATCGTCAAAAGCTGATTGATGCAACGCAAACAACGCCCGGTTATGCCGGGCGTTGTGCATTCTACGCCTCGCACCCAACATGTGGGTGCAGTACACTCTTAGGCATCTATGCGACTATCGCGGGAGAACGTCTAAGATGTCGGATAAAAACCTCAGCGAAGAGCTTTTTAAGCCCCGCTTTAAACACCCGGAAACCTCCTCTCTGGTGCATCGCCAGCATCACCATCCGGTACAGGTGCACAACACCCTGGAAGGGGATACCCAACCTTGCTGGTATCGCATGCTCAACAAACTGCTGTGGACGTGGCGCGGCCTGTCTCCGCAGGAGATCAGCGAAGTGCTGGCGCGCATCGCCATCAGTGAATACGAGCATACTGATGACACTCAACTCGATACGGTGATTGGCTATCGCGGGGGTAACTGGAACTATGAGTGGTCGAAGCAGGCCGCCTTGTGGCAACAGCGGGCGATGCAGAATGAAGATCACGAAGAAGCCGGGCATCAATGGATGCGGGCATCGAACCTCTACAGTATTGCTGCCTATCCGTATATAAAAGGCGATGATTTGGCCGATCAGGCTCAGGTACTGGCGAATCGGGCGTATGAAGAAGCGACGCAGCGATTACCGGGTGAGCTGAAAGCGCTGACTTTTCAAATCAGCGGTGGCAGCCCGGTTACCGGTTTCCTGCATATGCCTGCCGGGGCCAAAGCCCCATACCCGACCGTGCTGCTGTGCGGTGGCCTGGATTCGCTGCAAAGCGATCATTATCGCCTGTTCCACGATTATCTGGCGCCGCGTGGTATCGCCATGTTGACGCTGGATATGCCTTCAGTGGGCTTTAGTAGCAAATGGACGTTGAATCAGGACACCAGCCAGCTTCACCAGCAGGTTTTGCGTGAGCTGAGTAATGTGCCGTGGATTGATCACACGCGCGTTGCGCTGTTTGGCTATCGCTTTGGCGCCAATGTCGCCACGCGACTGGCTTATCTGGAAGTGCCGCGCCTGCGTGCGGTCGCGACACTGGGCGCGATGGTGCATAACGTGTTTGTCGATGAGCAACGCCAGCAACAACTGCCAGACATGTACATGGATATGCTGGCCAGTCGTCTGGGAATGCCTTCCGCGTCTGACAGCAACCTGCGCATTGAGCTCAATCGCTATTCATTGAAGGTGCAGGGCTTACTGGGGCGTCGCACGCCGACGCCGATGCTGGCGGCTTACTGGCCGGGCGATTTGTTCAGCCCAGAAGAGGAGGCACAATTGATTGCCAACTCTTCCGCACAGGGCAAAGTATTGGCGATACCCGCCACGCCGGTGTTCTCCAGTTTTGAGAAAGCGTTAAATCAAATCTGTGACTGGTTAGCAAAACAATTGGGTGTATGACTGGCAAAAATTCGACGCTCTGCTACTACTTATATCCGGGATATTTTGCGTTGCGCGCGTGATTCGCGTAACGAGAAACAATTTTACGGTTATTTGAGGGAGAATTAGCATGACGTTACCGAGTGGTCATCCCCGTAGTCGCCTGCTGAAGCGCTTCACCGAATTGGGGCCGTACATCCGTGAAGGAAAATGTGAAGAGCAGCGTTTCTTCTTTGATTGCCTGGCGGCGTGTGTCAACGTTAAACCCGCACCCGAACTCCGTGAGTTTTGGGGCTGGTGGATGACGCTGGAAGCGCACGAAGACCATTTCACCTATGAATACCACTTTGGTTTGTTTGATAAAGACGGTGACTGGGGTGTGGCGACGATCAAAGGCAAAGAGAACAACGAGAAAGTGGAGAGTACCTTGCGTAATTTCCACGAGCGTTTGAAAGCCGTGCTGCATGACCTCAAGCTGGATCTCAAACCGGCATCGGGATTTAAAGAGGAGCCGGTGAAGCTCAGCGCTTAACCCTGCATTCCCAGAGCGTGGCTTTTAAGCCAGTCTGGTAGAGATAAAGAAGAAAGAGCCGGTGATGAGCCGGCTCTTTTTTTATAGACACATTGAGGGTAAAGCTAACTGCTTAGAACTGGTAAGTCAGACCAACAGCAACGATGTCGTCGTTGTTCAGTGACAGACGGTTGTCGTCGTTCAGCTGGTTGATTTTGTAATCAACAAAGGTAGACATGTTTTTGTTGAAGTAGTAAGTCGCGCCAACGTCGATGTATTTAACCAGGTCAGCATCGCCGATACCTTCGATATCTTTCCCTTTAGTCTGTACATAACCAATGGACGGACGCAGGCCGAAGTCGAACTGGTACTGTGCAACCAATTCAATGTTCTGTGCTTTGTTAGCCGCACCCGATACAGAAGCACCTGTCACTGAGTTGGTGCCGCTGATTGGTGTCATGTTACGGGTTTCGGTGTAGATCGCTGCCAGGTAAACGCTGTTAGCGTCATACTTGATACCTGCGCCCCATGAATCCGCTTTATCACCAGAACCGTAAGCACGAGCTTGCTGCTGGTTAGTACGGTCAGAAGAGGTGATTGCAGACATTAGGCTGATGCCGGTATCGCCAATGGTGTAACCCAGTGATGCACCGTAACCGTCGCCATTCTGGCGAGAAGTATCGGTGGCGCTACCACGTGCGTTGGCGCTGGTAGAGTCGTTTTTACCCTGGTATTGCAGCGCGAAGCGCAGGCCATCAACCAGACCGAAGAAGTTGCTGTTGCGGTAAGTCGCAACACCGGTAGCACGAGCGGTCATGAAGTTATCAGTACGCGCAGTACCGTCACCACCGAATTCTGGGAATACGTCAGTCCATGCCTCAACGTCGTACAGTACGCCGTAGTTACGACCGTAGTCGAATGAACCGTACTGACCGAATTTCAGACCCGCAAAGCCCAGACGGGTTTTGTTGCCTGAGTTAGCGTCAGAACCTTCAGAGTTGTTGACGTTGTACTGGTATTCCCACTGGCCGTAGCCGGTCATCAGATCGTTGATCTGGGTCTGACCTTTGAAGCCGATACGAACGTAAGATTTGTCACCGTCGTTTGAAGCGGCATCACTAAAGTAATGCTCAGCTTTAACGCGGCCGTAGAAGTCCAGTTTGTTGCCGTCTTTGTTATAAACTTCTGCGGCTTGGGCGGTGGAAGCCAGTGCCAGCGCTGATACGACTAATGCCAGTGTGCTCTTCTTCATTTGCTATCAATCCCAATGAGTAAAATTTGTTGTACCCTTGAAAGGGTTTGTAAAACAGGGAACTTTTTACCGACTGGTGATGAAAGTTTTATGACAGTTTTTCTGATTTCTTGTTAATCGCGAACTTTTGGTCTACCGCATTGTCAGGGGTTTTTTGTGCTTTTCCCCTTGCTGTTATTGGCTTCCTCGCTCACTCCTGATAAAACGTCCCTTCGCAGAATTTTTTCTTATATGGCAGGAAAAACATGAGTGGCAGTCAGACCCTTGTGGTCAAGTTGGGTACCAGCGTCCTCACCGGCGGTTCACGTCGGCTGAATCGTGCGCACATGGTGGAGTTGGTTCGTCAGTGTGCACAACTGCATGCGGCGGGTCATCGTATCGTTATCGTCACTTCCGGCGCGATTGCCGCTGGACGCGAACACCTGGGTTACCCCGAACTGCCGCCTACCATCGCCTCAAAGCAGCTGCTGGCTGCGGTGGGGCAGAGCCGTCTGATTCAGCTGTGGGAGCAACTGTTCTCGATTTACGGCATTCATATCGGGCAGATGTTGCTGACCCGTGCGGATATGGAAGATCGTGAACGCTTCCTCTACGCACGTGACATGCTGCGTGCGCTGCTCGACAACCATATCGTGCCGGTGATTAACGAGAACGATGCTGTTGCTACCGCAGAAATTAAAGTGGGCGATAACGATAACCTGTCTGCGCTGGCGGCGATGCTCGGCGGTGCGGATAAACTGCTGCTGCTGACCGATCAACAGGGTCTGTTCACCGCCGATCCGCGCACCAATCCTGAAGCCGAGCTGATCAGCGATGTGCACCAGATTGATGACGCATTGCGCACGTTAGCCGGAGGCAGTGTTTCAGGCCTCGGCACCGGCGGCATGGCGACTAAACTGCAGGCGGCTGATGTGGCCTGCCGTGCCGGTATCGACGTGATCATCGCGGCAGGCAGCCGCCCGGATGTGATCAGCGATGTACTGTATGGCAAGCCGGTTGGCACCCGCTTCCACGCACAGCAATCACCGCTGGAAAACCGCAAGCGCTGGATCTTCGGTGCCCCACCTGCCGGTGAAATCACCATTGATGATGGTGCACTGGCTGCGGTATTAGAGCGCGGCAGTTCACTGCTGCCGAAAGGCGTACGTGAAGTGCAGGGCAACTTCTCTCGGGGTGAAGTGATCCGCATTCGCAACCTGCAAGGTCGTGATATCGCCCATGGCGTGACGCGTTACAACAGCGATGCCATGCGCATGATTGCCGGTCATCACAGTCAGGAAATTGGCGATATCCTCGGTTACGAATATGGCCCGGTTGCGGTGCATCGTGACGATATGATCGTCAGTTAAGGAGCAGATGATGTTAGAAGAAATGGGTAAAGCGGCGCGTGCAGCCTCGTACAAACTGGCAGAACTCTCCACCGAACAAAAAAATCAGGTGCTACTGACGATTGCCGATCGTCTGGAAGCGGAAAGCGCCGACATTCTGGCGGCTAACGAGCAGGATTTGGCCGATGCGCGGCAGAATGGCATGAGCGCGGCATTGCTGGATCGCCTGACGCTCAATCCGCAGCGTCTGAAAGGTATCGCTGACGATGTGCGTCAGGTGTGCCGTTTGGCCGATCCGGTCGGGCAGTTGATCGATGGCGGCGTGCTGGACAGCGGTTTACGTATTGAACGTCGCCGCGTGCCATTGGGCGTGATTGGGGTGATTTATGAAGCGCGTCCTAACGTCACCGTGGATGTGGCTTCTCTGTGCCTGAAAACCGGCAATGCGGCGATTCTGCGCGGCGGTAAAGAGACCTATCGCACCAACGCGGCCACCGTTCGCGTGATCCAAAACGCGCTGAGCGTGCATGGCCTGCCCAAAGGGGCTGTGCAGGCGATTGAAAACCCGGATCGCGAGTTGGTTAACCAACTGCTGAAACTCGATCGCTATGTCGATATGTTGATTCCACGTGGCGGCGCAGGGTTGCACAAGCTGTGTCGTGAAAACTCGACCATTCCGGTGATCACTGGCGGTATTGGCGTGTGTCATCTCTATCTCGATGAAACCATGGATATTGAGCCCGCGCTGGAGGTGATTGTTAATGCGAAAAAACAGCGTCCGAGTGCCTGTAATTCATTGGAAACCTTGCTGATTCACCGCGATCAGGCTGAACGCTTTATTCCTGCATTTTTACAGCGGATGGCGCAGGAAAATATCCCGCTGCACGGCGATGCAAATGTCCTGCAGCTGCTGCAAAACGGTCCGGCCAGCGTCGTGGCAGTGCAAGCCGAACAGTATGATGATGAGTGGTTATCCAACGATCTCAACGTCAAGCTGGTGGCGGATCTCGACGATGCGGTTGCCCATATTCGCGAGCACGGTACCCAACACTCGGATGGCATCCTGACGCGCAGCATTGGCAATGCCAATCGCTTTGTGAATCAGGTTGATTCCTCCGCCGTCTATGTGAATGCCAGCACGCGCTTCACCGATGGGGGGCAGTTCGGTCTGGGCGCGGAAGTGGCGGTCAGTACGCAGAAGCTGCATGCGCGTGGTCCAATGGGGCTGGAAGCACTCACCACTTACAAGTGGATTGGCTGGGGCGACGATACGCTGCGCGGCTAATTTTCACTTCTGCAACCCAATGGGCACCGCAAGGGTGCCCATTTTTTTTGCTTCAGATCCAATTATTCCCAGAGCTTTTTGATTTATTTCTGTCATCTATGGCGCCGCCGCGCCTTTTCGCCCATTTTTGGTTTTAACGGCTGGTATCAGCGTCACAGAACAATCCTGAAAACCCCTGTCAGAACAAGCTGTCGGGCATTCATTACTGGTTTCCACCTCGCCGAAGGGGATAATGATCATCCAGCTTCATTGATAAAAGCTGTTGGGTAGTAAACTGACGGTAATATAAAATGAACTGGTAGCAAAAATGAAAATAACATTCAGTCTTTAACTGATGGCAGATTATTAACTGATGGTTAAAAAAGAGAGTAACAGACAAGCTTTTACTGCCAGGCTGATTGCCGCGTGTGACAGCGCGGGAATTGTCGGACATGGACGGAACAAACAGGTTGCACAGGCACTGCAGGAAAGGGGATGCAGGATCTCAACACCGGGGGTCTGGAAATGGTTCAACGCGCAATCGATTCCAGATGACAGCAATTTACTGGCGCTCAGCCAGTTACTGGACGTGCGCGTAGAATGGCTGCAGTTTGGCATGGAAAAACCCGCTGCCACGATCGGCCAGCAGACGTTGATGGACCCACAACATCTGTTCCGCGTTGAAAGTCTGGATATTGGGCAGCGTAGCGCTCAGGGCATTGCTGCGCGTGATGATCTGGTCGAAACCATTCAGGCGATCGAGTATGGGCTGGATGAGGCGCGCGTGCTGTTTAGCGGTCGTCCGGCAGAGAACATCCGACTCATCGCGCTGAACAATGATTCCATGGCTGGTACCTTTGCGCCGCGCGATCAGCTGTTTGTGGATATCAGCGTGCACCGCTTTGACGGCGACGGGATTTACCTGTTCACGCTAGACGATCAACTTTATCTCAAACGTCTGCAGCTGCAGCACAGAAAGGTCGCGGTGATCTCTGACAACAAGCGCTATGAGACCTGGTACCTGACGCTGGATGAGGCGGCCTCATTGCAGGTGGTAGCGCGTGTCATCATGAGCCAGGCCCGCGATTATCAGATTTTAGGTTGATCACAAAACGTATTGAGTGGGTAAAAAAATAATCTGGCTGAAATCATAAATTTAACTGACGGTAAATAAAAAATTAACTGTTGGTGTTTGCCAATGCATTAGAACCTGTTAATAATTTGACCATGGAAGGACGACATCACTGCTCCCGGATGAGCCCGCTCTTAAACAATTGAGGCGCTGCACAAGCGCGATACCCACCACCCAAAGTCAGTGAATTTTGGGATGGGGTGGATGCGCATTATGCAGCGTCGTCAGCTCTCTTCTGACTTCACTCTCCTCTGCTTTTCCCTGGCCGCGAACGCAGCCGGGCGGGTCGATGTCGAGTGTTTGCAGTGGAATAGCGGACGCTTCGGCTTCAGCCGACACGCCGCGCCTGCCACCCCATCGCCAAAAACTCATTCACAGGAGGAGTTATGGCGATTATCCAGTATGGCAAGTCAGTCTTCACCGGGAACGCGCGCACCCGTCGTCACCGACGCCGCCAGTCACTTAGCCGCCTGAAGCACAGTATCGACTGTGCCTTAGGCCTTGAGCCCGATAACCCAACCCTGCGTAGCGCAGAACGCATCTGCCAGCGCCAGACGCAATCGCGAGTCGACTGTGCGGTAATGGCACCTACACGAAGTCAGGCCGAAAGTGCCAGCTTCGATAACTGCTGTCTTCCCCACGTCCATTTGTACGCCGTGCGCTAAATCCTTGTCATATTTCCCAGCTTTAAGCGGAACGTTTCGTTATTGCTCACTGTTTAGCCTCGCTTGAGCGTAGCGCGGATAACGCGCGGTATCACAACGGGCAATAGATCAGTGAGATTTATGTTTTGGAGTCTTTGCGCAGTCATTTTTCCATCGTTGCGCCCGTCAAAGAGGAATCGCTATGAGCCAGATTATTGCCATTTTGAATTTTGAAGAGGGCTACCGTGAGGCGCCCTACCTTGATACGCAAGGGTTTCCTACCGTGGCCGGCGGTATCCGCATCGGACCAAAAGGAGCCTCACTCAGCAACTACATCTTCCAGGTCCCGCGACGAGTGGGGGATGTGTGGAAGCAGTGCATTGTGGAAAACAAAGTGCAGGAGATGAACCAGCGTGCTCTGGTGCAGCAAGCGCTAAGCAAGTGCAGTGAGGCGCGCTGTGATGTGCTGATCAGCATGGCATACCAATTGGGCGTCGATGGATTGTCCCTGTTTCGCGGCATGCTGAGTGCCATCACGCAGGGGGACTTTAACGGCGCTGCCAATGCCATGCTCGACAGCTTGTGGGCACGGCAAACGCCCGGGCGCGCACGGCGCCACGCAGAGGTGATGCGCAGCGGCAGCTACGACATTTATCGGGGGCTGTTATGAACATGAGATGGACGGTGTTTGTCATCGCGGTGCTGGCGGCAGTGATTGTGCTGTTGTTGCTCCAGCGTTTTACCACGCTGGAGTTCGTCAGGCATGCACGATTATTGTTCAAAACCTGGTCAGTGTGGCTGGCTTCATTGGGTTCGATGCTCAGCGCCTGGGCGCAATCCTTTCCTTCATCCGCGCTGGATGCCTGGAATGCACTGCCTCAGGACATCAAAGACATTCTTCCTCACAACTACCTCGGGTTGATTGGTGCCTTCATGGTGGCGATGGGGGTTCTGGCGCAGTTTGTCCGGCAGAAAAACCTGATCGAACAGCGCAAAACGCTGGAGGAGAAACCATGACGCTTATCACTTCACTGCTTGGCGGCAGCTGGCACTGGCTGGCTGCGCTGGCGGGCATTGTTGCGGCACTGATTGCCAGCTACTTCGGTGGCAGAAAGATTGGCAAGGTGCAGCAACAAGCCAAATCAGAGGTGGAATCCGCGAACAAAGCGGCCGTGCAGGCTGTCGCGGTTAACCAGCAGCAACAACAGTTGCGCGAGGAGGCTAAACGTGTGGAAGCCAGCAATCTTAACCTTGATGACGCTGCTGCTCGCGACAAGCTGCAGCACTCGAAATACAACCAGCCCTGAATCCCCCGTCGTTATCGACTCTGCTTGCACGCTTTTCTCCCCGATTTACACCCACGGCAATGATGCCGAGCGTATGGATGTTCGCACCGTGCGCGCCATCAACAACCACAACGATCTCTGGGATCAGCACTGCGGCCAATTGGCGCAGTAACGCCGTTCCCACACTTGCATTGCAAACCTGAAAAGGCCGAGGAGGCTATGATGATCGAAGTTAATTCATTTGCAGAACTGCGCACCACCACGCCGACTAAAAATGGCGATCTGGCGTTTTTGCGCCGCTACAACGTGGACTCCACCTTCCATGGAGGCGGTGACTTTACCGGTTTTATTGGCACCACCACCGCGGCAGACGATGGTGGTACCTTAGCCATTGGTAATGGCTTCTACTGGAAACGCGTGATTAACGATCCTTCTGACGTGAACGTCTATCACTTTGGTGCCAAAGGGGACGGTTATGCCAATGACACGGACGCGGTTAATCGCATGCTAACCTGGACGCAGAATTACAGCGGTAATATTAAGGACCTGCCGATTCGTTTTCCCGGCGGGAAGTTTTTGATCAGTCCAATTGATATCAGCGGCACCGATAACGCCTTCTTTGGCCTGCAGGGTGATGATGTTGAGCTGGGGTCACTGCCGCGTACCACGATTATCTCGGATAAGAGTGCCAATCCGGTATTCAAGGTGAAGGCGCGCCGCACCTCGATTCGCGGCATTGCCTGGAATGGTCAGGCCTCGGCCGATATCACCACCAACAAAGGCACCATCACTGCCGATATGTGCAGCAACGTCCAGCCGTTCTTCGAAAATACCTGTATCGAAGGCACCACGGTAAACATCTACTGTTTCCGCGCACAGAATAACGGCGGCACGGTGATTAAAGTGCTGGACACGCTAGACAGCAAATTTGACCAGATTTATACCCTCTACACCTATGCGCGCGTCTTCGATGTGGGCTGGTCAAATTCACCCAACGGTGTATGGGATCACTCTACCGCGATTGAGATTTGTAACTGTAACTTCCAGACGGGTTATGGTGACGCCACGTTGTATATGCCGCGTTGTACACAGGGGATTTTGCGCAATGTGTGGATCGAGCACACGCGTAATCCAGGGGACTTGTCGGATGGAGGCTGGACCATTGACACGCTCAATATCGAGGATTGCGGCAATCCTTTCAATCTCAATAATGCGCGCGTGGTGATGCGTCAAATCAACCTGCAATCCGGCGCGAAAGTGTCGAACGATCTGGTTGCCGGCAGATGGCTCTCCACCTTCGAATATGGCTATCGCCGTGACGAGAGTTACGGCAGTTTCCTGACCGGATCGTTACGTGCCGGCTATTATAGCGGCTACAAAATCACCAATAACACTTCAACCGACAACTGGTATCGCCTGGGGCAGTTGTTCTTCCCCAATGCGAACCAGCAGTGGGTGATGGAGTTTATTGGTAAAGCCGATGCCACCCAGCCCACCGGTACCGCCGGCACCCCGGTTAACGTGGCCAGTAGCGGCAAAACCTGGATCAATTTGCAACGGCTGGATACGGTGTGGGCGGATGCCTTTCATATGGGGCAGCCCGCCATCCTGGATATGCGTTACGGCCGTGTCGGCACCACTTATGCCGTGGTGTGGGTGAAGCTGAAAGCCAACAGTGGCGACACGATGCTGAACCTGAAAAATACCGGTCCGACGCGATTCGATAGCGGTTCCTGCTCGCTGTTCCAGTCTGATCTGTCGGTCGTTACCGATACCACCACCATGGGCACATTGAAGCCAGCCGCACGCTTTGGCATGCACAATGGGCTGGCGGGGATTGGTGCTAATGAGAAGGGCGTGCTGACGGTAGCCACCGCTGCCGGAACGCCAACCAATAAAACCACGCCAACCGGCTTTGTGCTGGTAAATATCAACGGTGTTGACCGTAAACTGCCCTACTACGACTGAAATCCAACCTATCTGGCGAGGCTGCGGCCTCGCCTTTTTTTTTGATCAAAATGCACACTGTGCAGTTCCGTTGCGTCGTCTATTTAAAAAAACGAGCCTGTCAGCCGCACAGGATAGCGATTTGCTCATATGGAAGGTGTTAACTCTCTTTTTATTTTAGTTAATGCGCACAAAAAACGTGAATTTGACAGGTGTGTGGTTTTTAGTACGGCACAAGGTAAAAGATGGCTCAATTTATCAGATCCGTTCTTATCTCAAGATTCATTACAGTTTAATTTACTCAGTTAATTAGCAGGTTAACTTATAGAACAAGGTGTTAGCGAAGTATGGCCTTGTCAGTCCATTTCTATCTTATTATTCCTAACAGTATTTGACTGCCGCCTTAATCAGTTTTCTGAAAACCGATTCATCCGCGCTAATCTTTTCCCTTCAACGATATCTCATTTCCAGCTAAGTAAATTCCGTATTGGCCTCCAGGCCATTGACCTCATCGCCTTGTCTGGTGAGAATGCGATTAAAAGTTTGAATCAGATCGCAAAATTAG
Source organism: Pantoea sp. S61 (assembly GCF_016625145.1). Taxonomy (NCBI): domain Bacteria; kingdom Pseudomonadati; phylum Pseudomonadota; class Gammaproteobacteria; order Enterobacterales; family Erwiniaceae; genus Pantoea; species Pantoea sp. S61. The sequence continues at coordinate 60,151 of NZ_JACVUO010000004.1, forward strand.
GGCCCTGAGCCCATTGCAACACGGCTGCGAGAGTCATGTTGATTTAACGCCACTTGCCATTATCGAACGGCGAAAGACGCATCGAGATAATAAAATGGCAGGGCATACAGCAAAATCGTTAATGTCGTAACGTTCGTTGAGAAGGCCGTCTTTAGATGCACCTTTTCAATCCCGGTCGGCATTTCTTGTGGTGCAAAAAAATTCAGTAGGCTTCACCCGTTTTAATCATATGAATGGCATGTTGATAATTGGCGTTTCTTATTGATGTCACGGTGATTGCACTAAGCGTCATCTTGTCTTCAAAATAAGATTTAATGTAACTGAATGATATTTAACTGAACTCGTCTGAGTGCAGTGTGGTTTCTTTGCGTCAAAAATAGCCCGTATCAGGTAGTCAGTACACTGGTAGCTGTAAGCCAGGGGCGGTAGCCTGCGCTTTTCGTTAAATGAATGAATAATAAAATTGCACGATTTGATTAGCGATAATCTTATTTAGCCCGCCGTTTTATGAGCGTTTAAAGGCCGGTAATTCCTGCCTGAGGAAACTCCTAAATAAATCAAAGGTAATGTTAAGCCGGACGAAAGGGACGTGAAGTTTGGCTTAGCCATGAATCTCACTGAGGTTGATCTGTGAAAGATAAATTAAAAAATTCGATGTGGATGATTGCTGAAAAACTCATCGCGGTGTTTGGTCTGATTTTTGTGACGTCCTATGTCGCGAAATATGTTGGACCGACCACCTTTGGCATTATCTCACTCTCCATGCTGGTGTTTCAGTTTATTCAGTCGATCGCCGTTATGGGCAGCGATGTGATTTTGCTGAAGCGTATTTCGCAAAATCGTCATTCAGGTATTCGCCTGATGATGGCGACTTTTCTGCTGGTGATGCTGATTTACTGCGGTTTAGCGCTCAGCGGCATGGTGATCATGGGAGAGGCGTGGAGCCGTGAAGCGCTGGTATTTATCTGCGCAGCGGCGATTGCCTGTCTGTTCTCGTCGATTGATCTGGTCAATATCTACAACGAGGCCATGCTCAACGCCCGACTCAATGTGATCGCCAATGTGATTGGCCTCGCAATCAGTCTGTCAGTGCGCTTCATTATTTCATATCTGCAGCTGGATCCTCAGTTTCTGGCGATCCCCATTGTGCTGGCCACATTGCTGCCGTTCAGCATCAAGCTGGCGATCTTCTGGCGCTATCATCGCCAGGGGCCGATCCCGGCGCTGCGCCACATCAAAAAGTATTCGCGCTACATGGTGGCTTCCGGCATTTCGCTGGTGTTCTCGGTAATCGCCATCGCGATTTATACCCGCGTCAACCAACTCAGCGTTTCGTATTTCCTTGGCGTAAAAGAGGCGGGGATATTTGCTGTCGCCATGACGCTGGCAACCTCATGGGTGTTTTTACCCAATGCCTTGTTGGCCTCATTTTTTCCGGCGTTCTTTGCCGAGCGTGATGATGAGCAGTCAATTATCAAAGCGCAAAAACTGCATCTGCTGGTGCTGGGAGTATCCGCCATCGTGATCATGGCGATATGGCAACTCTCGGGCTGGTTTATCCGTGATTTTTACGGCGAGGCGTATCTCGATGCCATCGCGCCGACGCTGTTGCTCAGTGTGGGTGCGATGTGTGGTGTGCTCAGCAGCTTAATGGACCGTTTTATTATTAAGTACAACGGTTATCGCTTTTTAGTGAAAAAGACCTTTGCGGTATTAATTATCTGCCTGGCATCGTCCATTTTATTGGTGCCACTTTTGGGTTTAACCGGCGCTGCCCTCAGCGTGGTATTAACCGAATTCCTCTCTTTCTCGCTGCTTAATTATTTCTTCACTGCGCAACCGGTGATGCGTATTCATCAGATTTTTTTCAACCCCAGGAAACTATGGCAGTTATTTGTCAATTACAAAACCTCAGACAGTAAAGAGAGTTTATCATGAATGAAAAACCACTTTTCAGTATTATTATTCCCGTCTATAACTCACAAAAAACCATCAAGCGGACATTGCTGAGTGTGCTTAATCAGACATTCAGTAATTATGAAATTGTGGTGGTCAATGATGGTAGCACTGATTCAACCCTAAACGTACTGGAGGAGTTTTCACGTTATTCTCAGGTCACGGTGATCAACCAAAGGAACGCCGGTGTCAGCGCGGCTCGCAATAGCGGGTTGCAGCAGGCCAGTGGGGAATATGTTCTGTTCCTCGATGCAGATGATTGGGTGGATGATGATTTCCTGATGATCTTCAAACAGAATCTGGAGGCATGGCCAACGGAGTCGATAGATCTGATGGTAGGCAACCTCAACGACGGTCGCGTGGGCAAGGTCTCTCGGGCTGGCTTCTTCAGCAATGAGGATATTCCTTATGTGCTCGGTGAGCTGGAGATGAGCGACAACATTGGTTATTTGCATAACAAGTGTTATCGCCGTCAGATACTGAGTGAGCTGAACCTGCGCTTTATCGAGGGGATCTCGATGAGTGAGGACCTGTTATTTAACCTCAAATTCTTCAGCTGTATTAGCAATTTTCTGGTCACTCAGGGAACGCCCTACCATTATGAAGATGTTGCCGGTTCATTATCCAAGCAAAAGGTTCATTACAGCGAGCTTAAAGTCAGGAAACAGTTTCTGACCACGCTGTATGATTCTATCGTTGAGAAATATCAGGGAAGCAATCTCGATTACCTGTTAAAAGGCATTTCAAAACGCGTGCTGGCGTTAGACATGCAAATTGTCACAGCGATGTATCATTCGTCGTTTTCACCTGCGGATATCGCGCAGGAAATTAATGAAATAAAGCGGGGGAAATACTCGAAAGGGATTTTCATTCTGCTGAATAAAAATGAAAAACTGAAGTACATGATTATGAATTTGAATACTATCACAGCGTACTATTTCCTTTATGCACTCTACAGAATGCGCGCATTCTGATTTGAAATTCCCCCGGAATTATTCTCTGTCATTGTCTGCTGCGGATATTCCTCAGAATACCGAGTGGAACGATGGCTTCGCCAGAGAGCAGTTGCCGGGGGAGTTTCACCTTTCTCTACTGCAGTCCCTGTGGCAACGGTTCGCCGTTGCCACATTTTCCCTGCCAGCACGACCTGCCTTTCACTCCTCGCTGTCTCGCGCATGATTCTCCTGCTAATACCCTGGGCAGTCTGCCATTCGAGCCCGACAAATCCTTGCACTTCAGCATGCTCTCAGGTCAAATAGCGCCCCATGCAAACGTTTGCGTGCGTAAGTCATGCAATTTTGTTGCTTTAATGACCGATTCACGCATTTATGACGGCTTTGTGATGCATGTCTTGCGTTCAGGCAACCTTAAGTCGTCAAAAACGCGTAGCATGTGCCCCGTCGCACCAATGGCATGTTTAGCCGCCGTGATTTCGGCTGCATTGTTTAAAAAGCTTTAAATTCTGGAGAGACAGATGGACAACTCACAAACCGTTGCGCAGGGCACGGTTGAGGCCCGTTCAACAGGCTGGCGTAAAAGTGATACCGTGTGGATGCTGGGCCTCTACGGTACAGCGATAGGCGCAGGCGTTTTGTTCCTGCCTATCAATGCAGGTGCAGGTGGTCTAATCCCCCTGATTATTATGACAATCCTCGCGTTCCCCATGACCTACTATGCACACCGTGCTCTGACGCGCTTTGTGCTGTCGGGTAAAAATCCTGGTGAAGATATTACTGAAGTGGTGGAAGAGCATTTCGGTGTGGGCGCCGGCAAGATCATCACCTTGCTCTATTTCTTCGCTATTTTCCCGATCCTGCTGATGTACAGCGTGGCGATCACCAACACCGTCGACAGCTTCATCGTGCACCAACTCGGTATGGTGTCGCCGCCGCGCGTGGTGCTGTCATTGGTCCTGATCATTGGCATGATGACCGTGGTGCGCTTTGGCGAGCAGATGATCGTGAAAGCGATGAGCGTGCTGGTGTTCCCGTTTGTCGCGGTGCTGATGTTGCTGGCGGCTTATCTGGTACCACACTGGCACGGCGCAGCCCTGGAAACGCTGTCTTTCAGCCAGGGGGCGGGCGATAGCAGCATCTGGATGACGCTGTGGCTGGCGATTCCGGTGATGGTGTTCTCCTTCAACCACTCGCCGATTATCTCGTCGTTTGCGGTGGCGAAGCGCAATGAATATGGCGCAGGCGCGGAAAAGAAATGCTCACGCATTCTCGCCAGCGCACATCTGATGATGGTGGTGACGGTGATGTTCTTCGTCTTCAGCTGCGTGCTGAGCCTGTCACCCGCGGATTTGCAGGCGGCGAAAGATCAAAACATCACCATTCTTTCCTATCTGGCGAACCACTTTAATGTGCCGATGATTGCCTGGATGGGACCGATTGTGGCGATGGTCGCCATCACCAAATCGTTCCTTGGCCACTATCTGGGCGCGCGTGAAGGCTTCAATGGAATTGTGGTGAAATCGCTGCGCAGCCGGGGGAAAAACGTTTCGCCTCAGCGTCTGAACCGCGTGACAACCGGCTTTATGCTGCTGACCACCTGGCTGGTTGCCACCTGGAATCCGAGCATTCTCGGGATGATTGAAACTCTGGGCGGACCGATCATTGCGATGATTCTGTTCCTGATGCCGATGTACGCGATTCAGAAAGTCCCGGCGATGCGTCAGTACAGTGGCAAAATCAGCAATGTGTTTGTGGTCATTGTTGGCCTGTTAGCGATTTCGTCGATTGCGTATTCGCTGATGAATTAATGCAAAAGGGCGGCGCGATTCCTCGCGCCGCTCTGTCTTACACTGCCGCTGTCTTGAAGACGCTCATTGACTGCGCCAGTCGATCGGCCTGCTCCTGCAACGCTTGTGAAGCGGCAGAGGCTTCCTGCACCAACGCGGCATTCTGCTGAGTGACCGCTTCCATCTGGGTAATGGCCAGATTGATCTCACTGATACCGCTGCTTTGTTCGCTGCTGGCAATGGTGATTTCACTCATGATATCCGCCACGCTCTTCACGCTGTTCACCACTTCACCAATGGTGGTTCCCGCATGTGTCACCAGACGGCTGCCTTCATCCACTTTCGAGACTGAATCTTCAATCAGGACTTTGATCTCTTTCGCGGCAGAGGCGGAGCGCTGTGCCAGATTGCGCACTTCTGTCGCCACCACGGCAAATCCACGGCCTTGTTCACCCGCGCGAGCGGCTTCAACCGCAGCGTTGAGTGAGAGAATGTTGGTCTGGAAGGCAATGGAATCGATCACGCTGATGATATCGACGATCTTCTTAGAAGAGAGGGTGATCGCTTCCATCTTCTCGATGACCTGTTCCATCACCACGCCACCCTCTTTGGCGACGGTTGAGGTGGTGGCCACCAGCTGATTGGCTTCACGCGCGTTATCCGCATTGTGCTTCACGGTCGCGGTCATCTGCTCCATGGCAGAGGCGGTCTCTTCCAGCGAGCTGGCCTGCTGCTCGGTACGGGATGAGAGATCGATGTTACCGCTGGAGATCTGATTCGACGCGACGGCAATGGTGTCAGAACCGGCGCGTACGTTCGACACAATCGTCAGCAGGTTATCGTTCATCGCCTGCAGTGCCTGCATCAGCACGGCGGTTTCGTCTTTACCGCTAACTTCAATGTGTGAACTGAGGTCGCCCGCCGCGACTTTCTCGGCAATGCCCACCGCTTCATTCAGCGGACGCACAATTGAGCGCGTCAGCATAAAGCCAAGCAGCACGGAGGCGGCAATCGCGATCGCCGAGAAGATCAGCGTGATTTCGATGGCGGTAGAGCCGTCATCAATAATGCCAGAGCCCTCTTTGCGCAGTTGATCTGACTGTGAGTTGGCAAAAGCCACCGCGCTATCAAGGTAGGCGTTCTGGGTGCTGGTGATTTTCTTCAGCACATAAGTGCTGGCTTCCTCGAGCTTGCCTGCACGAATCAGATCCAGCACTTCATTCTTTTGCTGCTCAAACAGTTGGCTGGCGGCCAGCAGGCCGGCGATTTTCTTTTTACCGATTTCGGTAACCTGAATGGCTTCAATCTTTTTCATGGCGCTGTTGGTGCGCTCGGTTGCCTCATCCAACTGCTTATAACGTTGCACGTTATTTTCCGGACGCAGCGTGTCAATCACCATGCCGCGCAGGTATTTGATCTGATCGTTCACGCCATCGCGCACGTCAAAACCCAAACGGACTTTGACATAGCGGTCTTCCACAATTGAGGTGATGCCATTTTTGATGTTGTTAATTTTCATAATCGACGTCACACCGACTACTCCCAGTAGGGCCACGACAAGCGCGAAGGCTATCCCTAAACGGGCGCCCACTTTCATATTCTTTAAGCTCAACATTGGTTCTCCCCGTAATGCTAAATAGTGTTGTTTTCAAGACGGAAAAGCAGGCAGTTGGCCTGCATCAGGCTGATGTTTTATAAGGAAAAGATACTTACCGGGCGTAATTAATCGGGTATGGCAGCACCGGTTCAAGCGCTATCAGTTATCGGTTGTTAATGTTTTAACTTTAATTTTTTAGAGGCGCGTCACAAAATCGTTAACGTGATTAATGAGTGGATCGGTGTGTGTGAGCGCAGGCAGGGCGTAAAAAAGGCGCGAAAATCGCGCCTGATTAAAAAAGGGGGAGGATAAAAAAGGATTAGCGTTTCTTCTCCAGTACGCGATGAATGACGCTCGACAGTTCGTTAATCTCAAATTTCGCCACATAGCCATCGGCGCCGACTTTACGCACGTGGTCTTCGTTGGCGCTGCCGGAGAGCGAGGAGTGGATCACCACCGGAATCTGGCGTAATGCGTCGTCGCGTTTGATATTGCGCGTGAGCGTAAAACCATCCATCTCTGGCATTTCGAGATCGGTCAACACCAGCGCGATCTTGTCGTGGATCGACTCGCCTGCCGCTGCGGCTTCTTTCTGCATCTCGTTAATTTTGATCCAGGCTTCCAGACCGGTGTTATGCATGATGGCTGGAATGCCCATGCTTTTCAGGCCCTGCTCCAGTAGCTGGCGCGCGACTTTGGAGTCCTCCGCGACAATCGCCACCTGGCCGGGCTTGAGGTTGAAGTCTTTCGCCGTTTCAGCACTCGGCTCAACGCCGCGCACGGAAGGGATGATGTCATACAGAATTTGCTCAACGTCCAGCACCATCGCCAGGTTGTTACTCTGACCGTCGGTGTCGAGGCAGGCGATACTGGTGATATTGCGGCTACCAATGCCGGCTTCAGCGGTGTGCACCTGATTCCAGTCCAGGCGCACAATATTTTCCACCGACTCCACAGCAAAGGCCTGCGTGCTGCGCGCATATTCGGTGACCAGCAGCAGATTGAGGCCGGTTTCCGGTTTGCAACCGGTCACCGCGGGCAGGTCGATGACCGGGATAAACTGACCGCGAATACTGGCCATACCGAGCAGCGGTGATTGCATACCCGCCGCACGGGTAATGGTCGGCATTGGCACGATTTCACGCAGTTTGAATACGTTGATGCCGTAGAGCTCAGATTTGCCTTTCAGCTGATCGGAACCCAGGCGGAACAGCAGCAGTTCGAATTTATTGGAAAGCGCAAGGTTAGCGCGTTCATCGATCTCTTTCTGAAAATTATCCATCATGGCCTCAAGCGGAATCTGGGCAGGTAAAGGGGCAATGATTAACTTATCGGCAGCGCGGGAAAAAAATGAAGGGGCGGGCAGAAATTTTAGCGCGAGAGCGGATGCCCTCGCGTAAAAGGGGATTACTTCAGCAGGATGGCGCGGACGCTTTTGCCTTTGATCTTGCCTTCTTTCAGCTTGATCAGCGCTTTCTTCGCCTGTGCCGCATCGATCGCGACATAAGCATGCGTCTGCGTCAGGTCGATCTTGCCGATCTGATCGCCGCTAAATCCGGCTTCACCGGTGAGAGCACCGAGAATATCGCCCGGGCGGATTTTGGCTTTGCGCCCACCATCAATGCACAGCGTCATTTTAGTGGCAGGCAGAGCTTGCGCCGCTTTGCCCTTCAAGGTGGCGGAGGAAACCCAGTTGAGTTTCTGGCTCAGATACTCTTCCAGTGCATTAGCACGCACCATTTCATCGGGCGCGACAAAGCTCACGGCTAACCCTTTCTCACCCGCGCGACCGGTGCGGCCGATGCGGTGGATATGCACCTCAGGATCCCAGGCCAACTGGAAGTTCACCACTAACGCCAGCGATTTGATATCCAGCCCGCGCGCGGCCACATCGGTGGCAATCAACACGCGGATGCTGCCATTGGCGAATCGGATCAGGACGCGCTCACGGTCGCGCTGTTCCAGATCGCCATGCAGCGCCAACGCGCTGATCTGACGATCGTTCAACGCGGCGGCGATATCATCACATTCACGTTTGGTATTACAGAACACCACGCAGGAAGACGGCTGCTGTTGGCTCAGTAATGCACTCAGCAGGTTGCCGCGCTCATGGGCGCTGGCTTCAATAAACTGTTGCTCAATAGCAGGCAGTTCGGCTTTGTCTTCCGTGGCCACGGCCAATGCATCACGCTGGAAGCGCTGGCTGAGGCTGGCAATAGTGTCTGGCCAGGTGGCAGAAAACAGCAGTGTCTGACGTGCTTCCGGCGTGAACCCGATGATGGCTTCCATGTCATCGCGGAACCCCATCTCCAGCATGCGATCGGCTTCATCTAACACCAGCGTCTGCAGTGCGTTGAGGTCGAGATTGTCACGCTTGAGATGATCAAGGATACGGCCCGGCGTGCCGACCACAATATGTGGGGCATGCACCAGCGAATCGCGCTGCGCGCTCATCGGCTGGCCGCCACACAACGTCAAAATTTTAATGTTGCGGGTGAAGCGCGCGAGTTGGCGCAGCACGTTACTCACCTGATCCGCCAATTCGCGGGTAGGGCATAACACCAAAGCCTGGGTCTGGAAGCGGCTGATATCGATGCGTTGCAGCAAGCCAATACCAAAGGCTGCCGTTTTACCGCTGCCGGTTTTCGCCTGCGCACGCACATCGCGCCCTTCAAGAATGGCGGGCAATGAAGCCGCCTGAATAGGTGTCATGGCGTCGAAGCCCATCTCGCGCAGGTTGTCGAGTTGGCTGGCAGGGAGTTGCGTCAGGGTAGAAAAAGCGGTCACGGGAATGTCTCAAATAGCGGTCAGGATTGCGGCGGTCAGTCTCGCAGAAAGGGCTGCTATCGGCAATGCAAATCGCGTCATTGATAACATAGTGAAATCGATTAGCGTGATGATCGTTTGGCTAATTATTCACCTTTTATAGATGTGAAATTCTAATCATTTTTGTCAGTATGGCCGGTTGTTTTAAACGGTGTGAAACGTCTTTTTTGAATTAAAAGGTGCAATTAGCGTTGATAAAGGGACTATATAGCGTCTTTTTGACCTGTTTTTGTCTATGTTACGCTTATGTGTCACTTAAGATGGGTAAAATTCCGATTAAAATAACCTGCCGTTTTGCTTTATATTTGGCGCGCCATTTGGCAAACAATAATTTATTCAGAGGTCCACTTTGAGTCTTTACGTCCAGGGACAAAACGAAGACATTCTGAAAATCGTCGGCCGCGCCGTGTTAACCCTGCATCTGCACGGGGAGACCTTATCTTCGGATAAAGTCAGCTCCATGATTGCTTGTTACGCGGAAGAAGAGCCAGTTAACGACGATGAAAACCAGCGTTTATATGCGCTGGCGATTCAGATGTTATCGTAAATCCAGCCATCTGCAGTGGGTGCATGCCGCCCCTGCATTTACCGTTCATCAAGCCTCCTCACGGAGGCTTTTTTGATCTCAGGCACTGAACACCGCGGCACCACGCTGGAAGGTGGCACGCACCGGGGCAATCCGTGCCACCGCTTCGGCGGAGCAGCTCGCCTCAACCAGCATCATGCTGGCATCATCCTGCACTTTCGGCCACTGGCGCTCGCCCTGGTTCGACAGCGGCAGGATGCCGCCGGTGGCAATGTGCAGTGCCCGGCTCAAACCAAACTCATCCGAACCGCGATAGAGTTGCGCATACAGGTTGGCTTTCTCCAGCATGCTGCCGGTGCCAAACGGTGACCAGTGATCGATCACGCTATCGGTGCCGGTCATCACCGTGATGCCTGCGGCCTGCAGTTGTGGCAACGGCATAGTGAGTTTGCCGATCGGAATGGTGGACGCCACGCTCATCTGTTGTTCAGCCATGCCTGCAATCATCTTATCGAGCGTTTTGCCTTCCAGCGTGGCCAGCGCAAAGCCATGGCTCAGCGTCACTCTGCCTTTGAGCGGCGGGTTCTTCGCGATGGTGTCCACCATATACTGAATGGCTGCCACGCCAGATGGCGCGGTTTCGTGCAGATGGATATCGACGCCACGATCAAAATCCAGCGCAATCTGGAACATGGCATCCAGCGAGGCCTGCATAGCGCCATCCACATTGGTGGGATCCAGTCCACCAACGTACTGTACGCCCATCTGCATCGCTTCGCGCATCAGGCCATCCACTTTTGAATGCAGTAAACCGTGCTGCGGGAAGGCGACAATTTCACAGGGAAATTCGGGGTGGTTCGCCAGCGCCAGCTTCAGATGCTCCAGGCTTTTCAGGCCACTCACCGGATCGATGTTGCAATGGCTGCGTGCTTCTGTGGTGCCTTTACTGTGCAATAAGCCGATCAACGCTTCAGCACGCGCCTGCGATGTGGGGAGCAACTGCGGGATCAGTACCTGCTCACGAGCAATCATATCCATGATGGTTTTGCCCTGGCGCGGACGCGGGGCTTGCCAGGGGCCGCTGTAAAATGTTTTGTCCAGGTGGATGTGCATGTCACGGGTGCGCGGCAACAGCAGCGAGCCTTGGGCATCCCACTGCGGAATGTCGGCGTTGCGCGCTGTACCGGCGGCTTCGATGGCGGCAAATTTGCCGTCTTTGACAGTGATATCGTAAAGCGCTGTCCGCGTCGCGATGATGTCGTTGCCGTCACGCTCAAAGCCTTCTTCGAGGCGTACGTTGAGCAATTGGTAATGGTCTACGCGCGGTGGCGGCGCAGAGATTGGCGATACGGCGGAAGAGGGCGAGGGAGCGGCGGCGCTCATACCGGCGGCCAGCAGGCTTCCGGCGGCGGTGAGGCGGACGCCCTGGCTAATGAAATCGCGACGGCTAGGTGAAGTGAGGTGCATCAGAGGCTCCAGTCAACAAGGAAAACGTTAATCTGGCAAAACCCGGGTCGCGGCGCTGCGATATTTCCCACTGCTGAGCAGTGGAAAAATCACTGCCACTTCAACTGGCAAAATTCGACTAACGCCTCGGCCAGCGCCTGCTGCAAATCGTCCTGTGGGGAACGGCAAAACAGCGCCAGCTCAAAGTGGCTGATTGGCGGCAAACCCTGAGTTTCATCCAGCACGCGATGCCCCGGCAAACGACAGCTGGCAGGCAGCAAGGTCAGGCCTAAACCCGCCGCGCTGGCACTGGCGAGCGCCACCAGACTGGCACTGCTATAACTGATGCGCCAGCTACGGCCCAGCGCATCCAGCGTCTGACACATCTCCTCGCGATACAGTCCCTGCTGGGGAAATACCACCAGCGGCACTGGCGTCTGCTCAAAGCAGGGGTGTTCGGCGCTGTCCAGCCACAGCAGGGGTTCCGGTCGCGCTGCCAGCGGACGCTCACCGCCGGGTTGCTTGATCAGCATGATATCCAGCTCTTCTCGCTGCCACGCACGATGCAAGTCGACATACATGCCGCTCATCACGTCGAGGCGCAGCTGGGGATGTTCGCGACTAAACTGTGCCAGCAGTGCTGCGGTGGGGGCTGCAAAATCCTCTGGCACGCCAAGGCGCAGGACGCCATCGCGCCACTTGTCGCTCAGTACATCGTGAGCCTCGCCGTTGAGCGCAATGATCCGGCGGGCATAGCCAAGTAATTTCTCTCCCTCCTCAGTTAACACCACCTGATGCGAGGTGCGTTCCAGCAGCGCTTTACCAATCATCTCTTCCAGGCGGCGAACCTGCTGGCTGACGGTGGATTGAGATAGGTGCACGCGCTCAGCGGCGCGTGTGAAGCTGGCGGTTTCGCATACCGCGACAAAACTGAGTAACTGCTGCGGCGTAAACATCGGCTGACGATTCATTTTTCCACTGATCGCTATGGTGTTATTTCATTTCCAAATAGTAACCATTGCTGCGACCCTGACAACCTTTCTACTGCAGGATTGTGTATGAACCGACATTCCAACGGATTGCCGCTCGCCGCTTTGGTGCTGGCCGGGCTCAATATGCGTCCGTTACTGACCTCTGTTAGCCCATTGCTGGGCGAACTTCGCCAGGCCATGAGCCTCTCTTCGATTGCCGCTTCGTTGTTACCCGCCGTGCCGATGGTGATGATGGGCGCGGTGGCGCTACTCAGTGCCTCCCTGATGCAACGTATTCCGCTGCAACGTTTGTTGATCGCCGGGCTGATCCTGCTGCTGCTGGCGCTGGCTGCACGCGGTGTGATTCACGACGGGCAATGGCTGGTGGTCAGCGCGCTTTTTGCCGGGCTGGGAGTTGGCGTGGTGCAGATGGCGATGCCGGGGTTGATTCGTCAGCGCTTTGCCCAGCGCAGCGCCCCCGTTACCGGGTTGTGGGCGGGGGCGTTAATGGGCGGCGGCGGATTGGGGGCAGCACTCTCGCCGTGGCTCAGCACGCACTTCGGCTGGTCACTGGCGCTCACCGGTTGGGCACTGCCCGTATTGCTGGCGATTGTGCTGTGGTGGATCGTGAGTGTGCCGGTGATGCAAAGCGCAGAGTCGGTCTCTATGCCCTCGCTCTGGCGTAAACCGCGCGCCTGGTCGCTGGCACTCAGTTTTGGCCTGGTCAATGGCGGCTATGCGACCTGCGTCGCCTGGCTTCCGGATGCTTATCACCACCTTGGCTGGTCAGCACAGGCAGGCGGCTCATTGCTGGGCGTGATGATCCTTTGCCAGGTAGCAGGCGCGTTGTTGATGCCCTTGCTGGCGCGCAAGGCGGATCGCCGTCCACAGCTGATCATCAGTCTGGTTTGCCAGCTGGTCGGTATGTGCGGTTTCCTGTTTGCCCCCCTGTTGGCGCCATGGTTGTGGGCGGCGATTGCCGGATTTGGTTTAGGGGCTGCGTTCCCGCTGGCGATGGTGCTGGCGCTCGATCACCTGCCACATCCGCAGGCGGGTGCACGCCTGGTGGCGTTTATGCAGGGCGCAGGTTTCATCATCGCCGGGTGTATGCCGTTTATCGCCGGTCAGTTGCAGGCGCTGACGCACAGTTTTACCAGCGTGTGGATGATGCAGGGCGGCGTGACGGTGGGATTGATTGCGCTGAATCTTCGCTTTCATCCCCACAGTTATCGTCGGGCCTTTGGTCAGACAGAGTGAGCATTGGTCCTACCAAAACGATTTAAATGTTGCCACATCGTCACATAACACGAAAAATCACCCCAGCGTCGTTGCTTTAGATTAACAATGCATTAACTATCTGGAGCCAGAAAGCCCCGCACTGCATTTTGGTCCTACCAATTTCAGTGAGCAGAAGGGCAAGACCTGCGGCGCAAACCTGCATTGCCGTTGCGCTGCACTCATCTGGTAACCTCTGGAGATAACGGCATGCCGGTGTGGCAACAAAACTACGATCCTCTCAACAATCTGTGGCTCTCCAGCCTGGTGGCGGTGATTCCGATTGTGTTCTTCTTCTTCGCGCTGCTGAAGCTCAAGCTGAAAGGCTATCAGGCGGGCACCGCCACGGTGGTGATTGCACTGCTGGTGGCGCTGTTCCTGTATGGTATGCCGTTGGGCCAGGCGCTGGCTTCCGTGGTGTATGGCTTCCTGTACGGCCTGTGGCCAATCGCCTGGATCATCGTCGCGGCGGTATTTGTGTATAAAATCTCGGTGAAAACCGGGCAATTCGACATTATCCGCGCTTCGATCCTCTCGATTACTCCCGATCAGCGCTTACAGATGCTGATCGTCGGTTTCTCCTTCGGCGCGTTTCTCGAAGGGGCGGCGGGTTTTGGCGCACCGGTGGCGATCACCGCAGCCCTGCTGGTGGGATTAGGCTTTAATCCGCTGTACGCGGCTGGCTTATGCTTGATCGTCAACACTGCGCCAGTGGCCTTTGGTGCGATGGGGATTCCGATTATTGTCGCCGGGCAAGTCACCGGACTCGACAGCTTCCAGATCGGGCAGATGGCCGGGCGTCAATTGCCGTTCCTGACCATCATTGTACTGTTCTGGATCATGGCGATTATGGATGGCTGGCGCGGTATCAAGGAAACATGGCCAGCGGTGATCGTGGCGGGCGGATCGTTCGCCATTGCGCAGTTCCTCAGCTCCAACTTCCTTGGCCCCGAGCTGCCAGACATTATCTCGTCACTGGCCTCTCTCATCTGCCTCACGCTGTTCCTGCGCCGCTGGAAGCCAGTACGTATTTTCCGTTTCGATGAGAAAACCGCCGTTGACCCGACGCAAACCTCTCAGCGCTATACGTTGGGCCAGATTGTGCGCGCGTGGATGCCATTCCTGTTCCTCACTGCCACCGTCACCCTGTGGAGTATTCCGCCGTTCAAGGCGCTGTTTGCTAAAGGTGGCGTGATGTATGACTGGGTGTTCAGCGTTCCGGTGCCGCTGCTGCATGAGCTGGTGGCACGTATGCCGCCGGTGGTGAGTGCGGCAACGCCTTATGCGGCCATCTTCAAGTTTGATGTGCTGTCAGCCACCGGCACAGCGATTATCGTGGCGGCGGTGCTGTCAGTTATTTGGCTGCGTATGAAGCCCGCTGCGGCGATCCAGACCTTCGGTGAGACGCTGAAAGAGTTGGCATTGCCCATCTACTCAATCGGTATGGTGCTGGCCTTCGCCTTTATCTCCAACTACTCCGGATTGTCTGCCACACTGGCCTTAGCGCTGGCGCACACCGGCAATGCCTTTACTTTCTTCTCGCCGTTCCTTGGCTGGCTGGGTGTGTTTCTGACAGGATCCGATACCTCTTCTAATGCGCTGTTCGCGGCGTTGCAGGCCACCACCGCGCAGCAGATTGGTGTGTCGGATGTGCTGCTGGTGGCCGCCAACACCACGGGGGGCGTGACGGGTAAGATGATTTCACCTCAGTCGATCGCCATCGCCTGCGCCGCCGTGGGGCTGGTGGGTAAAGAGTCGGATCTGTTCCGCTTTACCGTTAAACACAGTCTGATCTTCACCTGTATGGTGGGGGTGATCACGACACTGCAAGCTTATGTCTTAACCTGGATGATTCCATGACAGAAAACACGCCGCGATTAGCGGAAACGCTACGGGCGCGATTGCTCGCCTGGATTGAGAAACATCAGCTGGAGCCGGGTATGCGCTTACCGGCCGAGCGTCAGTTGGCCGCTGAGTTCGGTGTGTCACGCTCATCATTGCGTGAGGCGATTCAGCAGCTGATCAGTAGCGGCGTGTTAATCAGTAAACGCGGCGGCGGTACCTGGCTATGTGAGCCGCAGGAACCCTGGTCGGAACAGCGGATTGTCGAGCCGATTCGCCAACTGCTGGCGGACGACCCGGATTATCGCTGGGATATCCTGGAAGCGCGCCACGCCATCGAAGCCAGTACCGCCTGGCACGCCGCCTTGCGTGCCACGGAAGCGGATAAAGAGAAGCTGCGTCTTGCCTTTGATGCGCTGCTGAAGATGCACGACTGTGACGATCCCGATATCGCGGCGCAGGCCGATCTGCGCTTCCATCTCGCCATTGCTGAGGCCTCGCACAATGTGGTGCTACTGCAAACCATGCGCGGTTTCTTCGATTTGCTGCAGTCTTCGGTACTGCATAGCCGCCAGCGCATGTACACCCAGCCGGTGATTTTTAATCGCCTGAATGAACAGCACCAGGCGATGTTCGATGCGGTGATGTCCGGTGATGCCGAGTCGGCACGCCAGGCGGCGATGGATCACCTCGGCTTTGTGCATACCACCTTGAAATCGCTCCATGAAGATGAAGCCCGGCAGGCGCGGATTACCCGCTTGCCAGGCGAGTCCCTGGATAATCGTAAGGAAAAAAACTGATGATCATCTCTGCAGCCAGTGACTATCGCGCCGCGGCGCAACGCATCCTGCCCCCGTTCCTGTTCCACTACCTTGACGGCGGCGCGTATGCCGAACACACCCTGAAGCGCAATGTGTCCGATCTGTCGGACGTGGCACTGCGTCAGCGTGTGTTGAAGAACATGTCCGATCTCAGTCTGGAAACCAAACTGTTCAACGAAACGCTGTCGATGCCGGTCACGTTAGCGCCTGTGGGTTTGTGCGGCATGTACGCGCGACGCGGGGAAGTGCAGGCCGCGCGTGCAGCGGCACTGAAAGGCATTCCGTTCACGCTCTCCACCGTATCGCTGTGTCCGATTGAAGAGGTGGCGCCTGCCATTAATCGTCCGATGTGGTTCCAGCTGTATGTGCTGCGCGATCGTGGCTTTATGCGTAACGCACTGGAACGCGCGAAAGCGGCGGGCTGTTCGACGCTGGTCTTCACCGTGGATATGCCGACGCCGGGCGCGCGCTACCGCGATGCGCATTCGGGCATGAGCGGGCCTAACGCGGCGATGCGTCGTTACTGGCAGGCGGTGACACATCCGCAGTGGGCGTGGGATGTGGGGCTGAATGGCCGTCCGCACGATCTCGGTAATATCTCTGCTTATCTCGGTAAGCCCACCGGATTGGAAGATTACATTGGCTGGCTGGCCAATAACTTTGACCCGTCGATCTCATGGAAAGACCTGGAGTGGATTCGTGAGTTCTGGGATGGCCCTATGGTGATCAAAGGCATTCTGGATCCCGAAGATGCGCGTGATGCGGTGCGCTTTGGCGCGGACGGCATTGTGGTGTCGAACCATGGCGGACGCCAGCTAGATGGTGTGCTGTCATCGGCACGCGCACTGCCCGCCATTGCAGACGCCGTGAAAGGCGATATTGCCATTCTGGCCGACAGCGGTATCCGCAACGGGTTGGATGTGGTGCGTATGATCGCGCTCGGTGCAGACACGGTGCTGCTGGGCCGTGCCTTTATCTATGCGCTGGCGACCCATGGCCAGCGTGGCGTTGAGAATTTGCTGAATTTGATTGAAAAAGAGATGAAAGTGGCGATGACGCTGACCGGAGCAAAAAGCATTGCTGAGATCACCCAGGATTCGCTGGTGCAGGCAAATGCGCTGCTGAGCGAAGCGGGTTTACACCCGGCCCGACCGCGTGCCGTGAGCTGAAGCGCGAAAAGCAAAATGAGTGGCGTTGTCTATACTGACTGCTGTCTGACTAACAGGAGGAATGACATGACCATTCATAAGAAAGGATCGGCCCATTGGGAAGGCGACATCAAAGGCAAAGGTACTGTGAGCACCGAAAGCGGCGTGCTGAACAACCAGCCTTACGGTTTTAATACCCGTTTTGAGGGTGAGAAGGGCACCAATCCGGAAGAGCTGATCGGTGCTGCACATGCGGCGTGCTTCTCCATGGCGTTGTCGCTGATGCTGGGTCAGGCTGGCCATCCGCCAAAAAGCATCGACACCACGGCGGATGTGTCACTGGACAAAAAAGGTGAAGGTTTTGCCATTACCAAAATCGCACTGACCAGCACCATTGCGTTGCCAGGCATCGACAGTGCCAAATTTGATGAGATTATTCAGAAAGCCAAAGCGGGCTGCCCGGTCTCTCAGGTGCTGAATGCCGAGATCAGCCTGGACTATACGCTGAATAATTAATCGCCCTTACGGTTTACCAGCGGTAGAATAGCGATGCGCCTTTGGGCGCATCGTTGCTTTCTGCCGTCTGGAGGATGCGTGGGGAAAAAACTGGCTGCAACTAAACACTGGAAAATGATTGTGGTGCTGCTGTGCATTTGCGGCGCGCTGATGCTGATTCGTTGGGCTGCCATGATATGGGGCTGAAAGATTGGATCTGCCGCCATAAGCTCGGCGTGCTAGTGATGGTGATTCTGGTGCTGGAAGGGGTGCACTATCTGCTGACCGCCTCCTGGTTACCGTGGCAACTCGGTTGATTCAGGCGTATTCGCTGTCTGGCTGGCGAACGTTACGCACACTGCTGCGCGCAATGCGATAGGCCTTGCGTGGGTCACCCGCCACAAACTCAAAGGTGGGTGAGTAGTAGAATGGCAACCAGCCTTCAAAGCTGCTCTCCCACTCCCAGCGCACCGGGCAGGGCCAGAGAATGCCATCATACAAAATGTAATAAACCCAGCGTCCGTTTGGACGACGGGGGCGATGATTCTTCATGGGATTCACAACGGTAATAGTGTAAAGCAGCTTATATTTTGGACGCTGCGCGCCGATCTTGCAATGCCGTCTGGCTTATTTTTTGTACAATGAACATAAAATGGCACCGAATTAACGGTGCACTTCCCCGCACAGCAGGACCACATTCGGCCGGACTTTATGGATGCGATCGGCCATTTGCTCACAGGCCACTTTGGTCGGGTAGATACGTTCTGACACGGGTAAGGCGTCACAGGCATCGTGTCCACACGCGCTCACTAACAACACAAAACCAATCAGCATGATTGGACTCCTTTAACACGTTCCTGATGATACGGAAGCAGTGGCTGTTCGTTCCTTTTTTTAATCCAGTATAGCCAAACGGCACGAGAGTCAATGATCACCCTGAGCGGCCTTGTGGTGCGAACGGTGAGATTATAACCAGCCGGACGCACATCAGCAGTACAATCTGGGCTAAACTGTGCGGCCCTGACAAGAATGATGAGTGAGTGACCAATGTTGAACGAAATTGCCCATCCGGCCAGCAGCCCAAAACAAGCCGCGCTGCAACTGGTGATTGAACTGGTGCGTGCAGGCAAACTCAGCCCAATGCAAGGCGATGCTTCAAACATGATTTCTATCTACGAGCAGTTCAAAGCCCATTTTGAGGCGGACAAACACAAAGACTCGGCCATTTCCTGATGCTTTTATCCTAAAAACAGCGCAAGAGATTGCGCTGTTTTTTTTATGCGTAGAACCAGGCGGGCAGAATCGCGATCAAGTTATTCAACGTATGCAGGAAGATGGGCAGCGCGAGGCTATTGCTGCGCAGACGGGCGTAACACAGCAACAGTGAAAACAGCGTCAGGGCCACTATGGTTTCCCAATGCACGTACTGCGTGTGCATCGCGGCGAACAGCAGTGAGGTGAGCAGCATGCAGGCGAAGCGACTCTTCGGCGCCCACAACAGAAACCCCTGTAACAGAAAACCGCGGAACAACACCTCTTCAAACACTGGCGCCAGCAGCACGGCGGTTAGCAGCAGGATCAACATCGAACTGCGACCCTGTTGGCTCTGGGCAATCAACCAGCCTTCCGGTTGCAGGAATTGCGTTTGCGCCACCATCAGTGCCACCAGCGCACCCACAAACAGTAACGCCTGACCAGGGCGGAGATATCCCAGCGGAATGTCAGTGCGGCGTTGGCAGTAAAAACGATACAGCGGATAAATGACCGCGAATTCGAACAAGCAGAGCACAGGCACCAGTAAACCGTTATTACGCAGCGCCCCGTAGTTGGGAAACAGCGTAATCAGCATGGTCACGACGTAATACACCACAAAGCTCGCGGCATAGAACAGCGTCAGCGTCACTTTGTCGGATTGGGTGTCCATAGTCAGCTCAATGGGCAGAGGAAAACGCATAGTAGCAATGGCGATCATTGCTGTCGAGATGGCCCCACACAGAATCGCACTGCTCAAAAATTCCGCCGCGAGGACTAAATCTGCGGCGGCCTGCGCCGATAACCGAAAAAACCATTACAGGACAGAGGCGTCTTGAACGCGCACCCTGTCTTCTCTTTTGCTGCCTCTGTTTTGCGAGCATATTGCATGAATTCTGAGTATCACCGGCACGCGACCTTGCCTGCCAGGGCTAATATGGAAGCGCACACCGTTCGGGTGACGCGACGCAGTTTGCGCACCTTGACGTCGCTGCTGTTTGGCGTGCTGCTGCTTTCAGTCGTGATGGTGCTGGTGATAGCCCACCGACAAAACAGCGACTCGATCCAGCAGGATGTCAACCTGATGCGCCAGGCCTGGCAGCAGCAGCAGCAAAATATGATTATTGATGTGCGTGATTACGCGAACTGGGGCGAAGGCTGGAAAAATTTGCACCTGACGGTGAATAAAGTCTGGGCGTGGGACGAGGAGAACTTAGGGCCGGGTCTGTACAAGGAGTATCACTACGACGGCGTGTTTGTGATCGATGGTGCAGGCAAAACGCGCTATGCGGTGGTGGATGGCAAATTGTCAGAGGCTTCGCTGGAGAGTTGGTTAGGCGGGCAAAGCGCATTGTTACTGGCCGCCGCACGTCACCAGGCTGAGGAGGGCATCACGCGCAATGCGATGATTAATCAGCAGCCGGCATTGGTGGTGGCTGCGCCGATCACCCCAGGAAAGGTGCCCAATCTCCCCACTATCCCTGGCCCGCCTTCGGTGATGGTTTTCGTGAAAATCATGACACCGGAAAAAATGCAGGCACTTGGCAAGTCGCTTAACGTGATTGCCCCACGAATTGCCAATGGCTTAAACGATGCGTTGTATGAACCGCGGCTGGTTGAGCCGGTGATCCAGGGGGAACCGTTGGTGTTGCGCTGGCAGGCCAAAAATCCCGGTTTTGGCGTGATCTGGCTGATGATGCCGCTTTTGCTGTTTACGGCGCTGGCGGTTGCGCTGGTGACACGCCGGGTGGTGCGCCATGCACTGCATAATGCGGTCATTTCCGATCGTCGCTTTGAAATGCTAGCCATCAGCCAGCGTGAGCTGGCCAACAGTGAAGAGCGTTTTCGCGATCTGGCAGAAGCCGCCTCGGACTGGATTTGGGAAGTCGACGATCAGGGTCGCCTTTGCTATCTCTCCTCGCGCTTTGCGGCAGTCACCGGACACGATATCAAAAGCTGGATTGGACGCCCGCTGGATCAGCTTCTAAGCCATCCCAGCCATTCGCTGGTGGCCTGGCTGCTGCGTCAGGGCGATGAAGTGCAGCATGTGCCGCTGCGCTGCCAATTTATGGCCGCCAATGGTGAGCGTCGTATCGGTGAACTGATGGCGAAGACCATTCGCCGCAACGGCTTGCGTACCGGCTTTCGCGGTGCAGTGTCTGATATCACCCATGAAGTGGATGCGGAAGCACGCATCCAGTTCCTGTCACGCCACGATCTGCTCACTGGCCTCGCCAACCGCATGCAACTGCAGGAATTTCTGACCACGCATCTGGAACACGCCACGCAAGCGACACCGCTGTTTGTCATCAGCTTCGATCTGGATCAGTTCAAACCGATCAACGATTCGTGGGGCCACGCGGTGGGCGATGTGGTGCTGAATGAGATCTCTCAGCGGCTGAAAAATCTGATTGGTCCTGATGAGCTGGCGGCACGGTTGGGCGGGGATGAGTTTATTCTGCTGCTGCGCGAAAGCTCGCGTGCCGGTCTGGAGTATCGTTGCCGTGCGCTGCAACGCGCCGTCCATCAGCCCATTATCACCGGCTCGCACCAACTGAGCCTGACCGCCAGCATGGGGATTGTCAGCGCACCGCAGGATGCCAGCCAGCCGGAAGCCTTGCTGCGACTGGCGGACATTGCACTCGGTCAGGCACGCACGGCTGGACGCGATCGCTGGGTGTGGTACTCCAACGATATGGCCAACCATATTCAATCGAAACGCGATATGGTGCAGGCGATTGAAGAGGCGCTGCGCAACAACACGTTTTCACTGCACTATCAGCCGCGTTACCAGCTGCAAAGTGGACTGCTTGCCGGCGCGGAAGCACTGATTCGCTGGCAAGTGGCTGAGGATCAATGGATTACCCCTGATCGCTTTATTCCGCTGGCGGAAGAGAATGGACTGATCGCTGCCATCAGTGACTGGGTGCTCATGCGCGCCTGCCATGATGCCAGCGATTGGGGCGACCAGCGCTACGTATCCGTGAACATTT
The DNA here is from genome assembly GCF_016625145.1 of Pantoea sp. S61. Classification (NCBI taxonomy): domain Bacteria; kingdom Pseudomonadati; phylum Pseudomonadota; class Gammaproteobacteria; order Enterobacterales; family Erwiniaceae; genus Pantoea; species Pantoea sp. S61. The sequence continues at coordinate 82,041 of NZ_JACVUO010000004.1, forward strand.
CTCCGGTGGAATTCCGTAACAGCGATCTGGTGGATCGTGTCGCACACGCGCTGGCGGTTAGCGGTTTACCGGCCACACGGCTGGAACTGGAGATCACTGAAAACGTGACCTTCGAGCATCCCGATCGTGCGCTGGAAATCATGCAGGGGTTGCGTGCGCTGGGTGTGCGGCTGACGGTGGATGATTTTGGTACTGGCTATGCTGCCTTAGGCTATCTCAAAACCTTCCCGTTCAATGGCTTGAAAATCGATCGATCATGGATGAAAGAGTTCCCGGAATCCAGGCAGGCGCAATCAGTGGTGGCGGGGATTGTCGGATTAGCGCGGGCATTTGCACTCACCATCACGGCAGAAGGGATTGAAACCGAAGCGCAGCTCAATGAGCTTAAGGCGCTTTCTTGTGAAGAGGGACAGGGCTATTTTCTCGGCAAGCCAATGCCACTTGCGGCGTTTAAAGTGCGCTTGCAGAATGAAAAAGAAGCCGCTCAATAAGTGCGGCTTCTCGGTTATGGCGGCGGTTTAGCCGCCCATCTCATCAGGGCTTAACGCACCCGCACCGCAACCACGGTCATCAGGATGGCAAAGCCGATAAAAATGGCAAGTTCCATCATCGTCTCCTCAGATAATTCTTAGTTAATTATAGTGACTGAGTGCGTAATTTTTAGACTGGGCGTGCGATTAATCCTGGAAATTGAGAGGAAGATCGCGCGTTAGAGCACAATTATTCGACTCATCCTCTGTCATTGTTTTCACAATAAGGGCTTGCTTTGTTACTCTCGGGAACGGTTCGTTTACTATCCAGGAGGAGAAACTTGTGACCCATTATGGAAAAGCGTTACTGGCTACGGCCTTTTTTGCCTTAACCGCCTGTCAGTCCGCCAGCAAACCGGACAGCACCGCTGCCGTCAGCCACGATCCCGAAACCGATCAGTGTGGCGCATCGCAATATCAGAATTATATCGGCCAGCCACTGAGTAGCCTTGATACCCAACGCTTTGCGGTGCCAGTGCGCGCCATTCCGTGGAACGGTGCCGTCACCATGGACTTCAATCTGCGCCGCCTGAACTTTACCGCCGACCAAAGCGGTAAAATTTCGCGGGTTTATTGCGGGTAAATTCAAACGGACATCGCATTGTCATCGGGCTGTCATGGCGCCGGGCGAGGATAGCTGCGCATTACGGAGATTTCCTCGTCACTCTGGAATATGCAATGCTCGTCTTGTTTCTTCCCGCCTCGGCGGGAATTTTTTTATCTATTAATCCGTACTGGATTAATTGAGGAGCGACGATGAGACACACCGGTAAAATCCTGCTAATCACCCTGTTATTAAGCCCACTGGCGCACGCCTCGAGCGAAGCCGCCTGGCAACAAAACACGCAAAGCCGGCAGCAAGCTTGTCTGAAAGCCAGCGGCCTGAAAGGAGTGAAGGTGGTGGGGAAACCGATTCAGTATGACGATAGCGTCGGTTACGATGCGGTACTGCTGGAAGGGCGTTATCCACAGAAGCACATGAAAAACCAGCTCGGGCATGAGCTGTGTCTGTATCATCGTGCGAGCGGTAAGGCGGTGGTCAGCGAAGCCGATCATCTGCGTGTCGTGAAGTAAAACGCGATGAGGCGCGCCTGCAAGCGGCGGGTCTGGAAGCCGTTGAACGCTGATGTCTTAGGATCCGCCTGCACACAAGGTGATTTGGCAGGCGGCTGAATGACGGCACATTACGGCTTTTGTTGTCTGTCTTCCAGCAGCTGCGCCAGCAAATTACGGTAGCTTTGTAGCTGCTGCTCATCTCCTTCAAATTCCAGTTTCGCAATCACCCGCGCAATGATCGCTTTGCTGGTCGCGGGCTGACCATCATCCATCAATTCGCGCATGATCGCTGCCAGCAGATCGCTCTCGTGCGGCGCATGCCAGGCAGGACTGTTGAAGTAGTCGGTAATCGCCCGACTGGCGCTGTTAGGATGTGTTCTCATGGCTGACCTCCGCAGAGACAACGATGCCCACCGCCGTTTATTGGCAGCATTGGGAAATATGTGTTAAGCATGGGAACTGTCCAGAACGGGCAGCGCCTCGCCAGCGATGGCCGGTGATTTTTTAAACATAGATGCGGCGTCTAATATTGTCAGTAATGAATAGACATATTTTTTCACGTTTGCTCTCTGTCGCGATGCGCTTATCTTGCTGAGTTGTTTGTTTCAGCACATAAAGACACTACAAATCGTGCCCCTTACACTATTTGCTGTGAGCAGAATCACGCACGGCAGCGGAAAACTGCGTTTTTAATCCGATGCCATGTTTTGCCGTCCAGCGATGTTATGAGGTTGTTAGACTGAACCCTCATTTCATTTTTTCTGATGTACACGCCCATGCTACGCTCCATCGAGTCCTGGAAGGTCAATCTGATATCGGTCTGGTTTGGCTGCTTTTTCACTGGATTAGCCATCAGCCAGATTATTCCCTTCCTGCCGCTTTACGTTGAGGAACTCGGCATCCATGGCGCCAATGCACTGAGCGTCTGGTCGGGTCTCACCTTCAGTATCACCTTCATCGTCTCTGCTGCGGTGGCGCCGCTGTGGGGCAGTCTGGCTGACCGTAAAGGGCGCAAGCTGATGCTGTTACGCGCATCCTTTGGTATGGGCGCGGTGATTCTGCTGCAGGCCTTTGTGACCGAAGCATGGCAGCTGCTGCTGCTGCGTGCGCTCATGGGCCTGACATCCGGTTATATTCCTAATGCGATGGCGCTGGTGGCCGCTCAGGTTCCGCGTGAGCGCAGCGGCTGGGCATTGAGCTGTGTCTCCACCGGGCAAATTGGCGGCGTGATTCTGGGGCCGATGATCGGCGGGCTGCTGGCTGACTGGCTGGGACTGCGCATGGTGTTTATTGTCACAGCGGTGCTGTTGATGGTGAGCTTCCTTGTCACGTTGTTCCTGATCAAAGAGACCGGCTACACGCCAGTGAGCAAGCAGGACAAAATGAGCGGACGTGACGTGTTCCGCAGCCTCGACAATCCTCGTCTGATGATGTGTCTGTTCGTCACCACCATGGTGATCCAGATGTGTAATGGCTCGGTAAACCCGATCCTGACGCTGTTCGTGCGCGAGCTGGCACCCGATGCGCAGAATCTGGCCTTCCTCAGTGGTGTGATTGCTGCACTGCCGGGCGTTTCGGCGCTGATCTCCGCCCCTCGTTTGGGTAAGCTGGGCGATCGCATCGGCACGCAGCGCATTCTGATGGGCACCATGCTGTTTTCTCTGGTGTTGCTGATGGCGATGTCATTCGTTACCAGCGCCACCCAGTTAGGCGTGCTGCGTTTCCTGCTGGGCTTTGCCGATGGCGCGATGATGCCCGCAGTACAAACGCTGCTGGTACGCCACTCGCGCGATAATGTCACCGGACGCATCTTTGGCTACAACCAATCCTTTATGTATCTCGGTAACGTGGCCGGCCCGCTATTGGGTGCGGCGGTGTCTGCTGCGACCGGCTATCGCTGGGTCTTCTTCGCGACCGCCGTGGTGGTGCTGTTGAATGTCCTGCTTCTGCGCCGCTTCTATCGCCGCCCGAAAACCGAGCTGACTCCTCCGCTGAGCCAACAAGGTGAGGCGGCGAAGAATACTACTGGCGCAGCGTCATCGCGTAGTGCCACTGCTGCTGAGAAAGCAAAAACTCCGGGCTGACGCTGGGGCTCCATGAGTCGTCACCGCCCACGCCCATATGGAAGCCATCAAGGTGCAGCCAACAGCCTTCCTCTTCCCGCAACAGATGGCGATGCGAAGTATCCCGCAACTGCTCCAGGCTGTAGCGGCTGAGCGAGAAAGCAAAATCGCCGCTCGCCTGCCAGCTGCCGGTATCAAGCTGGCGCGTGCCGCAGCGCAATCCGTTCTCACCCGGGAACACATAGGCGGTACTCAGCGCAGCCAGCGGCTGCTGCCAGTGCGAAAACTGCGCCGCCAGTTGACGATCCGGATAGTTTTCGTGCGGACCCAGGCCGAGCCAGCACACGTTCTGCGGTGCGTTCCTCAACTGACAACGTAACCCGATGCGCGCGGGAGCAGGCAAGCCCGGCGCCTGTTGCACCTCGACACTGATGCTAAACTCACCGTTGCCACCGATCTGATAACGCTTGTGGCTGGTAAAGATCACCTGCCCATTGGCCTGCCACTGATGCCAGGTATCAATCAGCACGCTGTGTTTCAGACTATCGACCTGCATATCCAGCAGCACCGCTTCCAGCTGGTTATAGCCCGCGTGTTTCCAGCGCTCTACCCAGGCATTGGGATCGACATTGGCGGCTTCACTGGTGCCGATATCGTTATCAATCGGCGCGCGTACGAAGCACTCCTGCAATGACGTCAGCATCGTCTCTTCATCGTTAACAAACCACTGCACCAATTCCCCACTGCGGCGCGAGAAGTGCCAACGCTGTTGCGGCAATTGCACAGCAACCAGATCGTGATTGGCAATCAGTTCTGGCGCGGTTGGCGTGGCATCAATCACCCGTGGCATTAACGCAGCGGGCAGCGGCCATTGATCCCAGGCCACGCAAGCATCGGCTTCCGACCATGCGGTGGCCGCGATCTGATGCACCGCCAGATTCAGCCATGCATTTCCCTGTAAATGTTCAGCCGCAGGGATATCAATCACCTGGCTGCCCTGCGCGGCAAGATGCAGCGGCAGCTCGCCCCGCGCGAGTGATACGCCATCCTGTTCGATCGACCAGCGCAGCACTTCATTATCGCTGCTGCGGAACAGATACTCGCTGGAGAGGGTGAAACGCCAGGCGTTATTGGCATCGCGCTGGAATTGGAAGAACTGCTGTGCACGCTGTGCTTCAAACAGAGCAGGATGCGGGGTGCGATCGGCAAACACCAGGCCGTTCATGCAAAACTGGCGGTCGTTAGGCTTATCACCAAAATCGCCGCCGTAGGCTTGCCATGGCTGGCCATGCTCGTCATAACGCGTCAGGCTTTGATCGACCCAATCCCAGACAAAGCCGCCCTGAAGGCGCGGGAACTGGCGGAAAGCCTGCCAGTATTTGGCGAAGCCTCCGAAGCTATTGCCCATGGCATGCGCATACTCGCACAAGATTAACGGACGCGTTTCACCCGGCAGGCCAATCCATTTTTTCAGCGACCATTTCGGCACGGCTGGGAAGGGCTGATCCTGATCGACGCGCGCATACATCGGGCAGACAATATCGGTGGCGGCGGTATTGGCACCTCCGCCTTCGTATTGCACCGGACGCGTCGGGTCGCTGCTTTTCACCCACTGGTAGAGTGCATCGTGCGTACTGCCGTGGCCGGACTCATTGCCCAGTGACCAGATGATGATGCAGGCGTGGTTGCGATCGCGCTGTACCATGCGCGTCACACGTTCGCTGTAAGCGGCGAACCAGCGTGGATCGGCCGATAAACGGTTCATTGGCTGCATGCCGTGGGTTTCAATATTGGCCTCATCGACGACATATAAGCCATATTCATCGCACAGGCGATACCACAGCGGATGGTTGGGATAATGCGCACAGCGAACGGCGTTGAAGTTGTGACGCTTCATCAATTCAATATCGCGCCGCATGCTGGCTTCATCCACCACTTGTCCATTTTCCGGATGGTGTTCATGGCGATTGACACCGCGAATCAGCAGCGCTTTACCGTTAACGCACAGCTGGCCGTTTTCAATGCTGACGCGCCGGAAGCCCACATCGTAAGCTTCCGCTTCAATCACCTGACCGTTGTCATCCAGCAGTGTCACCACGGCACGATAAAGGTGGGGCGTTTCCGCGCTCCACAGCAGCGGATTTTTTATCGGCAGCACCAGCAGCGCACGCTCTGGGTAATGTCCACGCTCGTCAATGACCGCACTGCCCGGTGCTTGCTCTTCGCTGCCGATGCAGGTTTCGTCTTGCCACAGGCTCACGCGCAGACGGCACTGATTAAGCGGCCGTTCACCGGCGTTAATTTTGACACTCACGCGCAGATCGCCACGGATATATTCCGGGCTCAGCGCCGTTTCGATTTGCACGTCGGCCAGTTGGGTTGATGGCTTATGGAGCAGGGTGACGTCGCGGAAAATCCCGCTCATGCGCCACATATCCTGATCTTCTAAATAGCTGCCATCGCTCCAGCGCAACACCATCACTGCCAGTCGGTTCTGGCCGCGCTGCAATGACTGACTCAGATCAAACTCAGCCGGCAGGCGGCTGTCCTGGGAATAGCCTATCCACTGCCCGTTGCACCACAAGAAGAAGGCGGAGTTGACACCATCAAACACAATGCGCGTTTGTCCTTGCGTCAGCCAACTGTCATTAACATTGAATGTGAGCGAGTAACATCCAGTGGGATTCTCTTTAGGTACCCAAGGCGGATTGACGGGGATGGGATATTGCACGTTGGTGTAGATTGGCGCATCGAAGCCATGCAGTTGCCAGTTAGCGGGTACGGGAAGTGCGTGCGCGCCGGGCAGATCCTGCAGTAACCAACTTTGTGGCACCGCTTCGGGTTGAGGGAAATAGCTGAAAGTCCACTGACCGTTTAATAACTGACGCGAAGGCGAGGGGGCGTCATCACGTGCACTGACTTCATCGCGCCAGCTGGAAAACGGCGGATGAGCATCCAGACGATTCAGGCTGGTGATCACCGGATTTTCCCAGTCGCGACGCGCCAGGATATCACTGAGAGAATGGGTGGGCAGGGTCATGGTAAGATCTCATTGATTGTAATGCGCTCACATTGCGTCATTTCGCGCGGCGTGTAAAGTGATCGACCGCCCGCAATGGTTGAAATTTTCGTCAATATGATGATGCCTCTGTGGTTTTTTCGCGGGCGTAGTGCCAGTAATTTGTTAAGCATGGTGAGCAGAGATGAATAGCGCCGGGTTGCAGAGAATTCTGTATTGTCGCGCCCGTTGCCGCCTCATACACTCAGCCCGATTTCACCATTCTGAGGTAATTATGGTCCGTATTATTAAACTCGCTGCCGTTGTGGCATTGGTGACCGCGTTGAGCGGTTGTATCTTCCCACCGCCGGGTGGCGGAGGCGGTTGGGGTGGTCCTGGCGGCGGTGGCGGTCCAGGTCGTGGCTTTATGGGACCCCATTAATTAGCGCCAGACGGTAATGCATGACGACGCGCGAAACGTTTCGAAAAAGCCCTATCTATGAAGTGAAACGTTTCGCCGTTACATATTGAAATTCCGTTTCTTTTTTAACGCTGCGCTTATTCTAAATTTTGGGCAAACTGCCACAAACCCCTGTTGTTTTCGCTCCCTCAATGCTAACGTCTGTTTTCCATCTCTTATTGAGCCCGTCGCATGAAAAACCTGATTGCGGAACTCCTGCTAAAACTGGCTGAGAAAGAAGAAGAGTCCAAAGAATTAGTGGTCCAGGTTGAGGCATTAGAAATTGTGCTGACGGCCATGCTGCGTAAGCTGGAACCTGAACAATTCAACGAGATTGCGGCCGGTATCGCCACCGCGATGCCTCCACTTGCCCCAGCGGCAGAAACCCCTGATACCACTCTGCTGCGTAACTACGTTGAAAAGCTGCTGAATCATCCCCGCGTGTAAGCGTCACGTCACGCTGAAGAACCGATTTTGCTGTTAGCGTGCTCGCAGTAAGCTCTGGACGAGAGAATATATTTTTTCTGCATTGCTTATTTCCTGCCATGATTAAAAGGCAATAATTCTATGGAGATTCCGGCAATGAAATCGTGTCTTTTGGCAATGATAGCAGCAGGCCTGCTGTTGGCGGGCAGTGCGGGGGCAGCAGAGAAAACCGCCCAACAAAATAAAATGACCATGTGTAACCAACACGCTTCCTCGCAGGATTTAAAAGGGGACGCGCGTAAATCCTTCATGAGCGACTGTCTAAAAAAAGACAGCAAGATGGGCAGCATGACGCCGCAGCAAATGAAGATGAAAACCTGTAATACTGACGCGGCTGATAAAAAACTCAGCGGCGATGCGCGTAAGACTTTTATGAGTTCCTGCCTGAAAAAAGCCTAATCGAATTACCCCTGATTTAAGGGTTCATACTTGGTATGAGCCCTTTTTATTGCACCTCTCTTTCTGTTCAGAAGAAAAAGTAATAGCCGGATCGTCATCACATTTTAAGTGCGGCAAAGGTGGCAGGATTTATTAATCCTAAATAAGGACTAATTAAAAAATAACCTATTCTTCCCCTCGAGGCCGGTTCCTTCGTCGGGCAGCTTTGACCTGTGGAGACTCTTATGAATGTGCTTGATTATGCGGTAATGGCGCTCTATGCGTTGATGATAGTGGCCATTACGCTCTGGGCGATGCGTAAAGTAGGCAGCACGCGTGATTTCTTCGCGGCAGGTGGGAAAATGCCCTGGTGGCTATCCGGCGTCTCGCATCATATGTCCGGCTACAGTGCGGCCGTGTTCGTGGCCTATGCCGCAGTGGCTTACAACATGGGCATCACCATCTATTTCTGGTGGGCGTTTCCCATCTCGATTGCGGTATTAATCGGATCGCGCCTCTTTGCGCCACGCTGGGCCCGGCTGCGGATTCATATGAATATCGAATCGCCGATGGAGTACCTCGCTACGCGCTATAACCTGCCAACGCAGATGGTGCTGGCGTGGAGTGGGGTGCTGCTGAAAACCTTCGACGTCGGCGCTAAATGGGCCGCCATCGCCGTGATCATCAACGTCTTTACCGGATTAGATCCGTTGATAGGCATTTGCATCTCCGGTGCGCTGAGCCTGTTCTATACGGTGATGGGCGGTTTATGGGCCGATGCCTGTAATGACTTCGGCCAGTTTGTGGTGCAGTTTGTCGCCGCGATTGTCATGGTGGTGGCTGTGGCGATGCATCTTGGTGGTTTCGGCGAGCTGTTTACCATCTGGCAGCACTTGCCCGCGACGCACACCGACATCGTTCAGGAGCCGTACACACTCGGCTTTATTCTGGCCTACTTTGTGATTTACACCCTGAGCTACAACGGTGGTACCTGGAATCTGGCCCAGCGCTTTATCGCCGCACCGGCGGGCCGCGATGCACGTAAAGCCGCGTTGCTCTCGGCCGCACTCTACCTGATCTGGCCACTGATTCTGTTCTGGCCGATGTGGGCTGCACCGCTGTTGTTTCCTCATCTCAGCGATCCCTCACGTTCTTACTCTGTGATGGCCATGGAACTGCTGCCGAATGGGTTAATCGGATTAGTGCTGGTGGCGATGTTCACTCATACGCTATCGATGACCTCATCAGATGCCAATGCCATCACGGCAGTGGTGACGCGTGACATTCTTCCCGGCATGCTGCCGCGACGTTTTCAGCGTGGTAAAAGCTCGCTGTTAGTGGCGCGTTTGACGGCTTTTCTCTTCATCATCACCACGTTGATTATCGCCATGAATGCCAGCCGTTTCGGCGGTGTGCTGTCTCTGCTGATTATCTGGTTCGGCGGATTGGTGGGGCCCATTTCAATTCCGATGCTTTTAGGCTTACTGCCCGCATTTCGCCGTAGCGGCAGTGCCGCCGCGCTGGTGAGCTGGGCGGTAGGCGTGGGCACCTTTTTCTGCGTGAAGTTTATCTTCACCGATGTCAGCACCGCCACTCAGGTGGCCGCACCCGTCATGTCATCACTGGTGCTGTTTGTTGTTATGGGATGGCTGCGTCGTGCGCCGATCCGTCCGGAAGTTGACGCGCTGCTCACAGCGCTCAATCAGGATCAGAATACGACTGCCAGTTCGCGCTGGCCGCAGAGTCACAACGCTTCTCAGGAGGGATAGGAATGACGCTTTTACAACAGGGAAAGCGCGACCGCTTATGGGTCAAACGCTTCGCCCATCGTGATGCATTAGGCGCCGCAGCGGCACAGGATTGCATCGCGCATCTGCAACAATTACTGCAACAGCAGGCGGTGGTGCGGATGGTTTTTGCTGCCGCGCCTTCACAACGTGAGTTTCTCGCTGCACTGGTTGCCGCACCCCATCTCGACTGGCAGCGCATTCACGCGTTTCATATGGATGAATACATTGGGCTGGATGAGGGGGCGCCGCAGCGATTCAGTCATTTTCTGCGTGAGCATCTGTTTGACCAGGTTCAACCCGGCGAAGTGCATCTCATCCCTTCGAGTGGCGATCCGGCGGAAATTTGTCGCGCCTACGCGCGCAAACTGGAGGCGGCGGCGATCGATGTGGTCTGTCTGGGCATTGGTGAAAATGGCCATCTGGCCTTTAACGATCCGCCGATGGCGGATTTCAGCGATCCGCTTAGCGTCAAGACAGTGCAACTGGATCTCGCCTGCCGTCAGCAGCAGGTCAACGACGGCTGTTTCACCACACTCGAGCAGGTGCCGACGCACGCGGTGACCCTGACGATTCCCGCTTTGATGCGTGGCACCAGGCTGTTCTGCATGGTGCCGGGCGCGACCAAACGCGCTGCGGTGCAGGCCACACTTCAGGATGCAATTTCCACGGCTTGCCCGGCAACGCAATTGCGCCAGCATCCCAATTGCACATTGTATATCGACGCCGATGCCTGCGCGGAGGTGGTCTTTGACTGAAACCCTATTACGCGGTCGCGATTACCGCACGCTGGAGCCGATTGAACTCTATCTGCGTGAAGGCACGTTGGCAGAGGTGCGATCGCTGTCAGAGTCCGACAACGATCTGATTCTGGCGCCGGGTCTGGTGGATCTGCAAGTGAATGGCTATCAGGGGGTAGATTTTAATCACTTTCCTTTTAGCGAACAGGATGTGCTGCATGCCACGCGCGCCTTGTGGCAGCAAGGCGTCACCAGCTTTATGCCAACGGTGATCACCGCACAAGCAGATGAGATCACGCAAGCGCTACAGCGATTAGCTAGCGCCAGTGAGCACTATTCTGACGTTGCGCTGGCGGTACCGGGTTTTCATCTGGAAGGGCCGTTTTTGTCACCGGAAGATGGGCCGCGTGGTGCGCATCCACGCGAGGCGATCTCTGCGCCGGATATCGCCTTGTTTGATTGCTGGCAACGAGCCGCTCAGCAGGGCATTCGTTTACTGACGCTCTCGCCGGAATGGCCGCAAAGCCGCGATCTCATTCGGCATTGCGTGGCACAGCAGGTGCGGGTCGCCATAGGACACACTTCAGCCTCTGCCGCGCAGATTCATGATGCGGTGCTGGCAGGCGCCTCGCTCTCTACCCATCTGGGCAATGGCGCGCACCTGCAACTGCCGCGCCATCCCAATTACATCTGGCAGCAGCTTGCAGAAGATGCGCTGGCGGCCACGCTGATTGCCGATGGTGACCATTTACCCGCCGAGGTGTTGAAAGTCTTTTTACGGGCAAAAGGCGAGCAGGCTTTACTGGTCAGTGATGTGACCTGTTTCGCTGGGCAGCCGCCGGGCATCTACGATTCGGCGATAGGCGGACGCGTACAGTTGAGTGCAGAAGGGCGGCTAAGCATGGCGGATGCGCCACAATTGCTGGCTGGGTCGGCGCGGGGTCTGCTGGATGGCGTCAATTTTCTGCTGCGGCAAAAATTAGCCACTTTGCAGCAGGCGCTTGAGATGGCATCGATTCGCCCGGCACGGCAGCTAGATTTGCCACAGCAGCATGGGTTGGCAATCGGCGCACCAGCGGATCTGCTGGTACTGAAGCCTCAGCCAGATAACAGCGTGGCGTTAGTGGCGTGCATCAAACAGGGCAAAAAGGTGTGGCAAGCCGCATCAGCCTGAAGCGCAATTTTATTTTCCTCGCTAACGGCGTGATAAGTCATGGCTTATTCGCCGCTACGCTTTGTTTTTCCAGCGAAATCCTCCTGCTTTGCCAGGCTTACTGTTTGTAGGGATTTAATGTCGTAAATCCAATAACAACGCAGGAGGCTAATCGTGAGCTATCAATCTGTCGTGGAACTCAAGTCGCTGACGCAGCGCAAACCGACCAAATTCACCGTGGGTGATGTCGAAATAGTGCTGGTTCGCGATGGCGAACGGGTGCAGGCGTTGCAGGCAAAGTGCCCGCATGCGGGAGCACCGTTAGAGCAGGGCGCAATCTGCGGCGATAAGCTGGTGTGTCCGTGGCACAAGGCGGTATTTCAACTGCGCGATGGCAAAATGTGTGAGCCGCTGGCATTGGCTAATCTCAAACGCTACCCGGTACGTGTTGAACAGGGCAAGGTGCTGGTCAATCCGCAGGCGATGTCGCCTGCCAGTGCGCCTGCGGCTCAGGGCGAATCACCGGTGTGCGTGATTTTAGGTTCTGGAGCTGCAGGCAGTGCGGCGATCTGGACGCTACGCGATGAAGGCTTTAGCGGGCACATTGTTTTAGTAGAGCGCGAATCCGCCGCCCCTTACGACCGCACCGCGCTGAGCAAATTTGTGCCTTCGGGAAAAATGGCGATTGAAGATGTGCCCAAACTCCTAAAGCCGGATTTACTGGGCTCGCTTCAGCGCATTCAGGGCGAGGTCGCGCAGCTCAAAGCGCAGGATCAGACGTTGATGCTTGCTGATGGTCAGAAAGTGAAATTTGATCAGCTATTAATAGCCAGCGGCGGCACTCCTCAACCTCTCGCTATCCCCGGTAAGGATTTGCAGGGTGTGCATCTGCTACGTTCGCTGAATCAGGCCGATGAACTGCTCAAACAGGTGGATGAGACACAACAGTTGGTGATAATCGGCAATAGTTTTATTGGTATGGAGATGGCGGGTGCACTGCGCAATCGGGATGTGGATGTCACGGTCATTGCCCGTCATCCGCTGCCGTTTGCAAAGCAGTTTGGTGAAGAGATTGGACGCCATTTTTACGAACTGCATCGCAGCAATGGGGTGAAATTTGTTGAGGGGGAGCCGGAAGCGCTGGAAGGGGATGAGCAGGTGCGTGCGGTGCGCCTGAAAGGGGGCAAATCAGTGCCAGCAAGTCAGGTGCTGTTTGCCACCGGCGTGAAACCGGCGACGAATTTTATCCACGATTTGCCACTGCAGGACGATGGCAGCTTGCTCGCGGATGGGCAGCTACGCGTTGCTGAAAATATCTGGGTCGCGGGCGATATCGCCAGTTATCTTACGCCGCGTGGCCCGCAGCGCATTGAGCACTATCGTGTGGCACATCAGCAGGGACGTATCGCGGCACTCAATATGTTGGGCAAAGGGGTGATGTACGATCGCGTGCCGTTTTTCTGGACCGCGCATTATGGCACGCGCTACGAATATCTGGGCCATGCCGAAGAGTGGGACGACTACCGTCTGCTGGGATCGCTTCAGGACAAAAAATTTATCGCCTTTTACTGTCGTCAGGGCATCATCGCGGCGGTGTGTTCAGCAGGGATGTATACGCTGACGGCGGCGCTGGTGGAAACGATGCAGCAACCCATGACGCTGTCGCAAGGGCTGGCATTGTTTGAAGCGTATCAGGGACAGGGTGCATAAAGGGGTAACACGCCATTGGCCGGATTCAGGTGCGCAGGATGCGCACCTGATTAATTCGGAACGGTTACTGTTTACTTAATGCTTCGGACTTAGCCATGCACTGCTGCATCGCGTTGATCACCGCCGCGCGGAAGCCTTTCTCCTCCAGCACTTTCACCGCTTCGATGGTGGTGCCGCCAGGTGAGCACACCATATCTTTTAATTCGCCTGGGTGTTTGCCAGTTTCCAGTACCATCTGCGCCGAGCCTTTGACCGCCTGTGCAGCAAACTGATAAGCCTGCGCACGCGGCATACCGCCCAGCACCGCGGCATCCGCCATCGCTTCAATAAACATAAACACATAAGCGGGTGCTGATCCGCTCACGCCGACCACGGCATGAATCAGATATTCATTCACCACCGCGGCTTTGCCGAAGCTCTCGAAAATGCCGACCACTTCATCGACTTCATGCGGTTCCACCAGCACGTTAGGCGTGATTGAAGTCATACCTTCGTTCACCAGCGACGGCGTATTCGGCATGACGCGGATGATTTTGCGGTCGTGCCCGAGCACGGCGGCCAGCGAATCAAGGGTAACGCCTGCAGCAATCGACACCACCAGCGAATCTTTCTTCAATTGGCCCGCGAGATCTTTCAGCACCTTGAGAATCACATTCGGTTTCACGGCACCAAACAGGATATCGACTTCACGTGCCAGACTTTCCGGGCTCTCTGCCGCCGTCACGCCATATTGTTCTGCCATCGCCTGATTGGTGGCCGGTTTGCGGTCGCAGACCCAGATGTTGGCCGGGGCGATCAGCCCGCTGTTGACCAGTCCGCTGATAATGGCTTTCGCCATATTGCCGCAGCCGATAAACCCGATTTTCTTCTCCAGCATCGCTCTATCCTTTAAGTGTTCATTTTCTCGTGCGAGTTAGCTTACGACAGCTGTGCTGAATAACAAGCCGCGTAAAAATATTTGCCATTCTGCCGCAAGCGGGCAAGATCGCCTGCAATTCTGTAGGAAAAAGGAAAACACATGTCGATTTGGGTTGATGCCGATGCCTGCCCCAATGTCATCAAAGAAGTGCTGTATCGTGCCGCCGAACGCGCCAAAATCACCGTGACTTTCGTGGCGAATCAGCCGCTGCGCGTACCGCCATCACCGTGGCTGAAAACGCTGCAGGTCGCGGCGGGGTTTGATGTCGCTGACAACGAGATCGTGAAGCGTGTGCAGCCGGGCGAGCTGGTGATCACCGGGGATATTCCTTTAGCGGCAGAAGTGCTGGAGAAGGGCGCTGCGGCGTTGAATCCGCGTGGCGAGCGCTACTCACCGGATACCATTCGTCAGCGTCTGACCATGCGTGACTTTATGGAAACCCTGCGAGCGAGTGGCGTGCAAAGTGGCGGCCCGTCGGCGCTAAACCAACGTGACCGCCAGCTGTTTGCTAACGAATTGGATAAGTGGTTACGCCAGCGCTAATCAGACGAAGCTGTCATCGTCGTCGTAGTCGCCGCCACCAAAGTCGCTGAAATCGTTGTTATCCGCAAAGCTGTTGTTATCCCAGCTGGCGTTGTCGTTCAGGAAGGCATTGTTGCTGTCATTACCGTTAAAGGTATCGAGGCTGTTATCCACCTGTGGCAGCGCCGGTTCGTTGATGATATTCACAATCTCTTCCGGCTGAGAATGATGGAACATGCTGGTAAGCATATCGGCCATCACCACACCCCCGGCCACACCGACGGCTGTCTGTAATGCACCCCCGAGGAAACCCGTGCCGCGCGCAGGCGGAGCCGCATATTGCTGTTGAGGCTGCGCGTATTGTTGCTGAGGCTGCTGCGGCGCGCTGCTCCACACTGGCTGTTGCTGCTGTGGTGCAGACTGGCGAGAACCGCCGCCAAACAGACTCGACAGGAAACCGCCGCTGCTCTGCTGCGGTGCTTGCTGTTGTTGCTGAGCCTGTGCCAGGCGATTCTCCAGATCGGCCACCTGAGCGTTGAGTTTTTTCAGCGCTGCTTCCTGAATCAGAATTGCCTGTGACATGTAATAAGGCGCACCAGGCTGGTTCTGCAAGTGCTGTTTAATCAGCTGTTCGGCTCCGGCGTCACGCGGGCCGCTCTGGGTTTCAGCCTGTTTCAGTCGGCTAAAGAGATTGTCGATTAACTGTTGTTCTTCATTCTGCATGGTGTGAACCTCCAATGATTCGTACCTCCTTATATGTGGTCAACGTGACAGAAAGTAAATCAATGGCCTGGTAAGGAAATGTTGCCCGTGCTTACAAATAGGTTGATGCACGAAATGCGCATCATTTTATCGTTATTAATCAAATTGATAGTGAATTCAGGGTCGTAAATGCGCGTAAATCGTGCTTCGCGGGTGGCTGATAAAATAAAATCCAGGTATCATGCGACGCAATATTGACCTGATGACCTTGCCCGTGCGGCATAAATACGGCGGAGGATGAGCCCGGATGTCATTACCCATCTATCTGATCGGCGCACGCGGTTGCGGTAAAACCACTATCGGCCAGGCCCTATCTCAGGCGCTTGGTTATGCCTTTAGCGATACCGATCATAACCTGCAGCTCACGACGCAACGCACCGTGGCGGAAATCGTCGCGGCTGAAGGCTGGGACAGCTTCCGTGCGCGCGAAACCGAGTCGCTGCGGGCGGTCACGGCGCCGGCAACGGTGATTGCCACCGGCGGCGGTATGGTGTTGGCTGAGGTGAATCGTCGCTTTATGCGCGAACATGGGCAGGTGATTTGGTTGAATGCCCCGTCAACGGTACTGGCCGATCGTCTTGAACGTCAGCCCGAAGCCGCACAGCGCCCGACGCTAACCGGTCGTCCGATTGCCGAAGAGATGAGCGATATTCTGCGTGAACGCGCGCATCTTTACCGTCAGACAGCACACCACGAAGTGAATGCCATGCAGGCGCCTGAACAGGTGGTTGATCAAATTCTTCAATCCCTTTCGCTCGCCCGCGCCAGCTAACCCCTTCAGATTTATCTCTCTTTTTTCTCGCGATCCGCCATTGTCTATACTCAGGTTAAGACAGGGGGATCGCCGCTGTCTGTGTGGAAACCAGACATAAGAGGGAAATCTATGCCAACTAAACCACCGTACCCGCGAGAAGCGCGCATCGTTGCCGTTGAGAAAGGCGCGGCAGGTAATACCGTGACATGGTATGAGTTACGCGCTGACCATCCGAAGCCCGACACACTGATCAGTGAGCATAAAACGGAAGCCGAAGCGCAGGATGCCAAAGCCCGCTACGAAGACGCGGATAAAGAGTAATGCTCGCGGGCAAGGACGCCTGTCAATCATTCATTACCTTCCGTGGTTAACCAGATATTTTCAACTGCCATAAAATGGCCATTACACCCGCCAGAACCGCCATCCTTTTCTGCTCTTATTCCATCTTGCCTGATAACGTCATTTTATTTTTAGCTTGCGCCGTATTTTATGCTGCGCTAAATCGACGCAAATATAGCCGGTTCAAAATTTGCGCTTGACCCGATCCGCAGAGCGAATTACTTTCATTGTATTGATATAGGAACTCAGTTCCACATAGTGAAACCAACATCATGACCACACTCGAAAACGCCGCTGCCGTACTTAAGCTTTTCCAGCGCTTTGGCGTGACGCAGGGCCATCCGGGCCTGACATTCACCGAGGTGGTTGAGGCGTTGGGATTGCCGAAAAGTACCGTTTCTCGCCTGCTGGCGACCATGGAAAGTGAAGGATTGCTTGAGCGTGATCCCGATAGTCGCTGTTTCCAGATTGGTCGTGTGCTGCTGTCGGTGGCCGGGCATTACTTATCTACGCCGTTGGTGGATAGCGCTTCCGCGCCCATGGCGCAGTTGGCGGCCAGCAGTGGTTGTATGGGCTACATCTCAGTACTGGATGGTCAGGACGTTCTGGTGATGCGGATGTATCACGGTCGTTTTTTAACCCAGTTGGTGACACCGCCAGGTTCGCGCGTTTCTCTTTCCGGTACTTCAACCGGGCGCGTGCTGCTGGCGCAGTTGAGTGATGACGAAGTGCGTGCGCGTTTTGCCGATGACTGGCAAGCCGCATCCGTAAACTCGCCGCTGAACATTGATGCACTCTGTAAAGAATTAGCGGTGATTCGCCAGCAGGGCTGGGCACTGGCACGCAATGAGACGTTGCCAGGCATCAGCTCACTGGCGGTGGCGGTCACCAATAAACATCGCGGCGAAAGTGCCGCACTGTGTCTCTCGTTTCTCTCGCAAGAAGCGGCCCCGGGTTATCCGGAGGCGCTGCTCAGCGAACTGCGCGCAACGGCTGCATTGATGGCCGAGAAATACGGCGCATAACCTTATTTTCGATTTAAAGGCGTTTATTCGCGCCACACCAGGGAAATAGCAGGTCTTCGGACCTGCCTATTTCAAAAATCAGGGAACGATTTATTAAAAGCGTTGATGTCCCGCGTGTCGGGCATAAAACGTATTACGCGTTTTCTACAGGGTGAAAATACGGGGATAATATGCGTCAACATAATCCAATAAAAAGTATCGGCGTGGGCTTAATGCTGGTTCTGCTGTCTGTAGCAGGTGCCATCATCGGGGTTCAGCTTATTACCACCATTGGGGTGACACCCAATACCTCTATTATCGGTGCGCTGTTTGCCATGCTACTGGCGCGCATTCCTCTGCAATGGTTCCGTCGTTATCGCTCCATCG
Organism: Pantoea sp. S61; assembly: GCF_016625145.1. Lineage (NCBI taxonomy): Bacteria > Pseudomonadati > Pseudomonadota > Gammaproteobacteria > Enterobacterales > Erwiniaceae > Pantoea > Pantoea sp. S61. The sequence goes on from NZ_JACVUO010000004.1 coordinate 100,089, forward strand.
AAGTACAGAACCTTGCGCAAACCGCCATCTCTTCTGCCACCTTTGGTGCGGCGAACAGTCTGCTGATGCCGATTGCAGTGCCGTGGGCGCTGGGTGAACCGCAGCTGGTATTGCCGCTGTTTGTCGGTGTCAGTGCGGCGATGCTGCTGGATGCCTATTTGCTTTACCGCTTGTTTGATACCCGCGTGTTCCCCGCCAGCAATGCCTGGCCGCCGGGCGTGGCAGCAGCGGAAGCGATCAAAGCCGGCGATAAAGGTGGCCGTCAGGCGTGGTTGTTGGTGGTCGGTATTGTCGGCGGTATCGCTGGCTCAATGCTGAAAATCCCTATGTCAGCCTTCGGTACGGCTTTTATCGGCAATATCTGGGCGTTGAGCATGTTGGGTATTGGTTTCCTGTTGCGTGCCTATGCGCAACCGGTTGCTGGCATTGATATCAACGCACTTTATATTCCTCACGGCATGATGGTCGGCGCAGGATTAGTGGCGCTGATTCAGGTGGTGCAAGTGATCGTCAGCCGCCGCAATGAGCAGCTGAATGTCAGCCGCAGCGACAGCGAAGTGAAGCGCTCACTGGGCTTTGGCACCGTGGGTTACATCATTATCTCCACGCTGCTGGCACTGGCGGGCGGTTTGTGGAGCCAGATGGGCTTGCCGATGCTGGTGCTGTTTATCGTTTATGCCGCGTTCGCCGCCTTTGTGCATGAGCTAATTGTCGGCATCGCCGCGATGCACTCAGGCTGGTTCCCAGCCTTTGCCGTGGCGTTGATTACCCTGATCCTCGGTATTCTGCTCGGCTTCCCGCCGCTGGCGCTCTGCCTGTTGTGTGGCTTCACCGCCGCCACAGGACCGGCCTTTGCCGATATGGGTTATGACCTGAAAGCAGGCTTTATTCTGCGCGGTAATGGAGCCGATCTGCAGCAAGAGCTGTGGGGCCGCCGTATCCAGCTGATCGCCGCGATGATCGCCTTCGTGATCTGTATTCCGGTGGTGTGGTACGCACACAACTTGTTCTTCGCAGAGAATCTGCTGCCGCCAGTGGCACGCGTTTACGCCAAAACCATTCAGGCCGGTGCCGAGCCAGGCATTGCCGGAAGCTTGCTGATGTGGGCAATTCCTGGTGCGATTATTCAGTTTATCGGTGGGCCGAAGCGTCAGTTAGGCGTATTGCTGGCGACCGGTTTGTTAATCAACAACGCCGCGGCAGGTTGGGCGGTGATGGTGGGGATCGCGCTGCGTATCCTGATCATTCGTGTGTGGGGCGAGCGTGGACGTTCACCGATGGAGGTGATGGCCGCAGGGTTTATTGCGGGCGACGCGCTGTACAGCTTCTTCCATTCTCTTTTTGCCAGTAGCACCAAGAAATAACCCAGGGAATTCAATATGAGTTTACAGCAGACACTGCAGGTTTTTGAGTTACTCGACAGCGCCTATGTCGATGGGCAGCAGGTAGTGGATCTTTTCGCCCACTACCCAGGCGTGACCGCCAGCTTCAAGCGTGTGACCGGTCCGAAAGGGCGTACCGATTTCGTGCGCATTGATATTCCTGGTGCGCAGGGCAAGAGCAAAGGCGGCACTGCGCCTACGCTGGGTATTGTCGGCCGTTTGGGCGGCATCGGTGCGCGTCCAACGCGTATCGGTATGGTCTCGGATGCGGATGGCGCAGTGGCGGCGGTGAGCAGTGCGCTGAAGCTGGCACAGATGCAGACTAAAGGCGATGTGCTGGCGGGTGACGTGATTATCACTACTCACATCTGTCCGGATGCGCCAACACGTCCGCATGAGCCCGTGGATTTCATGGATTCGCCTTGCGACGACATCACCATGAATGACAACGAAGTGATCGATGGCGTTGATGCCATCCTTTCAATCGATACCACCAAAGGTAACCGTATCCTGAACCATAAAGGCTACGCGATCTCGCCGACGGTGAAAGAGGGTTACATCCTGCGCGTGTCAGAAGATCTGCTGCGCATCATGGAGATGACCAGTGGCCGTCCAGCGGTGACGTTCCCGATCACCACGCAGGACATCACGCCCTACGGCAACGGTGTCTATCACCTTAACAGCATCCTGCAGCCGTCAACCGCCACCGATGTACCTGTGGTCGGTGTGGCAATTTGCGCGGAGTCTGTGGTGCCAGGTTGCGGCACCGGTGCCAGCCATGAAGTCGATATCGCAGCTACCGTGAAGTTTGCGGTGGAAGTGGCGAAAGAGTTTGGCCGTGAAACCTGCCAGTTCTATGACCAGCAAGAGTATGCGTTGCTGCATTCTTTGTATGGTAGTCTCAGCCACCTGCGCACGCGGAAAGCCTAATGATGAAACAGTCCCTGGTTACTTTAACGATTGGTCAATCCCCGCGTAGCGACATTCTGCCGCTGCTGCAGGATCACTTGCCGGAAGAGCAAGTAGCTCATGCCGGATTACTCGACGGCCTGACCTTAGCCGAGGTTGAGCAGTTCTATTCGCCTGAAGCGGGTGAGAAGGTGCTGGTTTCACGCATGACCAGCGGCGAGCAAGTGCGTTTGTCGGGACCGAAAGTGGAGCAGGGGCTGCAGCGCAAGATCAGTGCGCTGGAAGAGCAGGGCTACGATACGATTTTGCTACTGTGCACCGGTGAATTTGGCACGCTGAAAACCGAAAAGGCGCTGTTACTGGAGCCGGATCGTATTATCCCACCGCTGGTGAGTGCCATTGTGCAGGAACATAAGGTGGGCATCGTGGTGCCGGTAACGGAGCAGATCGCTGAACAGGCCAGCAAATGGCGTAATCTGCACAGCGCGCCTTGTTTTGCCGTCGCCAGCCCTTATCTGGCACAGCAGAATGATTTGATCGAGGCGGGCCTGTCGCTGCAAGAGCAGGGCGCGGATGTGGTGGTGCTTGACTGTATTGGCTATCACCAGAAGCACCGGGATTTCCTGCAGAAAATGCTGGGTATTCCGGTACTGTTATCCAACGTGCTGGTGGCGAAGTTAGCGGCAGAATTGATCGTCTGACTGAGGCCGATCACAACTCGTGTTCTAAGCTGCTTTTTCGCGTGACAGATCAGCGAGTTCCCTTGTAATCTGCCAGACACCATAATGTGCTGTGAGGAAGTAACATGCTCAACGTAAGTGAGTATTTCGACGGGAAAGTGAAATCCATTGGTTTCGACAGCGTAACCATTGGCCGTGCCAGCGTTGGCGTGATGGCAGAAGGTGAATACACCTTCGGTACAGGACAGCCGGAAGAGATGACGGTCGTGAGCGGCGCACTGAAAGTGCTGCTGCCGGGTGAAACCGAGTGGAAATGGTACGAAGCTGGTTCGGTTTTCAACGTGCCAGGCCACAGCGAATTCCATTTGCAGGTGGCTGAGCCAACGTCTTATCTGTGCCGCTACCTGTAAACGCTGACTTTCAGCATGAGTCATCATTAAACCGGGAATGCTTTTAGCATTCCCGGTTTCTTTTTGGCTTCAGCATAGCCAGGAATCAAACTGAGGTGTGCCTATGTTGAGTCTGGTAAAGCTATCTTCACGAGAATAGGAAAGGATGTTTTCCCATGGCACAGATCATATTCAATAAAGCCGCGCTTGAACGTTTGGATAGTCCTGAACAGCCTGAAGATGAACGCCAGAAGAACGCATTGTTTGAATTGGCAATGATCGCAAAACATGAAATCGCAAACGATCAGGGAATGACATTGAGGGAAGCTCTGGCGAAATTACGCATTGCCAGAACGAGACATCGGTAAACTGCCGTGTTTTCTTTTGTGCGGAAGTGCGGGCCACAGCACCTCTGCTGCCGCCGGGCCGTCCTCACGCCGCTTCGCGGTGCCTTCGGCTGCAACGTCGTGCCGGGCGGACCGTTCGGGTATGGCCATCCATGGCCGACCCGAACTGCCTGGCGCATCCATGCGCCAGGCTCCTGGCACAACGTCTTCGCCTCGGCGCTGCGGATAGCCCTTGCAGCAGCAGAGGTGCTATGGCCTCAGACACTGTGCCGTTTGTGGCAGTAAAGCACTTAGGTTTTCACCACGGTGCCCTTCCCAACAGCGTAAACAGATGTCAACAAGCAGGCTGGTGCCGCTCAGGGGATGGCATTTCGCAGCGCTGAACGGAATGAGGAAGTCAGGAGAGCCAGCATGGATGCTGGCGAAAGGTGCAGCCGGGACAGAGGAAGTCCCGTCTGCGCCGGTCCGTCAGGCTGACGAGTGAAGTGAAGGTATCGCGTCAGCGGCTCGAGGATCGCCAGCCCCTGAGCGGCACCAGACTGCGTTATCACCAAATGCTTAACTGACGGGCATTACGCCTTTTGCGGGGTTTGAGTTATGCGTGATTAGCGCTTAGCTTCGCCGCCTAACGCTTCCACCAGATTGCTGATCAACGCGGCCAGTTCGCCGGTCATCAGGGTGAAATCCGCATCAAAGCGCATGGCGAAATCATCGCGGTCAATGTCGTCATTCTGCTCACGCAGCGTGTCGCTGAACTTCAGACGCTTGATTGATGCATCGTCGGCAATCACCAGTTGAATGCGTTCCTGCCAGTCCAGAGCCAGTTTGGTCACGACTTTACCGGCTTCGATATGGGTGGCGATCTCATCGGAGATCAGATCCTGTTTCTTGCAACGAATCACGCCGCCATCTTCCAGAATTGCTTTCAGCTCCGCTTCATCCATCAACGCGAAGCCGGCAGGCAATTCGCCAGAACGTACCCATTCTGTCAGTGTCAGCTCAATCGGCGTTTCCAGCGTGAGTGGCACCACCGGCAGTGAACCGATGCTCTTACGCAGCAGCGCCAGGGTGTCTTCCGCTTTCTTGGCGCTGGCACAATCGACGATGATCAGGTTGTTCACGGTATCGATCCACATAAACGTCTGGCTGAAACGGCTAAACGCGCGTGGCAGCAGGCTATGCAGCACTTCATCTTTCAGCGAGTCTTTCTCGGTCTTTTTCAGCTTGCGGCTCTGTTCCGCTTCCAGCTTGTCGATCTTCGCTTCCAGCGCCTGCTTCACCACGGGTGAAGGCAGGATCTTCTGCTCGGTGCGCGCGCAAATCACGATCTGACCGTTGATTTCATGCGTCAGCGCTTCACCGCGGTTGCCCATCGGTGACACCCAACCGGTTTTTGCCATATCCTGACTTCCGCACGGGGAAAACGTGAAGGCGTCGAGCTGTTTTTCCAGATCGTCTGCGGACAGCGGGATGTCACGATTCAGACGATAAACCATCATATTTTTAAACCACAACATCGGGATTCCTTACCGTGGGTGCGATCGGGCGCACAAGTCTCAAAGTCAGCGCGCATGATAGCGAAACATCGGATGGGTTTCATTGCCTTTCCCGATTCAGCCTTCTACTGTATCTGTCACCTGAACGAATAATGAGGAATAAAACGTGCGTATTGGGATTGATTTAGGCGGTACCAAGATTGAAGTGATTGCGCTCTCCGATCAGGGGCAAGAGCTGTTCCGTCACCGCGTCAATACCCCGCGCGATGACTATGCCGCCACAGTCCAGGCGATTGTGGATTTAGTGCTACTGGCAGAGGAGAAAACCGGGGAAAAGGGCACCGTGGGGATCGGCATTCCCGGTACGATTTCGCCGTACACCCAGCGGGTCAAAAACGCCAACTCGACCTGGCTGAATGGACAGCCGTTAGACAAAGATCTGGCCGAGGTGCTGAATCGTGACGTGCGCATTGCCAATGACGCGAATTGTTTGGCGGTGTCTGAAGCGGTAGATGGAGCAGGGGCGGGCAAACCACTGGTGTTCGCGGTGATCATCGGTACCGGTTCGGGTGCGGGCGTGGCGATTGGCGGTGAGTCGCGTATTGGCGGCAATGGTAACGCTGGCGAGTGGGGCCACAATCCGCTGCCGTGGATGGATGAAGATGAACTGCGCCATCGCGAAGAAGTGCCGTGCTATTGCGGCTTGCAGGGCTGTATTGAGACCTTTGTTTCGGGCACGGGTTTTGCTATCGACTATCAACGCTTAAGCGGTAAAACATTGAAGGGCGCGGAAATCATCAAGTTGATTGAGCAGCAGGATCCGGTGGCGGAACTGGCGATGAGCCGTTACGAAATGCGCTTAGCCAAATCGCTGGCGCAAGTGGTGAACTTGCTCGATCCCGATGTGATCGTGCTGGGTGGCGGCATGAGCAATAACGACCGCTTGTATCAGACGGTGCCCACGCTGATGAAGCAGTGGGTATTTGGCCGCGAATGTGAAACGCCAGTGCTGAAAGCGGTGCACGGCGATTCAAGTGGCGTGCGCGGTGCGGCATGGCTGTGGCCGCTGAAAGGGTAATAAAAAGGTCGCTTTGATAGCGTAAGTTCGTCCATGAAGCACCAGACGATAATGCAGGCTGGCGCCGCTTAGAGGCGCCAGCCTGCTATTTACCTATTGTGCGTGTTGCTGAATAAAAGGACCCTGACAGCGCATTTGTATTTTTGCGCGCGAGGCAATTCCGTGATTATTCTCCCATCAGCATCGCATCCTGCGGTGCGTTCTGACGCTGGGTTTTGGTCGCGAGGAAGTAAATATATCCCACCACCATAATCCCCACGAACAGCCCGCCAATCACCGGATTGAACCACAGCATGGCAATCAGACACACCAGCGACAGCACCAGCGCGATACCTGGAATAATGGGGTAACCCGGCGCGCGGAAGCTGCGTTCCATTTCGGGTGCGGTGCGGCGCAATTTAAACAGGCTCAGCATGCTCATCAGGTACATCACGATGGCACCAAATACTGCCATGGTGATCATCGCCGCCGTCAGCGTCATGCCTTGCAGGTTAATCAGACCATCGCTGTAAATCGCCGCGATACCAATCACGCCACCGGCAATAATCGCGCGGTGCGGCGTCTGGAAACGTGACAACTTCGCCAGGCTCTGCGGCAGATAACCGGCACGCGCCAGCGCAAAGAACTGACGTGAATAGCCAAGGATAATGCCGTGGAAGCTGGCGACCAGACCAAACAAGCCAATCCACACCAGCATATGCATCCAGTTGGAGTGCTCGCCGACAATCATCTTCATCGCCTGCGGCAGCGGATCGTTAATATCCGACAGCTTGCGCCAGTCACCTGCGCCACCCGCCAGCAGCATCACGCCAATCGCCAGCACCACCAGCGTCAAAATGCCGGTAATGTAGGCCTTGGGAATGGTGCGTTTTGGGTCTTTGGCCTCTTCGGCAGCCATGGCGGCGCCCTCTATGGCGAGGAAGAACCAGATGGCAAACGGAATGGCGGCGAAGATGCCGGAAAGGGCTGGCATACCGAAGTGATCGCTTCCCGCCCAACCGTTAGCCGCAAAGTTAGCGATACTGAAGCCCGGTGAAACCACGCCCATAAACACCAGCAGTTCCAGTACCGCCAGCACCGTCACCACCAATTCAAACATCGCGGCCAGCTTCACGCCGAGGATGTTGAGCGTCATGAACACCAGATAAGCGCCGACCGCAGCGTTTTTCGGGTTGAGATCCGGGTACTGCACGTTGAGATAGGCACCGATCGCCATGGCAATCGCTGGTGGGGCGAACACAAACTCAATCAGCGTGGCCAGCCCGGCAATCAAACCACCGGTTTCACCAAAGGCGCGGCGGCTGTAGGCAAACGGCCCCCCGGCGTGTGGAATGGCGGTGGTCAATTCGGTAAAGCTAAAAATAAAGCAGGTGTACATGGTGGCGATCAGTGCGGTGGTGATCAGGAACCCCAACGTGCCCGCCACGCCCCAGCCATAACTCCAGCCAAAATACTCCCCGGAAATTACCAGTCCAACCGCGATACCCCACAAATGCAGAGTGCCCAGCGTGGGTTTGAGCTTACTCGTCATAATCGTCTCCCCGTCGTGATTGTTGTGCGGCGGCTGCACCGCGCTGTTTTGTTCTATGCACTACAGTGAAGTGATAATGCCGCCGCCTGCAGCGGGAAAACTTGACGCAGGCGCAGTGAGTTTTGTCCTCCACGGTCAACTCAGAGGCAAGAAAAGTGCCAGTTGCACGCTGCGGTCAACTTTGGGTTATCTGCGGTCAAGCAGTCAGGACGCCGTCATCCCATGCTGATAACACTTGCTACCCATAAGATTGATGCTGGAGACAGATGAATGAGCGCCAAACAATCCGATTCCCTGACCGATGCTGCCATGACGATACTTGCACAGCAGGCGCTGGCCTGTTACCCCGCGCCCTTGCAGGGTGAGCTGAAGCTCCTGTGCCGCTCTGAAAATGCCACCTTCCTGCTGCTCGCCGGCGGAAAGCGTTATGCGCTGCGTCTGCATCGTCCTGACTATCACAGCAAAGCCGATATCCAGAGTGAGTTGCTGTGGCTGGATGCGTTGCGTGAGATCGGCATTATGGTGCCGCAGGCGATCCCAGCCCTTGATGGCGAAACCGTGTTGACCTTAGGCATGCCAGATGGCGGCGTGCGACATGCGGTACTGTTTCACTGGATCGAAGGGGATATGCCCACCACTGATGTCGATCCCAAAGCCTTCCAGCAGCTCGGGCACATCACCGCGCGCCTGCACCAGCACAGCCGTAGCTGGCAAAAACCGGCAGGCTTCCAGCGCATCATCTGGGATCATCACACCATGGTCAGCGATCACAGCCACTGGGGGCGCTGGCAGGATGCGCCAAATCTCAATCCGGCCGATCATGGCATCGTGGCGGAGGCCGTAACGCGAGTGGGACTGGAGCTGCAAGACTTTGGCAAAGGCACAGATCGTTATGGATTGATCCACGCCGATCTGCGCCTCACCAACTTGCTGCTGCACAAAGGTGAAACCCGGGTGATCGATTTTGATGACTGCGGCATGGGCTGGTATCTGCACGATCTGGCGGCGGCGATCAGTTTTGTTGAGCATCATCCGCGTGCCGCTGAATGGGTGGATAACTGGATCCAGGGCTACGAGCGTGTGGCGCATATCAGTGATGAGGAGATGGCGCTGGTGCCGACGCTGTTGATTCAACGTCGTATCCAGATGACCGCATGGATGGGCACACACGCAGACACCGAGATGGCGCTTAGCCTTGGGCCGCGTTGGGCCGATCACTCGGTGCGTCTATGCCGTCGCTATCTGGAAACCAATCAGTTGCCGGTTGGCGTTTAAGTTGCACCAGTAGTGAGCAGCAGTGCGTCGTAGCGGCGCAATCTTTTGCGCGGTGTGAGATGACCTTTCACGCCGTTGCGCCATAAATCGCGCCTCGATGCTGTGTGCTGAGCGTGAGCGGAGAGCAACGGAATGCCTCCGTACCCTTGAGCTGCGCTTAGCCAGATACGCATCACTGCGCAGACTTCGGCATGCCACCGGACCATCAGCCAGATGCGCATCAACGCGCAGGCTAAGAAATGGTTCCGAATCCTGACGGATCGTCATTGATGACGACCTCATCAAGCGTCATGGTACGAATCTTGCTGGATCCCACCATTAGTTTCACTCGCGCGATCCCTGTGAGGTTCCGATGCAATCACTGATGACTCCTTCTGAAGCGTACAGTTCGCTCTCGGCTCAGGCCAACAACCGTGGCGTGCTGGCGGCAGCGGCCACCGGCTTAAGCACCTTTATCACCGACAAAGGCGGCGATGTTGATCGCATTTTTGGTATCAGCGGCATTGATTCCGAACTGCTGGCCAGCCCGACGCTTAGCCTCGGTCTGGTCAACTATTGCCGTGTGATGGAAGAAGCGGCGCGCCACTCTGGTTTTGATAACTTCGGTTTGCATTACGGCAAGCAGTTCAAACCGCAGTCATTAGGGTTGATTGGCTATATCGGCTTATGTTCACCCACGCTGGAACAGGCGCTGCACAACGTGGTGAATGCCTTTCCATGGCATCAGCACGATACGCTGACGCGCCTGGTCGATAAAGGAGACTGCTGGCGGCTGGATTATCAGGTGCGGCACGGGGCGATCCTGTCGCGTCGGCAGGATGCGGAATTGACGCTCGGCATGTTTCTGAATCTGATCCGTCACGTGGCGGGTAAAAACTGGGCACCGCGCGAGGTGCATTTTGAGCATCCCCGGCCGGAGCAATGGCACGAGCACTGCAAAGTGTTTGATGCACCAGTGTGGTTCGATCAACCGTTCAACTCGCTGCTGATCGCCAAACGCGATTTGCTGCGCACTATGCCAGAGCAGGATCCGATGCTGCTGATGGTGATGCAGGATGCCATCCGCCGACTGAACAGCAGCGCTTCACTGCAAAGCGTGGTTGAGCAAGCGCGATCGCAAATCAATCTGTCGTTGATGCAGGGCGAACCGGTGCTGGAAGAGATTGCAGATAAAATGGGGCTGTCGAGCTGGTCGTTGCAACGGCGGCTGCGCGAAGAGGGCATCAGCTTTACCGTGCTGGTGGATAAAGTGCGTTGCGAAATGGCCACGCACTACCTGCAACAGAAGCAGTTGCCCATCTCTGAGATGGCGCTGCTGCTTGGCTACTCCGAAGTTAGCGCCTTCTCACGCGCGTTCCGGCGCTGGTTTGGCATCAGCCCGCGCCAGTGGCGACAAGATGGGCTGGCAAGTTAGCCTGATGCGGCGCGTAGCCGAACCACGCGGGTTGGGAGGTTTGGCATCAGCCCGCGCCAGTGGCGACAGGATGGGCTGGTAAGTTAGCCTGATGCGGCGCGAAGCCGAACCACGCGGGTTGGATGCGATCCGGCGGCGGCGGTAATCCTTTCGACTGCCCCAGCAACTGCCAGGCGCGCAGGCACAGAGTTTCATCACCTTGCGTCTGCGTAACCGCATAGCGTCCGCTGCTTTGCCACTCCAGCCGTACCATACATTGCTGCCCAGCGTAATGTGCCGCGTCGGAAAATTGCCGGTTGAGCTGGTGCTGCATCTCATTAGCCCATTTGCAGGAAGCGCTGCCCGGTTCAATCTGTGGCTGGCACAGGTTGGTCATACTTTCCGTGGGATGTGATGGAGCCTGCTGGCAGGCGCTGAGCAGGGTGCTCAACAACAATGTGCCAGCAATGCGGCGAAATACGTTCATCTCTTTGCCCGGATTTGCATAACATGGTGGCCAGTGTACCGAGCAGTAAGGGGATTGCTATGGCATTTCTCTGACTCTGATGAGATCCAGAATGATTCGCGGAACGGCTCGCACGTCACACAGACGAATGGCAGGGGCGGCCTGGTGGTCGCACCCTGCCAAAGCAGGCTCAGTATGACGGCATGACGAAGGTTTATTCCCCCGGCAGCTCCAGCTTGCTGTAACCCAGTCCATTCATCTTACGCACTCGGATCTGCACCGGGATGCGCTCTTTCATAGCTTCAACGTGACTGATCACGCCGATGGTTTTACCGCTGGCGTTCAGTGCGTCGAGGGCGTCCAGCGCGGTATCGAGCGTTTCAGCGTCCAGCGTGCCGAAGCCTTCATCAAGGAACAGCGATTCAATGCGCGTTTTGTGGCTGACCAGATCTGACAGCGCCAGTGCCAACGCGAGGCTGACAAGGAAACTTTCGCCGCCTGACAGCGTGCGGGTGTCGCGCGTGGCATCGGCCTGCCAGGTATCGACCACTTCCAATTCCAGCTCATCGGTGACGCGGCGTTGCAGGAGGTAGCGCCCGTGCAAACGGTCGAGCTGCCGGTTCGCCAGCCATACCAGATGATCGAGCGTCAAGCCCTGGGCGAAGCGACGGAATTTATCGCCTTTGGCTGAACCGATTAAATCATTCAGGCGACCCAGTTGTGTCAGCTCTACCTCGTCATTGGCAATCTGCGTCAGTAACGATTGCTGCTGTTGACGCTGCTGGGCATCGCTGTGCAGCTGCTGCTGCGCTTCACCTTGCTGGCGGGCATTGTCTCGCAGTGCCACACGCAGCGATTCCAGCTGTTCAGCGAGACCTGCCGCCACCTCGTCACTTAAGGCAGCAGGGCGCTGTTGCTGATGGGCTGTGACGCGCTGCGCCAGCTGTTGGCGCAGCGCGATCTGCTGCTGACGCTGTTGCTCCAGCGTTTGCAGGTGCTGGCGCAGATGCTGCATATCCTGTTCGTCCAGCAATGCGCTGCGCAATGCCTGCTCGTCGATGAAATCGCTCTGCTGGAGTGCGCTGTTAAACGCCGTTTCCGCAGCCTGTATGCGCAGCTGCATGGCTTGCAGTTGGCTATCAATCTGCTCACATTGACCATTCAGGCTATGCAGCTGGCTTTGTGCCTGCTGCCACTTCTGCAACTGCTGTGCCAGCGCTTGTTCGCACTGTTGCAGTGTGGCCTGCTGCTGCTGGCGTGCGGCGCTCACCTGGCGATCGCCAAACAGCTGCTGGCGCTGCTGCTGCTGCTCTGCATGTTGCTGTTGTAGGCTGCTAAGCGCGTGCTGCAAGGCCTCCAGTTGCTGCTGCTCGCGCGTCAGATTATTTTGCAGGTTGCTCTGCTCGCTGTCGGCTGTAGCCAGCTGTGGCTGTAGCTCGGCCAGTAAGCGCTCACTCTGCTGCCAGGCTTGCCAGCGCTGCTGCAATGTGGCCAGCCAGCTGGCGCGGGCATCACGATCGGGCAGCGCAAACTGATGTGCCGCCAGCTGCTGTTCCAGCTGCTGCGCTAACTGCTGCCAGGCGCTGTGTGCCTGTGTTTCACGCTGGTTCAGCTCATCAAGCGCTTGCTGCAGGTTGTTCAGCTGCTGCTGTGCCAGCAGTTGTGCGCTTTGCCGCTGTTGCCACTGCTGTTGCTGTAACAGATGCGCATCTTTGGCCTGTTGCAGCGCTCGCGCCGCATTTTCGCGCTGCTGCAGTTGCTGCTGCTGCGCAGCTTCCTGCTCATCTTGCTGCTGTTGCCACGCCGTAAAGACGTCTTGTTGGTCCAGTGTGCAGGTAAGTGCCAGCTCACCGCTGATGCCTTGCCACTGCTCGCGTGTTACCGCGAGTTGCTGCTCGAATTCGGCGATCTCTTGTTGCAGCACTTGCTGCTGTTGCAATGCGAGCTTTTGCTGCTCACTTTTCGCGGTGCCCGACTCTTTAAGCTTACTGACCAGCGCTTCCTGCACCGCCAGTCGCTGCTGGTTTTCGCCCGGTTGTAATTGCTGATACTGCTCAATCGCCGGATGCTGGCATGAGCCGCACAGTGGGCAGGGCTGCTCGGGCTGCAGCCGGGCGCGTTCATCAGCCAGCTGTGCGATGGTGCGCTCCAGCTCGCAGATTTTGCGAATATCCAGCAGTGCCTGATGCTCACGCTTGTAGTCCTCGCGCAGCGCCTGCAAAGCCTCTTCATCGAACTGATGCTGTTGTTGTAACTGTGCCCATTTTTGTTGCCGCAGTTGCAACTGCGGCTGCAACGACTGCCAGCGTGCTGCCAATAAGCTGAGCTGGTGGCGTGGCGCGCGCTGATGTTGATGCTGGGCCAGCGCGGCACGCAGCGCAGTGCTGTTGACGGCGGCTTCAAGTGAAGTGAGTGCCTGCTCCGCTTGCTGACGTTGCTGGCTGGCCTGCGCCTCAGCCTGTTGCAAAGGTTGTAACGCGCGATCACCTTCGGCAATCGCCTGCTGCTGCTGTGTCAGCAGTGCGTTTTGCTGTTGCTGTTGTGCACGAAGTTGCGTTAGCGCCTGTTCGCGTTCATCGAAACGAGCGATATCGGCCTGCCAGCGCGTCAGCTCTGGCCCCCAGAGCGCCACCGCCGCTTCACGGTTGCGAAATGTCTGTTGTTCTGCCAGTTGCTGCTGTAAGCGCTCACGGGTTAGCTGATGCTGATTGAGCGCGTTTTGGCTTTGCTGCACTGTCAGTGACTGCTGCGCATGCAGGCGCTGCTGCTCAGTCAATTGCTGTGCACGGCTGGCGATCTGTTGATCGAGCGGAATCACTTGTTCGGTCAGCAAAGTTTCCAGCTGTTGCTGACCGGCGAGTGCCTGCTCACGCGCCTGCTGTGCCGTGTGATAGCTTTTTTCACCCTGCTGCAGTGTGGTTTGCGCATCTTGCTGCTGCGTGTGCAACTGCTTTACCTGCTGGGTGGCGAGCTGTTGATCTTGTTGCAATTGCTCACGCTGCTGAAGTTTTTCTCGCAGCTTCTCAGCCGGTTCCGCACGTGCCAGGCGCTGGCGATCGCTCTCCGCCTGTTGCCATGCCTGCTCGGCATCCTGGTTAGCCTGTTCGGCTTGCTGTTGCTCCTGCGTCAGCTGGTGAGATTGTGTCAGCCACTGTTGCTGTTGTTGCGCCTGCTCAAGCTGATCGCTCAGCATTTTTTCCTGAGCCGTTAACGCTTCAACTTGCTGCATCAGTTCAGTGCGACGCCCCTCATCCAGCAACATCATGCCGCCAGCGCGCGCGCGCAATGTCTCCAGATCGCTGCGTGCGGTGCGCCAGCGTTCATAAATCTGCATCGAAATCTGGCCGTATATCTCTGTGCCGGTCAGTTCTTCCAGCAGTTCGGCACGCTCGCCCGGTTTGGCGTTAAGGAAGGCAGCGAACTGACCCTGCGACAGCATCATTGAACGGGTAAAACGATCAAAATCGAGGCCGGAAAGAGTTTCGATGAGTTTGAGTTTGTCACCGACCTTATCGGCCACAATCTGGTTATCCGCCACGCGCGCCAGCTCGACGCGCGGTGCCTGCAATTTGCCATCGGCCTGGCCACGTGCGCGGTTCTGGCTCCAGAAGGCGCGCCAGGCTTCGCCTTTAATCTCAAATTCCACTTCCGCCAGGCATTCGGCAGTGTCACGCGTAATCAGTTCGTTTTGTGTCTGCGACAGCACGCCAAGGCGCGGCGTCTGGTGGTAGAGCGCCAGGCAAATGGCATCCAGCAAGGTGGTTTTACCCGCGCCGGTCGCGCCGGTAATGGCAAATAAGCCGTTGCTGGCGAAGGGTTCACGACGAAAATCGATAAACCATTCACCGCGCAGCGCGTTGAGGTTCTTGAAGCGTAACGTCAGGATTTTCATGCAGACGGATTCTCCAGCGCGGCGAGAGTAGTGCGGAACAGTTGCGTGAGCTGCTCGGCTTGTTCGGCATCCAGCTGTTCTTCCTGCGCCAGACGGCGAGCAAACACCTCTTCAACTTTCAATTCGCTCAGGGTTTCGTTATCCATACGCGCCAGGCTGCGCTGGCGCTGTTCGCGGCTGCGGCGCACCAGCAGGACTTCCACCGGCAGGGCTTCGGTCAACTGTTCCACGCGGCGCTGCAAATCACTCAAATATTCCTGAGTGGTAATTTCAATATCCAGCCACACCGGCTGTCCGGCATCGCTATCGCTGAACTGCGCCAGCTGCTGCTCAATCTCAGCCATTGAGCCCTTTAACATCTGCATGGGCTGGAACAGCGGGATCGGGAGGGGGGTGACGCGATTGAGCTGAGCGCTGAACTCCACCAGGAATACGCTTTTTTCACGTCCCAGTTCGTCAAAACTGAGCGGAATGGGTGAGCCGCTGTAGCGAATATGCTCGCTATCGGCAATACGCTGCGCCCGGTGAATATGGCCGAGCGCGATGTAATCGGCGGGAGGAAACGCCTGCGCCGGGAAGGCGTCGAGCGTGCCGATGTAGATATCACGTACAGAGTCGCTTTTCGTTACCCCAACGGTGGTGAGATGCCCGGTGGCAATGATGGGAAGTGCGCGATCGGCCCGTTCGGTCAGCGCCGCGGCATAACATTGCTGATAATGCTGCTCAATCGCTTCCAGCAGTGAGATCTGCTTCTCGCGCCCGGATTGTCCTGCCTGGCTGCGCAGAATGTCGCGCGGGCGTAAATAGGGAATGGCGCACAGCAGCGCGCCCGGCGTGCCATCGCGCTGATGCAGCGTCAGCACCTGTTGTTCGCCCTGCGGCGTGGCGCTGGTGATCACTCGGGTATTTAGACAGGCAAGCAACTCGCGCGATTCATTGAGTGTGGCAACGGAATCATGGTTGCCTGCCAGCACTATCAACTGGCACTGCGTTGATTGCAGCGCTACCACAAAGCGGTTAAACATCTCGCGCGCATAGCTTGGCGGCGAACCGGTATCAAACAGGTCGCCGGCGATGATTAAGGCATCCACCTGATGCAGGGCAATCTGGGCCAGCAACCAGTCGAGAAAGGCCTGATGCTCAGCCGCCCGGCTTTTGCTGTAAAAGAACTGACCGAGATGCCAATCCGCGGTGTGAATGATGCGCATGAATACTCCCTGCTTCGTTAAGCGAACGCGAATTATAACCTCTTCAGATCGCAAAGAAAAAAAAGCGATAATCGTTGTCTCATTTCTGTTTTTTAACTATTTATCATAGGTCGGGTTTTTCATAAAAGTGTCATAAAAGTGACGCATAATGGCGCCGCAAATCCCAGTGACAAGCCGTCACAACAGCAGGAGTTATAATGGCTAAGCGCATTTTGGTTGTGGAAGACGAAGCTCCCATCCGTGAAATGTTATGTTTCGTGCTGGAACAGAATGATTACCAGCCTATTGAGGCAGAAGACTACGACAGCGCGATTGGTAAGCTGATCGAACCCTGGCCGGATCTCATTCTGCTGGACTGGATGTTGCCGGGAGGCAGCGGTATTCAGTTTATTAAACATTTGAAACGTGAAGCCATGACGCGCGACATCCCGGTGATGATGCTGACGGCACGCGGCGAAGAAGAGGATCGCGTACGCGGTCTGGAAGTCGGCGCCGATGACTACATCACCAAGCCTTTCTCACCGAAAGAGCTGATGGCACGTATCAAAGCGGTGATGCGCCGTATTTCACCAATGGCGGTGGAAGAGGTGATTGAGATGCAGGGCCTGAGCCTGGATCCTTCCTCGCATCGCGTGATGTCGGAAAGCACCCCGCTGGAAATGGGACCGACCGAATATAAATTGCTGCACTTCTTTATGACGCACCCGGAGCGTGTTTACAGCCGCGAGCAGCTGCTGAACCACGTATGGGGCACCAACGTTTACGTAGAAGATCGTACTGTTGATGTGCATATCCGTCGTTTACGTAAAGCACTGGAAGTATCTGGCCACGATCGCATGGTTCAAACCGTACGCGGAACAGGGTATCGTTTCTCTGCCCGCTACTAAACGGAGTCTTTTACCGTGCTGGAACGACTCTCCTGGAAGAGATTATTGACTGAGCTGGCGCTGGTCTGTTTGCCCGCGCTGGTGCTTGGTCTGTTGTTCGGTTATCTGCCCTGGCTGCTGTTAATTGCAGTAGCGGGTGTGATGTTTTGGCACTTTAGAAACCTGATGCGTCTGTCGCACTGGCTGTGGGTCGATCGTTCTATGACGCCACCTGCCGGGCGCGGTAGCTGGGAACCGTTGTTCTACGGCTTGTACCAGATGCAACTGCGTAACCGTCGCCGTCGTCGTGAGCTGGGTAACCTGATTAAGCGCTTCCGCAGCGGCGCGGAATCTCTGCCCGATGCAGTGATTCTGACCACCGAAGAGGGCACCATTTTCTGGTGCAACGGGTTGGCACAACAGCATCTTGGGCTACGCTGGCCGGAAGATAATGGCCAGAACATCCTCAACTTGCTGCGCTATCCTGAGTTTTCCCGCTATATCCGCCAGCGTGATTTTGACAAGCCGCTGACGCTGGTGCTGAACAATCAACATCATATGGAGTTCCGTGTGATGCCCTACAGCGAAGGGCAATGGTTGATGGTGGCGCGCGATGTCACGCAGATGCACCAGCTGGAAGGGGCACGACGTAACTTCTTTGCCAACGTCAGTCATGAACTGCGTACGCCGTTAACGGTGTTGCAGGGCTATCTGGAAATGATGGACGATGCGACGATGAACGAGCGCACGCGCAGTAAGGCGTTGCACACCATGCAGGAGCAGACACGTCGCATGGATAGCCTGGTGAAACAGCTGCTGACCTTGTCGCGTATTGAGGCCGCGCCCGCCATCGATCTCAAAGAGACAGTGGATGTTCCGGGCATGCTGCTACTGTTGCAGCGCGAGGCGGAAACGCTCAGCCAGGGGCGGCACAGCATTCATTTCCGTACCGATCCGCACCTCAAAGTCTTCGGCAATGACGAACAGCTTCGCAGCGCCATTTCCAATCTGGTGTACAACGCAGTGAATCACACGCCGGACGGAACGCGACTGGATATCAGCTGGTTGCGCAGCAAAGAAGGGGCGGAGTTCAAAGTGTGTGATAACGGCCCGGGGATCAGCGAGGAGCATTTGCCGCGCCTGACCGAGCGTTTCTATCGGGTGGATAAAGCCCGCTCGCGTGCGACCGGCGGCAGTGGCTTAGGATTGGCGATCGTTAAGCATGCCTTGAGCCACCATAATGCGCGGCTGGAAATCACCAGTATTCCGCATCAGGAAACCTGTTTTAGTTTCGTGCTGCCGCCACGTTTGATTGTGGCGAAGAGCGTGCACAGTAAGGTCAGTTAAGCACGCTCAAGTGGCGCAATTGATTGCGTGATGAATCGCGGCGCGACAGAATGTGCAGTTCAATGTTCATGACCTGATTTGCGGAAGACCTGATGAGATCGCTGTTGCTGTTCACGTTGCTGCTGTGCTCTACGCTGGCACAAAGCCAACAAACCATGCTCACCGGCAATTTGAGCAGCGTCGGTTCCGACACCCTCGGCTATCTGATGACCTTATGGGGCGAGGATTTCAGCCGCCAGTCACCGGGCGTTAACGTTCAGGTACAGGCGGCTGGATCTTCAACCGCCCCCACCGCGCTGGCGGCAGGTGCTGCCCAACTTGGGGCGATGAGCCGCCCAATGCAAATTGATGAACGCCAACTGTTTACCGCGCGCTATGGCTATCCCCCGCTGGCGGTGCCCGTGGCGATGGATGCGCTGGTGGTGGTAGTCAATCAGGACAACCCGCTAACGCGTATCGATCAACCGCAACTCGATGCCCTTTTCTCTGTCACTCGCCTGTGTGGAGCGCACTCGGTGCCGCAGCACTGGGGCGATCTTGGCCTCAACCAGGGAGATTGGGCGCGACGCAGTATTCAGCGTTTTGGCCGTAATTCAGCATCAGGTACCTGGGGCTTCTTCAAACAGCAGGCGCTGTGTAAAGGGGATTTCCGTTCGGACGTCGCGGAGTTTCCCGGCTCGGCGGCGGTGGTGCAAGCGGTCGCGGCGACGCCCAACAGCATTGGTTATGCCAGTTTTGGCTTTCACCTGAGTGGCGTGAAGATGGTACCGATCGTCACTGCCAGCGGCGATAGCGTGATGCCGGACGCCGAAACCATTCGCAGTGGCCGTTATCCGTGGTCGCGCCCGCTCTATATTTACGTCAATAAAGCGCCGGGCAAACCGCTGCCGCCGCTGGTGAATGCGTTCTTACATCAGGTGTTATCACCAGAAGGGCAGCGCCGGGTAACGGAAGCCGGATATTTGCCACTTTCCGAAAGTCAGATGGCCCAGGCGCGCGCCGCCATTGAGTAAAATTGAAGAACGAGCATCCGATCATGAATTTTATTCACGTCACCTGAATTTTCTTCCATTGCCCAATTTGTTTCAGCATGTCACTCTTTCTGGACATTTAGCCATCCAGATGGCTATAAATAACCAGATGAAATTATACCCTGACGCAATTATGCGTTTAGCCAGGAGTGAACATGCCACAACAACAACCGTTCCGTGCCGATACCGTCGGCAGTTTTCTGCGTCCTGCGGCGATCAAGCAAGCGCGCGTGCAGTTTGCTAATGGCGAGATCACGGCTGAGCAGCTGCGTCAGGTAGAAGATGAAGCAATCCGCCACGTGGTCGAACAGCAGCGTGCCAACGGCTTGCAGGTGGTCACTGACGGCGAGTTCCGTCGCGCCTGGTGGCACTTTGACTTCTTTGGCGATCTGCAAGGCGTTGAGCTATTTGAAGCGGAGCAGGGCATCCAGTTCAACGGCGTACAAACCAAAGCGCACGGCGTGAAAGTCACGGGCAAAGTAGCCTTTAATCCGCATCACCCCATGCTGGATCACTTCCGCTTTCTGAAGAGCATTGCGGGCGACGCCGTGGCAAAGATGACCATCCCAAGCCCAAGCGTGCTGCACTTCCGCGGTGGGCGTAAGGTGATCGATGCCACCGTCTATCCCGATCTGAAAGAGTACTTTGCTGACCTGGCGCAGACTTACAAAGATGCGATCGCGGCTTTCTACGCGGCGGGCTGCCGTTTTCTGCAATTGGATGACACCGTTTGGGCTTACCTGTGCTCTTCGGATCAGCAGCAGCAGATCCGTGAGCGTGGTGAAGATCCGCAGGAACTGGCGCGTATTTACGCTGAGGTGCTGAACAAAGCGCTGGAAGATAAACCGGCTGATCTGACCATTGGTCTGCACGTGTGCCGCGGCAACTTCCGCTCAACCTGGATTTCCGAAGGCGGCTATGAGCCGGTGGCCGAGATTCTGTTTGGGCAGGTGAATATTGATGCCTACTTCCTCGAATACGACAACGAGCGTTCCGGTGGTTTTGAACCGCTGCGCTTTATCAAACCCGGCCATCAGCAAGTGGTATTGGGTCTGATCACCACCAAAAACGGTGAACTGGAAGATCCGAATCAGGTGAAAGCGCGCCTGCAGGAAGCTTCGCAGTTTGTTAGCCTGAACCAGATTTGCCTCAGCCCACAGTGTGGCTTTGCCTCGACAGAAGAGGGCAACAGCCTGACGGAAGAGCAGCAGTGGCAGAAGATTCGTCTGGTGGTGGATATCGCCAATCAGGTGTGGTGATGCTGTAAACTTGTGCAAACAGGCGCGTAAATCGCGCCTTTTGTGCATCTGAATGCCAAATTTTGCGAGGAGATCTCCCGCATTGCGGAAACTTTAAGCAAATCATCTGAGGTGTTTTCGCGCTATTCCCCGCTGATACACTGCTTTGTATCACTTTCTTGTTATATCCTTCTGGTTTTTCGATCCCGTATTGCCTTTCTTCGCTATAAACGTTTTAATTTGCGCCGTTGTCGATTTATCCCTCTGCGAACAGAAGAAAAGTAGATTAAATCACCTGCGCTTTAACGATTAGGCCCGCATAACGCTCTGACTTCATCAGGTAAGCCTTTGTTTTCGCGCATGCAGAGGACAACACGCACTCAACTTCCACCGCAACATCAGCTACAGGCAGTACAGAAGTTTATGACACATCGTTTAACCTCCAAGGATATCCTGGCGCTGGGCTTCATGACGTTTGCCCTGTTCGTTGGCGCAGGAAACATTATCTTTCCACCGATGGTGGGGATTCAGTCTGGCGAACACGTCTGGATTGCCGCTTTCGGCTTTCTGATTACGGCTGTTGGCTTGCCGGTGATGACCGTTATCGCCCTGGCACGCGTGGGCGGCGGCATTGATGCTCTCAGCTCACCGATTGGCAAAGCCGCAGGTCTGTTGCTGGCAACGGTTTGCTACCTGGCGGTCGGTCCGCTGTTTGCGACGCCGCGCACGGCTACCGTCTCGTTTGAAGTGGGGATTGCTCCGCTGACCGGTGATGGTGCGCTGCCGCTGTTCATTTACAGCCTGATTTATTTTGCGCTGGTGATCGGCATTTCCCTGTATCCAGGTAAATTGCTGGATACCGTCGGCCACTTCCTCGCTCCGTTGAAAATCGTGGCGCTGACCATTCTCGGTCTGGCAGCACTGCTGTGGCCGGCTGGTGGTATCGCGCCTGCAACGGCCGATTACCAGCGTGCGGCGTTCTCCAGTGGCTTCGTCAATGGCTACCTGACGATGGATACGCTGGGTGCGCTGGTGTTCGGTATTGTTATTGTCAATGCTGCACGTTCTCGCGGCGTTGAAGATGCGAAACTGTTAACCCGTTACACCATGCTGGCGGGCGTGATTGCCGGTGTTGGATTGACGCTGGTGTACCTGAGCCTGTTCAAACTCGGTTCTGGCAGCGCCGGTCTGGTTGATCAGAATGCCAACGGTGCGGCGATTCTGCATGCGTATGTGCAGCAGACCTTTGGCGGTATGGGTAGCTTCTTCCTGGCGGCACTGATCTTCGTGGCTTGCATGGTCACGGCGGTGGGCCTGACCTGCGCCTGTGCAGAATTCTTTGCGCAATACCTGCCGTTGTCGTATAAGACGCTGGTGTTTATTCTGGGTCTGTTCTCGATGGTGGTGTCGAATCTCGGCCTGAGCCACTTGATTCAGATCTCCATTCCGGTGCTGACGGCGATTTATCCACCGTGCATCGTGCTGGTGGTGCTGAGCTTCACCCTGAAATGGTGGAATAAGAGCTCGCGTATCATCGCGCCGACCATGCTGGTGAGCCTGCTGTTTGGCATCGTTGATGCCATCAAAACCACCAATTTTAAAGATGTACTGCCGCTGTTCAGCCAGCATCTGCCGCTGGCCGATCAGGGACTTTCCTGGTTGCCGCCATCATTGGTGATGCTGGTGATTGCCGCGGTGGTGGATCGGGCAAAAGGACGCGAACACGTCGCTGTCCACCAGTAAGAAACATTGCTGTTAATTTCAACCACGGGCTTGCCCGTGGTTTTTTCATTTACAAGGTATTGGTGTTATGCAAGAAACCAACAAGCTCAAACGCGGACTGAGCACGCGCCACATCCGTTTTATGGCGCTGGGATCGGCCATCGGTACCGGGCTGTTTTACGGCTCGGCGGATGCGATCAAAATGGCAGGTCCCAGCGTGCTGCTGGCGTACATCATCGGCGGTGCGGTGGCGTACATCATCATGCGTGCGTTGGGTGAGATGTCAGTGAATAACCCGCAGGCCAGCTCGTTTTCGCGCTACGCGCAGGACTATCTGGGGCCGTTAGCGGGTTACATCACCGGCTGGACCTACTGTTTTGAAATCCTGATTGTGGCGATTGCCGACGTGACGGCTTTTGGTATCTACATGGGCGTGTGGTTCCCGGAGGTGCCGCACTGGATTTGGGTGCTGTCGGTGGTGCTGATTATTGGTGCGATTAACCTGATGAGCGTGAAGGTGTTTGGCGAAGTGGAGTTCTGGTTCTCCTTCTTCAAAGTTGCCACCATCATCATCATGATTATCGCCGGGTTTGGCATGATTTTCTGGGGCATCGGCAACGGCGGTCAGCCTACGGGGATCCATAACCTGTGGACCAACGGTGGCTTCTTCGCTCATGGCATTGTGGGCATGCTGCTGTCATTGCAGATGGTGATGTTTGCCTATGGCGGCATTGAGATTATCGGGATTACCGCCGGTGAAGCGGAAGAGCCAGAGAAGTCGATCCCACGCGCCATCAACTCGGTTCCGCTGCGCATTCTGGTGTTCTATGTCGGTACGCTGTTTGTCATCATGTCGATCTATCCGTGGAACCAGGTCGGCACCTCCGGCAGTCCTTTTGTGCTGACCTTCCAGCATTTGGGCATTGCGGCTGCGGCATCGATTCTTAACTTTGTGGTATTGACGGCGTCACTCTCGGCGATCAACAGCGACGTGTTTGGCGTCGGGCGTATGCTGCACGGCATGGCGCAGCAGGGCCACGCGCCGAAGATGTTCCAGAAGGTCTCGGATCGCGGGATTCCTTGGGTCACCGTGCTGGTGATGATGGTGGCGATGCTGATCGCGGTGTATCTCAACTATCTGATGCCGGAAAAAGTGTTCCTGGTGATCGCGTCATTGGCGACCTTCGCCACGGTGTGGGTCTGGATCATGATTCTGCTGTCGCAAATTGCGTTTCGCCGCAAAATTGGCAAAGAGCAGGCAGGTAAACTGCAATTCGCCTTGCCAGGCGGCAGCAAAACGGCCTGGGTTGGCGTGGCTTTCCTGGTGTTCATCATTGCCTTGATCGGTTATTTCCCTGACACGCGTGTGTCGCTGTATGTCGGCTTCGCGTGGATTGTGTTGCTGTTGCTGGCCTGGCCGCTGGCGAAGAAACGTAAAGCCTGATTATCCCGATGCGCATAACGGGCTGAGTGCTTGCCCGTTAAGCGTGGTGAGAGGGTTATCCTTCAGGGCGGGAGAGATTCCCGCCCTGAGCTTTTGAGCAGGGTAAACGTGCTCAACGTTTCAGACCGTAGCGCAACTACCAATTGCTCCCCAACGCAATCTCGCCGCCCGCCGGACTCAGGTGATTGTCGTCATAATAGAGCGGCAATCCTCCGCTGGTGATCAAACAGCCCTGTTCATTACACAGATTCTCTCGCAGTGATAGCACGCGTACGCCTTGTTGCTTATAGCGCTGCAATAATTTCTCCACGGCCTCTTCCGGGAACTGGAACAATCGGGTGCGCTCGGAGAGCAGCGGCGGGGCTTCCCACTTGCTCAGCCAGGCGCTCAGTTCGCGACGAATCGGGATGTTACGGTTATTGCTGTAGCGGAGTGGGTCGACATCCACTGAGGGGGCATCCTCAATGACCGTGACCTTTTTTCCCGCCTGAGTCAGCTGTGCCACCACGCGATCCATACCCGCTTGCAACGCCTCCAGGTTACTCTTCTCGGGATGGCCGGTTTCGCGGAAGCCAGCACCGGGTAACAGGCTCATACCCGATGCCCAATAGGCGCTGATCACCACTTCGTCCACCTTGTCGCTCAGCACCATCTTCAGTACTTCCTGATTAAAGGTGATGCATTGCTGCGCATGATGTGGCATTTGGCTCACCACGCGCGTGGCACCAATCAGAAACGGACAGGAAGCTTTGGTAAGTTGATATAGCGGTTTATGCTGACGTTGTGCATAGCCCGACACCGAAGCACGCAGTGCGGCAGCGTGGCTGTCGCCAATTAAGGCGATACCGGGGCGATCGGTGTTTGGATGACACTCCTCATGCCCGGAGGGCAGGTTTGCCCCGTAATCAAGCAAGCACGGATTACGCTGCGCCGAAATTTTCCAGCTGTCCGCATTGACGACGAGTTCACTAACCCGCGATTTCATGCCCCCGGTTTGCCACAACAGCAGCATCGCGCCCGCCGCAATCAGGGATGAGGCACAGTAGCCGGGGATCACCCAACGCGTACCCGTGCGCGTCTGGCGGAAGGGCTGCTCGACAAAGCGCCACGAAAACCAGGCCAGACCCAGCGCTGTGCCGCTGATCATCAGACCTTGCCAGACGGTAAGGGGATGATCGCTACAGATGCGCGCCAGACTCAGCAGCGGCCAGTGCCACAGGTACCAGGAATAAGAGATCTTGCCGATAAAGCGCATCAGCGGATTTTCTAACAGTAACTGGTTAAGCTCGCTGCGCGCACCGATCATCAGGCAACCCGCCAGCACGGGAATGATCGCCAACCAGCCCGGAAATTGGCTATGGCTACTGAGCAACAGGCTGGCGGAGATTATCATCAACCAGCCCAGTAAATTGAGCAGGCTGGCCGCTCGGCCAGTGAGCGGTTGTGGTTTCCACAGCGCCAGCAGCACACCGGCACCGAGTTCCCAGGCGCGGGTTGGCAACAGATAAAAGGCGTGGGTGGTGGCAAACGGTGTGATCCCGATACAGGCCACCAAAGAGATCACACTCAGTATCAGTACTACAGAGCGCATCGAACGTTTGAGTCGTACGGCCAAAAGCAGAATGAAGGGCAGCACAATATAGAACTGTTCTTCTATTCCCAATGACCAGGTCATGAGCAGAGGATTTAAATCGGAATCGGTACTAAAATAGTCGCCGCTCTTGAGTAACAGCATATTGGGTACGGCGATAAATACCGACAGGCTGTATTTGGCTAGCTGGCTGAACTCCAGTGGTGAGAGCAGGGTAAAGCCCAGTAGCAGCAATATCGTCATCATGAAAAATAACGCAGGGGCGATACGTCGAATGCGGCGCAAATAGAATTGATAAAATGAGAAGCGACCCTCGGATATTTCTTTGCTGATAATGCCGCCGATCAGAAAACCGGAAATAACAAAGAAAAGGTCGACACCAATAAAACCGCCCTGCAGCGAGTTAACGCCGGAATGAAAAAGCACCACCAGAATTATGGCAACGGCGCGCAGGCCGTCAATATCCGCCCGATAGCGGTGAGAGGCATTCGCAGTCATAATTTAACCCAGAAGTTAGGATAAGGATGGTTATGCGTTCCAGAAAAAATAAATCGGCGCATCCTGTCGCCGAAAAAAATTACAAAGGAGAAAAATGTGTATTACAAGGGATGATTGACGCTGACAGAATACGCGCTTTTAGCCGCTAAATATCAGGGCGCAAGAAAATTAGAATAATCGCACTATAGGGTGTGATTTATATTTGCCGGGCTGAAGCATAAACAGCGAAAAGATAAGCCTGGATTATCCTTCAGGCTTATCTTTTATGATGTGGTAAATCAGCTACAGGCTAATATGCGCGGGTAACAGCGCTTTGAGCTGGGGGTAGAGAACCGTATTGGCGAGCAGCACAGGATTGCCCTGCTGCAGACCATTGTGACCAAGATAATCATTGGTCATGCCTCCGGCCTCACGCATCAACACAATACCGGGTAACCCGTCCCACGGATTCATGTGAGCTTCGTAATAACCAATTAAACGACCGGCGGCGGCCCAGGCACTCATTAATGCGCCGGAACCATTACGGATGAACATGCCACCCTGTGACAGCAATCCACCAATAAACGCCGTCAATGGCTCCACGGGTTGGCTGTTGGAACTGCTAATGCCGAGCACGCCCTGATTAAGCTGCTGTGCGCTGTGCGCCTGAATACGTTTTTCGTTAACCCATGCGCCTTTACCACGGCAGGCGTGGAAGGTTTCATGATGGTTGGGATCGCAGACCACGCCAATTACCGGCTCATTTTCACAAACTATCGCCAGTGACACGCACCAGTTATGTAATCCATTCAGGAAGTTACTGGTACCGTCAATGGGATCGATCACCCAGATAAAGCGCGCGCCTGCGGTATCGCCGCCGCTCTCTTCACCCAATACGGCATCATCGGGAAAGCGCTCGCGAATCAGATGCTTGACCAGTTCTTCCACGTTGCGGTCCGCTTCGCTGACCACATCCTGTAAATCCTTTTTATGCTCAATCACCAGTTGATGACGCTGCTGATACCAGGATAAAGCGCGGCTGGCTGCAGTTTTAGCGACATCACAGGCAAAGTGATAACGCGCGTCAAGTTCGGTTAGCGTAGCTGATGACATCTTTCCCTCTTATCATTTTCTGGCAAACGAAGTGACAAAAAACGCCGAAAAAGGCGACCTGGCGGTGTGACCTACTTAACAAAAGTTAAGAAAGGTTTCATTAAGCCGCAGATGACTGCGGCTGGCAAGAGGCGGAAATGCAGGGATTGTGAAAAAAAGCGGGTTTAGAGCTGCTGGTGGCGCGCAGCGTCCATCAGGCGCGGATAGAACTGGAAGAACAGCGGTTCAAGTTGCTGATAATGATCGACAAAATCCTGATAGGAGTCGCGCAGTGCGGCCAGACGCGGGCGGCGATGTGCCATACCATTAAGCACGCGAGCCAATCGCGCGGGTTCAGCATAGTGCTCAAACCAGCGCTCGCGCCACATCACCGCATTCAGCTCGATAAACCCCTCTGGCGTGCCCGGCAACTGCGGCATAATTTCACGCTCAGCTGATGCGGTGAAGTCCACTAGCGATTGCGTGGGATGCAATCTATCCCAGTGCAGGGCCAGGAAGTGATCCCAGATGACGTCCAGGGTAATCGGTGCAACGCGGCGCGTTTCGGCCCGGAAAAATTGCCGTGCTTCACGCACTTCCGGCAGGCTGTCGGTCAAAACATCGACGCGGCGATGCATGGCGATACCCGCCACAACCGGTGCCGGCCATTGTGACTGCACATTGCCGCGCACGAAGTCGGCCATCAGATTGCCCAGCAGGGAGCTGTTTGCCAGCTGTGCGAGGTGGAGGTGAGCGAGAAAGTTCATGGCGCATTATATACACGTCATACTTCAAGTTACAGGTGCGTTGGCTGCTCTCGCTCACCTGCATCACTGACTAAAGTGAGCACATCGTGCTGCTCCCATTTGCCACCTTTCTGTACCTCGAATGATGTTGTGTAAAGGCAGCAGCACAGAGATGCAGCCAGTTGTTCAGAATTTCCCGCTTTTCCGCTAAACTATGCCGCCTGTTTTTTGAGTCCTGAAAGAAGTGATGCATGCGTGTAGCCGATTTTGCTTTTGAGTTGCCAGAATCTTTGATCGCCCACTATCCGCAGGCGCAGCGCAGCGGTTGCCGCTTGCTGGCGCTGGATGGCCCAAGTGGGGCGTTAAGCCATGAAGTGTTTACCGACGTACTGGATAAACTCAATCCGGGCGACCTGCTGGTGTTTAACAATACCCGTGTGATCCCGGCGCGTGTCTTCGGCCGAAAAGCCAGTGGCGGCAAAATCGAGATGCTGGTGGAGCGCATGCTGGATGACAAACGCGTGCTGGCGCATGTGCGTGCCTCGAAAGCGCCGAAGCCGGGTGCAGAGCTGCTGCTGGGCGATGACGAAAGCGTCAAAGCCACCATGGTCGCGCGTCACGATACGCTGTTTGAGATCGAATTTGCCGACGATCGCGCAGTGCTGGATATCCTGAACAGCGTCGGCCATATGCCGTTGCCGCCGTATATTGATCGTCCGGACGAAGAAGCGGACCGTGAACTTTATCAAACCGTTTACAGCGCGCGTCCGGGGGCGGTAGCCGCACCGACCGCCGGTTTGCATTTTGACGAACCGCTGCTGGATGCGCTGCGCGCCAAAGGCATCGAAATGGCGTTTGTCACGCTGCACGTTGGCGCAGGTACCTTCCAGCCGGTGCGCGTCGAGAACATTAACGACCACATCATGCACTCTGAGTATGCCGAAGTGCCGCAGGATGTGGTGGATGCCGTGCTGGCGTGTAAAGCGCGCGGCAACAAAGTGGTCGCGGTTGGCACCACCTCCGTGCGTTCTCTGGAGAGCGCGGCGCAGGCGGCTCAGGATGCGCTGATTGCGCCCTTCTTCGACGACACCCAGATCTTCATTTATCCGGGCTATCACTATCAGGTGATTGATGCGCTGATCACCAACTTCCATCTGCCGGAATCGACGCTGATTATGCTGGTGTCGGCATTTGCCGGTTACAAAAATACCATGGCGGCTTATCAAAGCGCGGTGGCAGAGCAGTACCGTTTCTTTAGCTACGGGGATGCCATGTACATCACCCGTAATCCACAGGCTCCTGACGAAGTGGTTGGAGCTTAATAATCAGACTGTTTCTCTGATTATCTAATGAGGTTAATGTGAAATTTGAATTAGATACCACCGACGGACGCGCACGCCGTGGCCGTTTGGTGTTCGATCGCGGTGTCGTGGAAACTCCAGCATTTATGCCTGTGGGCACTTACGGCACCGTGAAGGGCATGACGCCGGAAGAAGTGAAAGACACCGGTGCGCAGATCCTGCTCGGTAACACCTTCCACCTGTGGCTGCGTCCGGGCCAGGAGATCATGAAACTGCACGGTGACCTGCACGATTTCATGAACTGGCAGGGACCGATCCTCACTGACTCCGGCGGCTTCCAGGTGTTCAGCCTCGGTGACATCCGTAAGATCACTGAAGCGGGCGTGCATTTCCGTAACCCGATCAACGGCGACCCGATTTTCCTCGATCCGGAAAAATCGATGGAAATTCAGTACGATCTCGGTTCAGACGTGGTGATGATTTTCGACGAATGTACGCCGTATCCAGCTGACTGGGATTACGCCAAGCGTTCCATGGAGATGTCACTGCGTTGGGCACAGCGTAGCCGCGATCGCTTCGATTCACTCGGTAATAAAAACGCGCTGTTCGGCATTATTCAGGGCGGTGTTTACGAAGATTTACGAGATGTCTCGGTTAAAGGTCTGGTAGATATCGGCTTTGATGGGTACGCTGTGGGCGGCCTGGCGGTGGGTGAGCCTAAAGAGGACATGCACCGAATCCTGGAACACGTCTGTCCGCAAATTCCGCAAGATAAACCGCGTTATTTGATGGGCGTCGGCAAGCCAGAAGATCTGGTGGAAGGCGTTCGCCGCGGTATCGATATGTTTGACTGCGTCATGCCAACGCGTAATGCGCGTAATGGTCACCTGTTTGTGACCGATGGCGTGGTGAAAATCCGTAACGCCAGGTATAAAGATGACACGGCAACGCTGGATGCGGAGTGTGATTGTTACACCTGTCGCAATTATAGCCGCGCCTACTTGTATCATCTTGATCGTTGTAACGAAATACTGGGCGCACGTCTGAATACGATTCACAATCTGCGCTATTACCAGCGTCTGATGGCGGGTTTACGTAAGGCCATCGAAGAGGGTAAATTAGAGCACTTTGTTAGCGAGTTCTACCAACGGACGGGTAAAGCGGTTCCACCGTTAAACGTCTGATAATTCTATCAATGAGGGAAATTTAATGAGCTTTTTCATTTCTGACGCCGTTGCCGCAGCAGGCGCTCCGTCTCAGGGAAGTCCTTATTCTCTGGTGATCATGCTGGTGGTGTTTGGTCTGATCTTCTATTTCATGATTCTGCGCCCGCAGCAGAAACGTTCTAAAGATCACAAGAAGCTGATGGATTCCATCTCTAAAGGTGATGAAGTGTTGACCAGCGGTGGCCTGGTAGGTCGTGTGACCAAAGTGGCTGACAACGGCTACGTTTCTATCGCCCTGAACGACACCACTGAAGTAGTTGTAAAACGTGATTTCGTGGCCGCCGTTCTGCCGAAAGGTACTATGAAGGCGCTGTAATTTTTTCTTCCCGAAGGGAACTGCCGTGTTAAACCGTTATCCTTTGTGGAAGTACATCATGCTGGTCGTCGTGATTCTCGTCGGCCTGCTCTATGCGCTTCCTAACCTTTATGGAGAGGATCCGGCCGTTCAGATCACTGGTGCGCGCGGTGGCGCCGCCAGTGAACAGACGTTGGATCAGGTCCAGACTTTATTAAAACAAGATAATATCCAGAGCAAATCCCTCGCTCTGGAAAATGGCGCCATTCTGGCCCGTTTTGACAATCAGGATGCGCAGCTGCGCGCGCGTGATGCCATCACTACCGCGTTGGGCGACAACTATGTTGTGGCACTCAACCTCGCGCCGGCAACCCCGCGCTGGCTGACCATGCTGGCTGCACAGCCGATGAAACTCGGTCTTGATCTGCGTGGCGGCGTACACTTCCTGATGGAAGTGGATATGGATACCGCTCTGGGCAAGCTGCAAGAGCAGAATGCCGATGGCCTGCGCAGTGACCTGCGCGACAAAAGCATCCCGTATACCAACGTCAATAAAATCGCTAACTACGGTGTAGAAGTGCGTTTCCGCGACGGCGCCAGCCGTGATGCTGCGATCAGCTACCTGTCACCGCGTCATCGCGATCTGGTGATCTCCAGCGTCGGCAGCGATACGCTGCGTGCGGTGATGACCGATGCGCGTCTGAGTGAAGCCCGTGAGTATGCGGTACAGCAGAACATCAATATCCTGCGTAACCGTGTCAACCAGCTTGGCGTTGCCGAGCCACTGGTGCAGCGTCAGGGTTCTGACCGCATCGTGGTGGAGCTGCCGGGTATTCAGGACACGGCGCGTGCCAAAGAGATTCTGGGTGCTACTGCGACCCTGGAATTCCGTCTGGTGAACACCACCGTTGATCCAACTGCCGCGGCGAGTGGCCGTGTGCCGGGTGATTCGGAAGTGAAAGAGACGCGTGAAGGCCAGCCAGTGGTGCTGTACAAGCGTGTGATTCTGACCGGTGACCATATTACCGATTCGACGTCCAGCATGGACGAGTACAACCAGCCGCAGGTGAATATTTCACTGGATGGCGCGGGCGGTAACATGATGTCGAACTTCACGAAGGACAACATCGGTAAAGCGATGGCGACCCTGTTTGTGGAGTATAAGGACAGCGGTAAGAAAGACGCGAACGGTCGTGCTATCCTGGTGAAACAGGAGCAAGTGATTAACGTGGCGAACATCCAGTCGCGCCTCGGTAACAGCTTCCGTATCACCGGTATCAACAACCCGAACGAAGCCCGTCAGCTTTCGCTGCTGCTGCGTGCCGGTGCGTTGATCGCGCCAATTCAGATTGTGGAAGAGCGTACCATTGGTCCAACCATGGGTCAGCAGAACATCACTCAGGGTCTCGAAGCCTGCTTGTGGGGTCTGATCGCCTCCATCATCTTTATGGTGGTGTTCTACAAGAAGTTTGGTTTGATTGCGACCAGCGCGCTGCTGTGCAACCTGGTGCTGATTGTCGGCATCATGTCACTGCTGCCGGGGGCGACCCTCACCATGCCGGGCATTGCCGGTATCGTGTTGACGCTGGCGGTTGCTGTCGATGCCAACGTGTTGATTAACGAACGTATTAAAGAAGAACTGCGTAACGGACGCTCGGTACAGCAGGCGATTCATGAGGGCTACAAAGGCGCCTTCTCCAGTATCGTCGATGCCAACGTCACCACGCTGATCAAAGTTATCATTCTTTATGCGGTCGGTACCGGCTCCATTAAAGGCTTTGCGATTACCACTGCTATCGGTATCGCGACCTCAATGTTCACCGCTATCGTCGGCACCCGTGCCATCGTTAACCTGGTTTACGGCGGCAAACGCATCAACAAGCTGTCCATCTGAGGAGTGCGTTGTGGCACAGGAATATAGTATTGAGCAGCTAAACCACGGGCGTAAGGTCGTTGACTTTATGCGCTGGGATACGCTGGCTTTCATCATCTCTGGTTTACTGATTGTGGCGTCTATCGCCATTATCGGCGTGCGTGGCTTCAACTGGGGCCTCGACTTTACCGGCGGGACGGTGATTGAGATTAACCTGGAAAAACCGGCCGATCTGGACGCACTGCGTGAAGGTTTGGTGAAAGCAGGCTTCCAGGAGCCGTTGGTGCAGAACTTTGGCAGCAGCCGTGACGTGATGGTGCGTATGCCACCAGCCACTGGTGCAGCAGGTCAGGAACTGGGCAACAAAGTCGTGACCTCCATCAATGAGACGACGCAGCAAAACGCGACCGTGAAGCGCATTGAGTTCGTCGGCCCGAGCGTGGGTAGCGATCTGGCGCAAGCCGGTGCGATGGCGCTGCTGTCGGCACTGATTGCGATTCTGATCTATATCGGCTTCCGCTTTGAGTGGCGCCTGGCGCTGGGCACCGTGCTGGCACTGGCGCACGACGTGATCATCACCTGTGGCATTCTGGCGTTGTCGCACATCGAGATCGACCTGACCATTGTCGCGTCGCTGATGTCGGTGATTGGTTACTCGCTTAACGATAAAATCGTGGTTTCCGACCGTATTCGTGAGAACTTCCGCAAAATTCGTCGCGGTTCTTCCTACGATATTACTAACGTGTCGCTGACCCAGACGTTGAGCCGTACCTTGATCACCTCGCTGACCACGTTGGCGATGATTTTGATTCTCTTCATCTTTGGTGGCGCGCTGCTGAAAGGCTTCTCGCTGACCATGCTGATCGGTGTCACCATCGGTACCGTTTCATCTATCTATGTTTCTTCTGCTCTGGCGCTGAAACTGGGTATGAAGCGTGAACACATGCTGGTGCAGAAAGTCGAGAAAGAGGGCGCAGATCAGCCTTCGATCCTGCCTTAATTCTGCCGATGAAATGAAACGGGCTGCCCGAGGGCAGCCCGTTTTTTTATGCCTGCTGATCAGGGCGCCGTTTTGGTGGCAGTTGCACTCTGCACATCATGCACGCGCACATAGCCGAGTTGCTCCGGCGTCAGTCCGCTCAGGCGCAGCGGCACCGCCACCGAACTGCGTGGCATCAGACTCGCCTCAACCTGAATGGTCTGGCTCAGACTCTCCGCATTCAGCGGTTTGCCACTGGCGGGATCCAGCTCACCCCACACCACGGTGGCGCTCAGCGCGGGGATCGGCTGGTCATCGGTGGAACGGATATTCAGGTTGGCGCGACTACCACTGGCTTCCCCCTCGACGCGAGACAGTGACAGGTGCAATTTGCCCACCTGCGTCTGTAACTCGACGGGCGTATTGGCTTGCGGTAGCAACCATGCCCCCTGGGTTGACTGCCCATTAAGTTGCCCCTGAATCTCCAGCGCCGTTGCCTGATTGGTGAGTTTGCGCATCTGCTGGTTAAGCTGGCTGACTTCCTGATGTAACTCTTTGACCTGCGGTGAAGTCGGCGTTGAACTACAACCACTGAGCACCAGCAGCGAAAGTGCGGCGGGTGCCCAAAACGTCCTGATCGTCATGCATTGTCCTTTCTGTTATTTCGGAATACGTAATACCTGGCCTGGGTAGATCTTATCAGGATGCGTCAGCATTGGCTTGTTTGCTGCGAAAATCTTGTTGTATTCATTAGGATTCCCGTAAACCTGTTTGGAAATCGCGCTTAGGGTGTCGCCTTTTTTCACCGTATAGAAATCCGCTTCTGGCGCACTGTCGGAGACGGTGACCTTGTCATCGACCTTGGTAATCCCTGCCACGTTACCGGCGGCAACCAGGATTTTCTCTTTCAACTCCTGCGAGATGCCATCACCGCTCACAGTAACGGTATCGCCTTGCACATCGACTTTAACTT
The DNA here is from genome assembly GCF_016625145.1 of Pantoea sp. S61. NCBI lineage: Bacteria > Pseudomonadati > Pseudomonadota > Gammaproteobacteria > Enterobacterales > Erwiniaceae > Pantoea > Pantoea sp. S61. The sequence goes on from NZ_JACVUO010000004.1 coordinate 134,336, forward strand.
TGTCGCTATCAGGTAAGCCGAGCTGGTTAATGTGATCCTGTAATTTTTTGCTGGGATCGTCAGCGCCGGTGACGGCATCCCATAGCTTTTCACCTGCTTCTTTCACGAAATTGAACAGACCCATGTGACCTCCTGCAAATATGCCGGATTGGCTGTTTAAGCTTAGTGGCTTTTAAGGTTTACAGCGGAGCGCGTACTGCGTCTGTGAGCCGGGCGGTGATTCGGTCTCGTGTATTCAGTTGCTCCCGAGATCGCGCTACACTGTGTGGCCTATTTATCTCGCGACAGGAAACGTCATGCATTGCCCCTTCTGCTCCGCTGTGGACACCAAAGTCATCGACTCACGTCTGGTCAGTGAAGGTTCTTCGGTGCGTCGCCGCCGCCAGTGTCTGGTGTGTCATGAGCGTTTTACCACCTTTGAAGTGGCTGAATTAGTCATGCCGCGCGTGGTGAAAAGCAACGATGTGCGTGAACCCTTTAACGAAGATAAGCTTGCCAGCGGCATGATGAAGGCGCTGGAGAAACGTCCTGTGAGCGCTGACGCCGTTGATAACGCGGTGAACCACATTAAAACCCAGCTACGTGCTACGGGTGAGCGCGAAATCCCCAGCAAGCTGGTCGGCAATCTGGTGATGGAAGAGTTGAAGAAGCTCGATAAAGTTGCCTACATCCGCTTTGCTTCGGTGTATCGCAGCTTCGAAGATATCCGTGATTTTGGCGAAGAGATCGCCCGCTTACAGGACTAAGCCATGACTGACGAACGCTACATGGCGCGCGCGCTGGAACTGGCGCGTCGCGGACGTTTTACCACCACACCAAATCCTAACGTTGGCTGCGTGATTGTGCGCGACGGCGAGATTGTCGGCGAAGGCTGGCATCACCGCGCCGGTGAGCCGCATGCTGAAGTGCACGCGCTGCGCATGGCCGGAGCAAAAGCCAAAGGCGCGACGGCCTTCGTCACGCTGGAACCCTGCAGCCATCATGGTCGAACACCGCCGTGCTGCGATGCGTTGATTGCCGCGGGTGTCATCCGCGTGGTAGCGGCAATGCAAGACCCAAACCCGCAAGTGGCGGGGCGTGGACTGTATCGCTTGCAGCAGGCCGGCATTGAAGTCAGCCACGGTTTAATGATGAGCGAAGCGGAAGCATTGAATCGTGGTTTTCTGAAACGTATGCGTACCGGCTTCCCGTGGATTCAGCTCAAACTCGGCGCATCCCTTGATGGTCGCACCGCGATGGCCAGTGGCGAAAGTCAGTGGATAACCTCGGCGGCGGCAAGGCGCGATGTGCAACAATTACGTGCCCAGAGTTCGGCTATTCTTACCTCCAGTGCCACTGTGCTGGCGGATGATCCCTCACTGACCGTCCGCTGGAATGAGCTTAACGCGGATGTGCGTCAGCAACTCGATGAAGCCACGCTGCGCCAACCGGTGCGGGTAGTGATCGACAGCCAGCAGCGCGTCACGCCACAGCACCGTCTGATCGCACAACCTGGCGAAACCTGGCTGATGCGTACTGAAGCCGATCAGCACGCCTGGCCGGAAAGTGTCAGCCAGATTGCGGTGCCGCTGCGCGGAGAACAACTGGATCTGGTGGCGATGATGATGTTGCTCGGCCAGCGTCAGATTAACACGGTGTGGGTTGAAGCCGGCGCCAGTCTGGCGGGAGCGCTGTTACAGGCTGGCTTGGTCGATGAGCTGATTGTCTACGTGGCGCCAAAGCTGCTGGGCAATGCGGCGCGCGGCCTGTGTGAACTGCCTGGACTGGAACAATTGTCCGATGCGCCAGCGCTGAAGTTTAGTGACGTACGCAAGGTTGGCGCAGACCTGCGACTGACCCTGACGCCCGCTTAAGCACCGACTGAAAAGCCTGAGCGCGTTGTCGAAGAGTATGATAGAATCCGCCCCCTTCTGCGGGGCCATAAATCAAACACCCAAAGGATATGTATGAAAGTTATCGAAGCTCCTGTTGCCGCGCCTGATGCTAACATTGCCATCGTCATTGCGCGTTTTAACAACTTCATTAATGACAGCCTGCTGGATGGCGCGGTCGATGCGCTGAAACGTATTGGCCAGGTTAAAGCAGAAAACATCACTGTGGTCTGGGTTCCAGGCGCTTACGAACTGCCTCTGGCAGCGCGCGCACTGGCAAAAGCCGGTAAGCACGACGCAATCGTGGCACTGGGAACCGTGATCCGTGGCGGCACCGCCCACTTCGAATATGTGGCAGGTGAAGCCAGCTCTGGCATTGCCAACGTGGCGATGACCAGCGAAATTCCGGTGACTTTCGGCGTGTTAACCACCGAAAACATCGAGCAGGCGATTGAACGCGCCGGCACCAAAGCAGGTAATAAAGGCGCCGAAGCGGCCCTGACTGCACTCGAAATGATTAACGTATTGAAAGCCATCAAAGCCTGATTTTTGGAAGGGGAATTTTGTGAAACCTGCTGCTCGTCGTCGCGCCCGTGAGTGCGCTGTCCAGGCGCTTTACTCCTGGCAGCTGTCGAACAACGACATTGCCGATGTGGAATACCAGTTTCTGGCGGAACAAGACGTCAAAGACGTCGATATTAGCTATTTCCGCGAATTGCTGGCCGGTGTGGCGACTAACAGCGCGTACCTGGACGGTCTGATGAAGCCTTACCTGTCACGTCAGCTGGAAGAGCTGGGACAGGTTGAGAAAGCCATTCTGCGTCTTTCGCTGTATGAGCTGAGCAAACGTTCTGATGTGCCTTATAAAGTGGCCATCAACGAAGGCATCGAACTGGCCAAAGTGTTTGGCGCCGAAGACAGCCACAAGTTTGTCAACGGCGTGCTGGATAAAGCAGCCCCACAAATTCGACCCAACAAAAAATAAATGCGAAAGGCCGGTTTACCGGCCTTTTTCTCATTGAGACCTGACTTATGTCCTGTGGTGAATTCGAACTGATCGCACGTTATTTTAACCGCGTTACCAGCTCCCGCCGCGATGTGGAGAAGGGAATTGGTGACGACTGTGCGTTACTGAACGTGCCCGAAAAACAGACGCTGGCCATTAGCACCGATACGTTGGTGGCGGGCGTGCACTTCCTGCGAGATATCCATCCTGCCGATCTGGGTTACAAAGCGCTGGCCGTGAATCTCAGTGATTTGGCGGCAATGGGTGCCGATCCGGCGTGGTTGACGCTGGCGATTACCTTGCCTGAAGTGAATGAAAGCTGGCTGGCCGCATTCAGCGATAGCTTATTTGAGCTACTGGATTATTACGATATGCAGCTGATTGGTGGTGATACCACGCGCGGACCACTGAGCCTGACGCTGGGTATTCACGGTCTGGTGCCGACTGGACGCGCATTGAAGCGTTCGGGGGCCAAACCCGGTGACTGGATCTTTGTCACCGGTACGCTGGGTGACAGCGCGGCTGGCCTGTCGCTGCTACAACATCGTCATCGTCTGAACGATCCGGCTGTCCATGAAGTGTTAATCAAGCGCCATCTGCGCCCGATGCCACGTGTGTTGCAGGGCCAGGCGCTGCGCAATCTGGCGACATCGGCGATCGATATCTCCGATGGTTTGATTGCCGATCTCGGCCATATTCTCACGGCGAGCCGCGTCGGTGCGCGCCTCAATCTGGAAGCATTGCCACTTTCTGCGGCCTTGCGCGATCATTTTGAACCGGAGCAGGTGCTGACCTGGGCGTTAAGTGGCGGCGAAGATTATGAGCTGTGCTTTACCGTGCCGGAAGTCAATCGTGGTGCGCTGGACGTGGCGCTGGGTCATCTTGGTGTGCCTTATACCTGCATCGGGCAGATTGCGCCTGAAGCTGACGGGTTGACGCTGCTGGAAAATGGTAAGCCACGTCGTTTTAATCACAAGGGATTTGATCACTTTAATGCGAAGTAAAGATGTAGCGAAAAGCCGCCTGCGCCTGAGCAATCCCTGGCATCTGTTGGCAACCGGTTTTGGCAGTGGCCTGAGCCCGATCATGCCAGGCACCGCCGGTTCGATTGCCGCGATTCCCTTTTGGTGGTTGATGACCTTTCTGCCGTTGCAGATTTACTCTCTGCTGGTGCTGATTGGCATTAGCGTGGGCGTTTATCTCTGCCATCGCACCGCCAAAGACATGGGCGTGCACGATCACGGCAGCATTGTTTGGGATGAGTTTATCGGCATGTGGATTACGCTGATGGCGATTCCGGCGATGAGCTGGCAATGGGTGCTGGCCGGGTTTGTCATCTTCCGCATCTTTGATATGTGGAAACCCTGGCCGATTCGCTGGTTCGATCAGAACGTGCATGGCGGCATGGGCATTATGGTCGATGACATTATCGCGGGCGTGATTTCCGCGGTGATTTTGTATGGATTAGGGCTGGTGCTGTAATTCGACAGGTGCGCATCAACACGCTCCCAACGGATTACCCAATGTCGCTGTGAATGTGCATCTTACGGTTTGCCCAATGTGGCTGAGAATGTGCACTCTACGGATTACCCAATGTGCGCACTCAACATGGTAGGGTCGCCGTTTATGGCGACCCGGTTCAATAATTACTCGAATCCCACCACCGGATGCGGTTGATACACCGTTTCCAGTTCGGCGATATCCGTTGAACTCAACTCCACATCCACCGCTTTCACCAATTCGGCAAACTGCTGCTCGCGTGATGCACCGATAATCGGTGCTGTGACCACGGGTTTATGCAGCAGCCACGCCAGCGCCACCTGTGCACGCGTCACGCCTTTATCGGCGGCAATGGTCGCCAGACGCTCTGCAATCGCCGCATCATTCTCTTCGGAACCGGTATAAAGTTTTTCCATGACGTTATCCGATACCGAGCGTGCGGTGGTTTCACCCCATGGACGCGTCAGTTTACCGCGCGCCAGCGGGCTCCATGGCAGCACCGCGATACCTTCACGTTCACACAGCGGGTGCATCTCGTTCTCTTCTTCACGCTGAATCAGGTTGTACTGATCCTGCATACTGACAAAACGTGCCCAGCCATTCTGCTTTTGCAGATCCAGCGCCTGAGCAAACTGTGCAGCATGCATCGAAGAAGCGCCGATGTAGCGCGCTTTACCCGATTTCACCACCTCATTCAGCGCCTCAAGCGTCTCTTCGATCGGCGTGTCGTAATCCCAGCGGTGAATCTGCAGCAGGTCGACATACTCCATGCCGAGACGCATAAGGCTGTCGTCGATAGACTGCAGGATGTTCTTGCGTGACAGCCCCTGAGAAAGGTTGCTGAGCGGGAAATAGACTTTGGTGGCCACCACGACCTGATCGCGTTGGGCGAAATCTTTCAGCGCACGCCCGACGATCTCTTCACTGCTGCCATCGGAGTAGCTGTTGGCGGTGTCGAAAAAGTTGATGCCCGCGTCCAGCGCTTGCTTGATCAGCGGTCGACTGCTCTCTTCGGGCAGGGTCCATGCGTGATTGCCGCGCATCGGATCGCCGTAAGTCATGCAGCCTAAACAGAGACGCGAAACCTGTAAGTCGGTCTGGCCTAAACGAATGGTTTTCATGGGAGCTCCTGCTCTTATGCGTTAGGAATGCCCTAAGCATAGCAGCAGGAGCGGGGAGGGGATTACTGCGCCAGCCAGTCAGTGATTTGTTGCTGAATACCGGCGGCATCCAGCTGATAATCCTGACGAACCTCTTCCTGCGTGCCCTGCGGAATAAACTCGTCTGGCAGACCCAGGTTCAGCACATGAACACGCAGGCGTTTCGCCATTACGTATTCATTGACGCCGCTGCCGGCTCCGCCTTTGATGGCACCTTCTTCCAGCGTCACCAGTGAATCATGGCTGGTGGCCAGTTCGGCAATCAAGGCTTCATCCAGTGGCTTCACGAAACGCATATCCACCAGCGTGGCGTTAAGCGCTTCAGCTGCGGCCTGTGCTTCAGGCAACAGCGTACCGAAGTTAAGGATCGCCAGCTTTTCACCACGGCGCTTCACAATACCTTTGCCCAGCGGCAGGCTGGCGAGCGGCTCCAGCGTGGCGCCGGTGCCCGTGCCGCGCGGATAGCGCACCGCACTCGGACCAGCCTGATAGTGATAGCCGGTGTAGAGCATCTGGCGGCATTCGTTTTCGTCGCTTGGCGTCATGATCACCATTTCGGGCACACAGCGCAGGAAGGCGATATCAAATGCGCCCTGATGTGTTTGCCCATCGGCGCCCACAATGCCGCCGCGATCGATAGCGAACAGCACCGGCAGTTTCTGGATCGCCACATCGTGGATCAGCTGATCGTAAGCACGCTGCAAGAAGGTGGAGTAAATCGCCACCACCGGCTTGTAGCCGCCAATCGCCATACCTGCAGCAAAGGTCACCGCATGCTGTTCAGCAATCGCCACGTCAAAGTACTGTTGCGGATAGTCACGAGAGTAGCTGACCATGCCAGAACCTTCGCGCATCGCCGGCGTCACCGCCATTAAACGCGGATCGTCAGCAGCCATTTCGCTCAGCCAGCTACCGAAAATTTTCGAGTAGCTCGGCAGGCCTGGCGCGCTTTTTGGCAGAGAACCGCTGGCCGGATCGAACTTCGGTACCGCATGCCAGGCGATGGGATCCTGCTCGGCAGGCGCGTAGCCTTTGCCCTTTTTGGTCATGATGTGCAGGAACTGCGGGCCTTTAAGGTCGCGCATGTTCTTCAGCGTACTCACCAGCGTCAGGACATCGTGTCCATCTACCGGACCGATGTAGTTGAAGCCCAGCTCTTCAAACAGCGTACCTGGCACCACCATACCTTTCAGGTGTTCTTCGGTGCGCTTCACCAGCTCTTTGATCGGCGGCAGGCCACCCAGCACGCGCTTGCCACCTTCGCGCAGACGTGAGTAGGTTTTGCCCGAAAGAATCTGTGCCAGACGATTGTTGAGGGCGCCAACGTTTTCCGAAATCGACATCTCGTTGTCGTTGAGGATCACCAGCATATCCGGTTTGATGTCACCCGCGTGGTTCATGGCTTCGAACGCCATGCCTGCGGTGATCGCGCCATCGCCGATGATGCAGGCAGTACGACGGCCTTTACCTTCGCGTTCGGCGGCAACCGCCATCCCCAGACCAGCGCTGATTGAGGTCGAGGAGTGACCGACGCTCAGCACGTCATATTCACTCTCGCCGCGCCACGGGAACGGATGCAGGCCATTTTTCTGGCGGATGGTGCCGATTCGATCGCGGCGCCCGGTCAGAATCTTATGCGGATAGGCCTGATGGCCAACGTCCCACACCAGATGGTCAAACGGGGTGTTATAAACATAATGCAGCGCGACTGTTAGCTCGACGACGCCCAGACCCGAAGCAAAGTGGCCGGAAGACCGGCTCACGCTATCCAGCAGATACTGACGCAGTTCGTCACACAGTACCGGAAGTTTTTCTTTCGGTAATAAACGTAATTCCTGAACCGTGCTTGCTAACGCCAGTGTCGGGTATTTTGCAATATCAAAACTCATCAGAGACTCATTATGAAAGTTATTTATCGCGTTCAATTATGAAGCTTGCCAGTGCTTGTAATGCGGTGGTGTTATAAGACTGCGCCGCCAGAATCTCTAACGCACCCAGTGCTTCCTGATAAAGATCCCATGCTTTACGACGGGCATTTTCCAGCCCCATCAAGGCCGGGTAAGTGCTCTTACCCAATGCCTGATCCGCGCCCTGGGTTTTGCCCAGCACCGCGGTATCGCCCACCACATCAAGAATGTCATCCTGCACCTGGAACGCCAGTCCGATGGCGTTGGCGTAGGTATCCAGAACCGGAAGTGCCGCACGGCCACGTTCACCTGCGGTCAGTGCGCCAAGACGCACCGCAGCACGAATCAATGCGCCGGTTTTATGACGATGAATCTGCTCCAGCTGAGCGAGGTCGATTTGCTTGCCTTCGGCGGCCAAATCCAGTGCCTGGCCTCCGCACATGCCTGCCACACCGCTGGCCTGGGCCAGTTCTGAAATCATCGCAATGCGCGCTTGCGGGCTGACGCCGGGCATAGGCTCATCGGCCAGAATCGAAAACGCCAGGGTTTGCAACGCATCACCAGCGAGAATCGCTGTGTCTTCACCATATTTTATATGGCAGGTTGGCTGTCCGCGGCGTAATGCATCGTCATCCATCGCGGGCAGATCATCATGAATCAGAGAGTAAGCATGAATGCACTCTACGGCAGCGGCCGGCGCATCCAGGCTGGCCGTCTCGGCCTTTAACATCTCGCCCGTGGCGTAAACCAAAAACGGACGCAGACGCTTACCGCCTAATAATGCCCCATATTGCATGGATTGCACCAGAGGAGAACTCTGAAAAGGAAGTGGATCTATTAAGCGTGTCAACGCCAGGTTGACGCGTTCGTGATACGCGTTAAGTAATTTGGCGAAATCCATCAGTCATTTTCCGGCGTGAACGGGGCAAGCGCGGCATCTTTATCGTCGCTGAGCAGGATCTGCACGCGCTGTTCAGCCTGCTGCAGAGTTTGCTGACCGGTGCGTGCCAGCTGTACGCCGCGTTCAAATTCGTTCAATGCTTCTTCCAGTGGCAGTTCTCCACTTTCCAGACGGCTAACGATTTGTTCCAGCTGCTGCAATGCGCTTTCAAAACTGGCTGGCGCTTCGGCTTTTTTCGGCATAATCAGTGTCGACTCACAGGTTAGGAATCATCTTGCAATCGGTCATGGTAGCCGACGAGGATTAATTAGCAAAATAATGAATGTGATTGCGGTTGCAGAAGCGGTCATCTGACAAAGGTGGTATACTTTTGCGCCTCGGATGCGGGCGCCTCTGCGTTACCCGTAATTATATGATTTTACCAGTTAAGTGCCGATGGTTTTAGCACTTATTTGCCCAACGAAGCTGTGTCGCCATGAAGTTTATCATTAAGCTCTTCCCTGAAATCACCATCAAAAGTCAGTCGGTGCGTCTGCGCTTTATCAAGATCCTGACCGGCAACATCCGCAATACCCTGCGTACTGTCGACGACGAAATCGCCGTGGTGCGTCACTGGGACCATATTGAAGTACGCGCTAAAAAAGAAGCGCTGCGTACCGTCGTTATTGATGAGCTCACGCGTATTCCCGGTATTCACCATGTACTGGAGGTTGAGGATCAGCCTTATACCGATATGCACGATATCTTCGAGCAGACGCTGGCTCTGAATCGTGAGCGCCTGGAAGGGAAAAGTTTCTGCGTGCGTGTAAAGCGTCGTGGCAAACACAGCTTCAGCTCGATTGAGGTCGAGCGTTACGTGGGTGGCGGGCTCAATCAGCACATTGAGTCCGCACGTGTGCAATTGAAAAATCCTGATGTGACGGTCAATCTCGAGATTGAAGACGATCGTCTGCTGCTGATCACCGGCCGTTATGAAGGGCTGGGTGGTTTCCCCATCGGGACACAAGAAGATGTGCTGTCGCTGATTTCTGGTGGCTTCGACTCCGGCGTCTCCAGCTATATGCTGATGCGTCGTGGTTGCCGCGTGCACTACTGCTTCTTCAACCTCGGCGGTGCCGCGCATGAAATCGGCGTCCGTCAGGTCGCGCATTACCTGTGGCAACGTTTTGGTCGTTCGCATCGCGTACGCTTTGTGGCGATCAACTTCGAGCCGGTTGTCGGTGAAATTCTTGAGAAAGTCGATGATGGTCAGATGGGCGTGGTGCTGAAACGCATGATGGTGCGTGCGGCGTCCATGGTTGCTGAGCGCTACGGCGTGCAGGCCCTGGTGACGGGTGAAGCGCTGGGGCAGGTCTCGAGCCAGACGCTGACCAACCTGCGTTTGATTGATAACGCTTCGGATACCCTTATCCTGCGTCCGCTTATCTCGCATGACAAAGAGCACATCATTGATTTGGCACGCCACATCGGCACCGAAGACTTTGCCAAAACCATGCCGGAATACTGCGGTGTGATTTCGAAAAGCCCAACGGTAAAAGCGGTGAAAGCGAAGATCGAAGCGGAAGAGCAAAACTTCGATTTCGAGATCCTCAATCGCATGGTGCAGGAAGCCAGCAACGTCGATATCCGCGAGATTGCGGAGAAGGCACAGGAAGAAGTGGTGGAAGTGGAGACGGTGGTCTCGTTCACCGCAGATGATGTGGTGCTGGATATCCGCTCTGTGGATGAGCAAGAAGCATCACCGCTGGCGCTGGAAGGCGTTGAGGTCAAATCCCTGCCGTTCTACAAATTGAGCACTCAGTTTGGCGATCTGGATCAGAACAAAACCTGGTTGCTGTATTGCGATCGCGGCGTAATGAGCCGTTTACAGGCGCTGTATCTGCATGAGCAAGGCTTTAAAAACGTGAAGGTCTATCGTCCGTAACGGTGATAAATCTGGTAACGACGCGGTTCATCGCCTATAACGGCGATGAACCTGGTAGCGGCGCGATCCATCGCGCGTTTATTAGCAGTTGTGCTGCTTAAATTGCGTGATGAATCGCGCCGCGACGAGGTCCGCTAAATCATCGGGACTGTATTGAATCGCGGGGGGCCGTTAAATCGCAATGCCTTGAAATACGCTGCTAAATAGGCGTTTTACCCCATCACAACGCGGTTATTCGCGCTCTTCAAATTCCTGATAGTTATAAATCCCCGCCGCTAATACCAGCTGTGACGCAACTTCACGCGCTTTCTCCTTATCCACCAGCAGATCAATCAGCTTCAGCGCAAAATCAATCGAAGTGCCAGGCCCCTGGCTGGATAACAGATTGACGCGCGGATCCCACGCTACGCGGCGATCCATCCAGTGCTTATCGGGAATGGTGTCACGCAAGCCAGGAAAGCCCGTCATATTGCCCACAGGGAACAGATCGTGCGGGATCAGCACCGTGCCGGGGGCAGCACAAATCGCGGCAACGATTTTTCCTGCGAGGTGAAACTGGCGCACGGTTTCCACCAGCAATGGGCTGTCACGGAACGTCTCCGCACCTTTCAGGCCACCAGGCAGTACCACGGCGTCGTAGTCGTTATCCGCCACTTCAACCAGTGGCGCATCGGCCAGCAGGCGCACGCCGCGCGAGCAGATAATTTCGCGCGTGCCATCGCTTTCAACACTGGCGGTGGTGACGCTTAAGCCCGCGCGGACCAGCAGGTCGATAGTGGTGACAGCTTCAATCTCTTCACTGCCATGTGCCAGGCAAACCAGAACCGATGCGGTCGCGCTCATATTGGGACTCCTTGCGTTTAATCAGATCGTACAAACGGGTGTTCTCCGGCAGCGCAATGCCCTGCGCGCGAGCGCGGCGCAGCAGGTAGCCGGTGATGTAATCAATTTCTGTCAGGCGCTGTGCGCGCACATCCTGCAACATAGAGGAGGTATTCGCTGCGGTGCTGTCGATGACGTCATAGATGATGTCGCGCAGGTTATCGACCGCAATGTGCTGGCCTTCACGCTCCATCACCCAGGCAATCTCTTCACACAGCGTGGCAATTTGCTGCGGCCAGGCGCGCAGGGCACCGTTCTGGCAATCATGTTCAACGGTAAGCGGATTAATCACGCAGTTCACTGCCAGTTTGCGCCAGCTGGCAGAAGCAATGTTGTCATGCCAGGCCACGTCCGGCAAAGCCTGGTGCAGGATATCGGCGATATCGCTCATCGCGGCACTTTCACGTCCGGTGGGACCGATATGTGTGATGCCCTGCGCAACGTGTTTGATCACCGTGCCATCGCGCATCGCCGCGTGGGTTGTAATGCCGCGCAGCAGCGGTTGCTGCAACTCCTTCAGCTCTTCCAGCGTGCCCATGCCATTGTGCAATAACAAAATGGCAGCATGAGCAGGCAGGATGCTTTGCAGGTTTTTGACTGCCGGGGAAACCTGTGGCGCTTTCAGTGTCACCAGCAACAGCTGGCTTTCGGCAAGAAACAGCGGATCGTTGGCGATAAACGTGTGATTGCTGACCTGTCCTTGCGGATCAATCACGTTCACCGAGCAATAGGGCTGCGGCACGCGCAACCAGCCCTGAACCTCATGTCCCTGACGTGCGAGCGCGGCGAGCCAAATTTGACCCAGGGCGCCACAACCCAACACGGTAATTTTCATTTTGCCTCCCGCTGACGGGTTCTCAATTTCACGACATGGTTAAGTATAGCTTTCCGCATATCGTGTTTAATTAGCGCCATAAGACGCGTATTATGCATGTCACTTTAGTATCAGGAGAAGAAAAGATGCCATCTTTCGATATCGTTTCCGAAGTCGAACTGCCGGAAGTGCGTAATGCGGTGGAGAATGCCAGCCGTGAGATCTCAACCCGTTTCGATTTCCGCAACGTGAGCGCCAGCATTGAGCTCAACGAAAAGAATGAGACCATCAAAATCACCAGCGAATCTGATTTCCAGGTTAAACAGCTGGTGGATATTTTGCGTGAAAAGCTGCTGAAACGCGGCATTGAAGGCGCAGCGATTGAAGTGCCAGAAGAGATCATTCACAGCGGTAAAAGCTGGAGCGTAGAAGCCAAGCTGAAAAAGGGTATCGAAAGCGATATCGCTAAAAAGCTGGTGAAGCTGATTAAAGACAGCAAGCTGAAAGTGCAAACGCAGATTCAGGGTGAAGAGCTGCGCGTGACCGGTAAATCACGTGACGATTTGCAGGGTGCGATGGCGCTGGTGCGCGGTGGCAACCTGGGTCAGCCCTTCCAGTTCAAGAACTTCCGCGACTAATCGCGTTTGTCGCGTGCGGCACGACGATAGAGCGTGCTGCGCGCGACACCTAATGCCTCCGCCGCTTTACTGATATTGCCATTGAAGCGTTGGAGCGTTTCGCTAATCAGCCGCTCATCATGGCTCTGCTTATCTTCCACTGGCACCGCCGCTACTCGGCGATATTCGGCTGGCAAATGCACATCAGTGACTTCTTCGCCTTCATCGGCGAGCGCTAACAGTACCCGCAATAAACTGCGTAACTGCCGCACGTTGCCGGGCCATGGCAATTGTGCCAGCGATGCCAGCAAGGCGGGAGAAAGCTGGATATCGCGATCTGCGCCGCCCAACTCAATCCATAACCGACCAATAAAGTCTTCGATATCTGGCCAGGCACGCAACGGCGGGATGGTCATGGAAAATTCCTGCAAGCGATAGAGAAGATCCTCGCGGAACTCGCCCTCGGCCACACGCTGCGCCAAATCACAGTGCGTTGCGCAGATCACAGCAAAATTCACCGGCCAGCTGCGACTGGAACCGAGCGGCGCGACCTCTTTTTCTTGCAGCACGCGCAGCAAACGGGTTTGTAGCGCCAGCGGCATATCTCCAATTTCATCCAGAAACAGCACGCCACCATCCGCCTCGCGGATTTTACCGATGTAGCCATTTTTGCTGGCTCCGGTAAAGGCGCCAGGCTGATAACCAAATAGCTCTGATTCAATCAACGCTTCCGGAATGGCAGCGCAATTGATGGCGACGAATTTGCCCTCGCGCCAGCGGCTCTGCTGATGCAGGGCACGGCTGACATACTCTTTACCGCTGCCGGTTTCACCGTGAATGCACAACGACACACCGGCATTCATCAGTCGCACCATTTTCTCGCCATCACGACCCAGCGAGAACGGGAGATCGGCGGCGGGTTCGCTCGGTGTGGCGAAATGCGTGCGGTGCGGTGCCCGCAGGCGGAAGTAGTAACGCTGCTGGGCAAAATGAATCGGGAGAGGGATGGTGTTGGCCTGCTGTTCCAGTTGATCAAACAGCTGCTGGAATGTCAGGGTGCCCAACTGCTCGGTGGTGAGATTGAGTTCACGCATCGCCAGGCGGTTTGCGGCGGTGAGCACATTATCGGAGAACACCAGCAGCAGCTCGTCACTGGTATCTATGCCGTGCGGCTCAACGTGCAGGCTCATCAACCATTGTTGGGGATGCAGGCTTTGCTTAACCCACAAATACTCAATCTGTTTAGCGGCGGCTTTGACCCACTGAAACGTTTGCGGATGCGGGAAGTGCGCTGGGCCAGAGATATCCAGCACGCCCGCAATCTGACCGTTGGGCATCTGCAACGGCATGGCGGCGCAGTACAGCCCCTGATTCAAGGTGAGAAAATGTTGCTGGCCTTCAATTTCACAGCCATCGTCAATCGCCAGTGCAGTGCCAATTGCATTGGTGCCGCGCCCGCATTCGCTCCACAAATTGCCGGGAGCAAGTGCAAATCGCTGCGCTTTCTCCATCGATTGCATGTCGCCAAAGGTGTTCAGCACCAAACCAGTGGCATCCGAAAGGATCACCACAGATTGTTTTTCCGCCAGTTTCTGCGCCAGCTGTTTGATCACCGGCTGAGCGAATTGTTGTAGCCCGGCATTACTCGCCAGCACATCAGCCAGCTCACCCTGGCGGACGCGAGGAAAATCATCGGCGGTGCGGTCGAGACCATACAGCTGGCTACGAAACCAGGAGTCGCTTAACAGCGGGTTGCTATTAACGGCAGACGCGGCTGAATTTCCCTGCATTGGTAACCTCATGCCTAAGCGAAAGTGTTGCAGCATTGTAGCGGCTTGGTTTCTGCGGTGTTGCGATATGCAACACAGATGAGGATTTTGGTGGCAGAACCCGCGCGTTTAAAAGGGCTATTGGTTTTATAAATCAATGATAGATATAACGATTTTTCGAAAATTCGCAAGCTGAAAAAAACTGGCACGCCCGCTGCAATAGCTTATTAGGCAGCGGGCTGTTCAATCTGTTGACCCACAGGTTGCCGCTGCCAGCTAACAATAAACGACCCTACACGAAGGAGTTTGCGATGCGTTATGCACATCCCGGCACGCCCGGCGCTTTGGTCACTTTTAAAGCGACCTACGGCAATTTTATTGCGGGCAAATTCACAGAGCCGCTCAGCGGCCAGTATTTTACGAACACCTCGCCTGTTGATGGCAGCGATATTGCGCAGTTTCCGCGTTCTGACGCACGGGATATCGATTTAGCACTGGACGCTGCTCATCAGGCCGCTGACGCCTGGGGAAAAACCAGCGTGCAACACCGTGCCAATCTGCTGCTGCAAGTGGCCGACTGCATTGAACAAAATATTGAAATGTTGTCTGTAGCGGAGAGCTGGGACAACGGCAAACCGATCCGTGAAACGCTTAATGCCGACCTGCCGCTGGCGGTGGATCATTTCCGCTACTTCGCCGGTTGTCTGCGTGCACAGGAAGGCAGCACCGCCGAAATTGATGAAACCACGGTGGCTTATCATTTCCATGAGCCACTGGGTGTGGTCGGGCAAATCATCCCGTGGAACTTCCCGCTGTTAATGGCGGCATGGAAACTGGCTCCGGCGCTGGCTGCGGGTAACTGCGTGGTACTGAAACCGGCCGAACAAACGCCACTGGCCATCACGCTGTTGATGGAGCTGATCGGCGATCTGTTCCCGGCGGGTGTGCTTAACGTGGTGCAGGGCTTTGGCCGGGAAGCCGGTGAAGCGCTGGCCACCAGCAAACGTATCGCCAAAATCGCGTTCACCGGCTCAACACCGGTCGGGCGTCATATCATGGCGTGTGCGGCTGAAAACATCATTCCCTGTACCGTTGAGCTGGGCGGCAAGTCGCCTAACATCTACTTTGCCGATGTGATGGACGGTGAATCAGACTTTATCGAAAAAGCAGTGGAGGGGCTGGTACTCGGTTTCTTCAACCAGGGCGAAGTCTGTACTTGTCCGTCGCGTGCGTTGATCCATGAATCCATCTATGAGCCGTTTATGGCGCGGGTGATGGATAAAGTGGCGAATATCCGTCGAGGCGATCCGCTGGATACTGACACCATGATCGGTGCTCAGGCTTCCCGTCAGCAATTCGACAAAATCCTGTCTTACATCAATATTGCGCGCGACGAAGGAGGGCAAATTCTGACCGGAGGCGATCGTGCCAGCGTCGCAGCGGAACTGGATAACGGATTCTATATCCAGCCAACCCTGATCAAAGGCACCAACCAGATGCGGTGTTTCCAGGAAGAGATTTTTGGGCCTGTTATTGGCATCACCACTTTTAAAGATGAAGCGGAAGCTTTGTCGATTGCCAATGAAACGCAATTTGGCCTCGGCGCGGGTGTATGGACGCGTGATACCAATCTGGCGTACCGCATGGGGCGTGGTATCAAAGCCGGTCGCGTCTGGACCAACTGCTATCACATCTATCCTGCGCACGCAGCTTTCGGTGGCTATAAGCAGTCGGGAGTGGGGCGCGAGACGCACAAAATGGCGCTCAGCGCCTACCAACAAACCAAAAATCTGCTGGTCAGCTATGGCACCGCGCCTTTGGGCCTGTTCTGAGTCCGCATCCGATCAAATGGAGAGTGAAAGATGAATATGCAAATCAAAACCACCATGAAAGCCGCAGTTGTCAAAGCCTTTGGCGAACCATTAGTGATTGAGCAGGTGCCAGTACCGCAAGTGGGACCGGGCCAGATTCTGGTGAAAATCGCGGCGACTGGCGTGTGCCATACCGACTTACATGCCGCCGAAGGCGACTGGCCGATTAAACCCAATCCCCCGTTTATTCCCGGCCATGAAGGCGTAGGACAGGTAGTGGCGCTAGGTGAAGGTGTGAAGCATTTGAAATTGGGCGATCGTGTGGGCGTGCCCTGGCTCTATTCCGCATGCGGCCACTGTGAGCACTGTCTGGATAGCTGGGAAACCCTGTGTCTGTCACAGCAGAATGCCGGTTATTCGGTGAACGGCAGTTTTGCAGAATATTGCCTTGCGGATGCGAACTATGTCGGCATCATTCCGGAAAACATCGATTACAACGAAATAGCACCGATTCTGTGTGCGGGTGTGACGGTGTACAAAGGCCTGAAAATGACCGACACCAAGCCGGGTGATTGGGTGGTGGTGTCCGGTATTGGTGGGCTGGGCCATATGGCAGTGCAATATGCGGTGGCGATGGGACTGAATGTCGCTGCAGTGGATATCGATGATGAGAAGCTGGCGTTTGCCAAGCGTCTCGGTGCCAGTGTGGTGGCGAATGCGAAGAGCGTCGATCCGGCTAAAGTGTTCCAGGAAAGCTTCGGCGGTGCGCACGGCGTGCTGGTCACGGCTGTTTCACCGAAGGCGTTTGAGCAGGCGATCGGTACTATGCGTCGTGGCGGTACTATGGTGCTGAACGGTCTGCCACCGGGCAAATTCGACCTGTCTATCTTTGATATGGTGCTGGACGGTATTACCGTGCGCGGTTCAATTGTCGGTACGCGTAAAGATCTGCAGGAAGCGTTGGATTTCGCTGGGCGTCATAAAGTGAAAGCCAACGTGGCGGTTGAACCGCTGACCAACATTAACGACATCTTTGCGCGTATGCATGCGGGAAAAATTGAAGGGCGCATCGTGGTTGATATGTCGCTTTAATTAGCGTGATGGTTTGTGGCGGTGCGGTTAATCGCGCCGCCACAGAGTGTGTGACGACTAACTAACAGCTGGCGAGCAGCGCTTCAATTTCGACGCGGCTCGTCACTTTACTGTCGATCTTGATGTAAGCACTTTTCTCTTCCGGCACGATAAAGACTGAAGAGACACCCGGCTGCGCTTTTAAACGCTTTTCAAGGTTAGGCACCGCTAATACGGCATCACTGAGCACCATGCGCAGGCTGCTGACGTATGGCGGCTCCTGCATCGACATCGCCACAAACAACCAGGCTGCCGCCACAATCGCACCCACCAGAAACACCGTCTGCGCATCAAAGTGACCGAAGATCCAACCGCCCATGCTGCCGCCAATCGCCACGCCAATGAACTGGCTGGTGGAGTAAATGCCCATCGCTGTGCCTTTGTAGCCCGGCGGTGATTCTTTACTGATCAGCGAAGGCAGAATGGCTTCCATCAGGTTGAAGGCGAGGAAGAACAGCTGCACGCCAATCACCAGCGTCCAGAAATGACCAGCCGCACCCCACAGTACGATTTCCGCGATAATGATGAGTGCCACGCAGGTAACAAAAACGCGCTTCATGCGGCGTTTCACTTCGGCATAGATGATGAAAGGCACCACCAGAACGAAAGCGACCAGCATGGTGACCAAATAGACTTTCCAGTGTTCAGATGCCGGGAAGCCTGCTTGTTCAAACTGGCCCGGCAAAGCCACAAAACTCGACATCAGCAGGATATGCAGGCAAAGAATACCGATGTTTAATTTGAGGAGTTTAGGATTGGCTAACACTTCGCGAATGCTGGCTTTTACCATGCCGGACTCACGGTTAAGCACGTGATTGGGTGCGCTCGGCACCACCAATAGCGTGATAACAATGCCCAGCGAGGCCAGAATAGCGATCATCCAGAAAAGTGCATGCAACCCCAGAGCATGGGTGACAATTGGGCCTACCACCATCGCAATTGCAAAGGTCACACCGAAACTGATGCCAATAAACGCCATTGCTTTAGTGCGGTTTTGTTCGCGAGTGAGATCTGAGAGTAGCGCCATGACTGCAGCGGCAATTGCGCCAGAGCCTTGCAAAGCACGACCCAGAATCACGCCCCAGATTGAGGTGGTCATCGCCGCGATAATACTGCCCAGCACGAACACTAACAGCCCGCCAACAATGAGCGGTTTGCGACCGACGCGATCGGACAGCAGACCAAACGGAATCTGGAATACGGCTTGTGCCAGACCATAGATGCCAATTGCCAGACCAATTAAGGTTTCACTGGCTCCCTGCAACGCCATACCGTACGTGGTGAGTACCGGCAGGACCATAAACATTCCCAGCATGCGCAGGGAAAAAACTGTGCCTAAACCCCATGTAGCCCGAAGCTCTACTGGCGTCATTTTATTATCGTTCATTCCAACCTCTGTAATTTTGCTGCACTCATTTTAAGGAGCAGGGCAGGGCGGGTAAAACAATTGTTGTTAAGCAGTGGTAACAAAAAGAAAGGGCGCGAAATTCGCGCCCTTTCTGGTGTTGCGGAGCTGTATTACCAGACGTAAGTCAGCAGGTCTTTAGAGGCCGGCGTCATAAAATCAACCGACATCATCACGCTCAATGCTGTGATAGCGACAATCGAGAACACAAACAGTTTACGCGCCCAAACTTTATCGTTTGAGGTTTTGTAACCTGAAAGCGCCATGCCCAACCACCACACACTCACCGCCGCGGCGACCACCAGATACTTGTAGCCCGCGTAACCGCCAAGTGTCAGCATCAGCGTAGCAATCATGAACGCCAGGATGTAAAGCGTAATATGATTTTTGGCTACCGAGATACCTTTCACGACAGGCAGAACCGGGATGTTAGCCGCCTGATAATCTTTGAAGCGGAAAATCGCAATCGCGTACGAGTGCGGCATCTGCCACAGGCTAAAAATAGCCAACAAGATCAAAGCGCCAGCATCAAACTGGTTGGTCACTGCGCAGTAGCCAATCACTGGCGGTGCTGCACCAGAGAGGCTACCGATCAGCGTGCCATACACGGAGTTGCGCTTCATATACAGGCTGTAAATGCCCACATAGACAACGAAGCCCATCACCGCCAGCCACATGGCCAGCGGGTTAGCACCGAAATACAGCAACGCAAAGCCAGCAATACCCAATGCGGTTGCATAAACCAGGCTTACTTTCGCCGAGATCAGGCCTTTGACCAGAACACGGTTCCGCGTTCTCTCCATTTTGATGTCGATATCGCGGTCAATCACGTTGTTGAATACACAACCTGATGCGACAACCAGCGAAACGCCCACCAGTGAATAGAGAAACAGGGGGTAATCAATGCTGCCTTTCGAAGCCAGCAAGAATCCACCGATCACAGAAATTAAGTTGCCGAAAATAATTCCTGGTTTTGTTACTTGCAGGTATTGCTTAATCATTACGTGTGACTCTTTAGTCGGCCATCATGTTGTAGTTGAGGTTCCACATGATCCACAGTGATCCGACGACAACAATCAAAATAATGAGTGCTGAGAAGACAATCGCCACCATGTTCCAGCCGCCCTCTGACTTGCTGTCCAGGTGCAGGAAGTAGACCAGGTGTACTAACACCTGAACCACCGCACACACCAGAACCACACCCAGAATCGTGCCGTGTGATGCGCCGCCATCCATTACCATCCAGAACGGAATACCGGTCAGGATGATAGAAAGGATGAAGCCGATCATGTAAGACTTCACGCTACCGTGAGAAGCGCCATGTTCGTTAACTGAATGACTCATTACATGGCTCCCATCAGATAGACAACGGTGAATACGCAGATCCAAACCACATCCAGGAAGTGCCAGAACAAGCTCAGGCACATGATACGGGTGCGGTTAGTTGCAGTCAGACCACGTTTAGAAATCTGGAACATCATCACTGCCATCCAGATCAGGCCTGAGGTCACGTGCAGACCGTGGGTACCGACCAGCGTAAAGAACGCGGACAGGAAACCACTGCGGTCAGGACCGAAGCCTTCCAGGATCAGGTGATGGAATTCATAGATTTCCATGCCGATGAATCCAGCACCAAACAGGAAGGTCAGAGCCAACCAGCTGATGACTGAACCCTTGTTCTGGTTGTTCATCGCAATCACTGCCATTCCATAAGTAATGGAGCTGAGCAGCAGCAGCGCGGTTTCAACCAGCACAAACGGCAGTTCAAAGATGTCTTTACCTGCCGGACCACCGGCAGTGTTATTGACCATAACTGCATAGGTCGCAAACAGGGTTGCGAAGATAATGCAGTCACTCATCAGGTAGATCCAGAAGCCAAAGACTTTATTGGCTCCTGCATCGTGATGCCCATGCTCCGCATGGGCGTCGTGGTGGTGTTTTGCAGTTTCAGTTGACATTATTTCAGACCTGCTTTGCTGATTTCGTCAAAGTGCTTCTTCTCGATCTGCTCGACTTCAGCAACCGGAACGTAGTAATCCACGTCTTCGTCGAAGCTCTTCACAATCCAGGTCACAATTGTGGCCAGGAAGGTAAGGCCAGCCAGCCACCAGATGTGCCAGATCATCGCGAAACCAAACACGGTCATGAAGGCTGCGATAATCAGGGCTGCGCCGCTGTTTTTCGGCATATGAATTTCTTCATATTTTTCTGGTTGCTTATAGGCTTCGCCTTTCTCTTTCATTTCCCAGAACGCATCGCGCTCGTGGATTTCAGGGATAACAGCAAAGTTATAGAACGGAGGCGGTGAAGAGGTTGCCCACTCCAGCGTACGACCACCCCACGGGTCACCGGTCAGATCGCGGTTCTGGTCGCGGTCACGCACAGAAACGTAGAACTGAGTCAGCTGGCACAGGATACCGCATGCAATCAGTGCCGCACCGCCTGCTGCAACAACCAGCAGTGAGTGGAACTGAGGATCGATGTCCTGGCTGATACGACGGGTCATACCCATGAAGCCCAGTGCGTACAGCGGCATAAAGGCGACGAAGAAACCAATGATCCAGAACCAGAATGCACGGATACCCCATTTTTCGTTCAGGGTGAAGCCGAATGCTTTCGGGAACCAGTAGGTCACGCCAGCCATACAACCGAACACCACACCACCGATAATCACGTTATGGAAGTGAGCAATCAGGAACAAGCTGTTGTGCAGAATGAAGTCCGCACCTGGAACGGCCAGCAGAACACCGGTCATACCACCAATAGAGAAGGTGACCAGGAAGCCAATCGTCCACAGCATCGCTGAGTGGAACTCAACGCGACCCTGATACATGGTGAACAGCCAGTTGAAGATTTTCACGCCGGTCGGAATCGCGATGATCATCGTCATAATACCGAAGAAGGCGTTAACGTTGGCACCGGCACCCATGGTGAAGAAGTGGTGCAGCCAAACGATGAACGACAGAACGGTAATCGCGATGGTCGCCCACACCAGAGAGGTGTAACCGAACAGACGCTTTTTGGAGAAGGTCGCAGTGACTTCCGCGAACACACCGAATACCGGCAGAACGAGGATGTATACTTCCGGGTGACCCCAGACCCAAATCAGGTTGACGTACATCATCATGTTACCGCCCATTTCATTGGTGAAGAAATGGAAGCCGAGGTAACGGTCAAGCGTCAACAGTGCCAGCGTCACGGTCAGAACCGGGAACGCAGCGATGATCAGGACGTTAGTACACAGTGATGCCCAGGTGAAAACAGGCATTTTGAACAGGTCCATGCCCGGTGCACGCATCTTCAGAATGGTCACGAAGAAGTTGATACCGGTCAGTGTCGTACCGATACCGGATAACTGGAGACTCCAGATCCAATAATCGACCCCGACGCCAGGACTGTATTCCGCGCCCGAAAGCGGTGGATAAGCTAACCAGCCAGTCTGTGCGAACTCGCCCACACCCAGAGAGATGTTCACCAGGATCACACCGATCGCAGTAAACCAGAAGCTCAGGTTGTTCAGGAACGGGAAGGCAACGTCACGTGCACCGATTTGCAGCGGTACCGCGATGTTCATCAGACCTACCACGAAAGGCATCGCCACGAAGAAGATCATAATCACGCCGTGCGCGGTGAAGATCTGGTCGTAGTGGTGCGGTGGTAATATGCCGGCTTCGCCTGCGGAAGCCATCACTTGTTGGGTACGCATCATTACCGCATCGGCAAAGCCGCGCAGCAGCATGACGAAAGCCATGATGATGTACATGATACCCAGTTTTTTGTGGTCAATGGAGGTGAACCATTCTGACCACAGGTATTGCCACTTACCAAAATAAGTAATCGCGGCAACCAGTGCCAGACCACCTAAGATGATTGCGGCTACCGTTACCACGATAATGGGTTCGTGGTATGGCACTGCATCCAGTGTTAATTTTCCGAACATCGTATTATTCCTCGGCTCCCGCAGCAGCGGCGTGATTCATGTCCATGCCTTTGTGCTCTGGCATGTCCATCTTCCCGTGGCTCATCATGAACTTATCAATAACCTGCTTGAACAGTTCTGGATTCGCAGTTGAGAAATATTCCACCGGGTGATTTTCGCTTGGCGCAGCCAGTTTCTCGAAATCATCCATGGTGGTCAGCGCGTTAGGTGCTGCTTTAACTTTAGCCACCCACTGCTGGAATTCCGCATCGTCTTTGGTTGCAATGGCTTTGAACTTCATGCCAGAGAAACCGCGACCACTGAAGTTCGCAGAGATACCGTCGAATGTTCCTGGCTCATTGGCGATCAGGTGCAGTTTAGTCTGCATGCCCGCCATGGCGTAGATCTGGCTACCGAGCGTAGGAATAAAGAAGGAGTTCATTACGGAGTTGGAGGTGATCTTGAAGTTCACCGGAGTATTTGCCGGGAAGGCAATCTGGTTCACGGTTGCAATACCCTGTTCAGGGTAGATAAACAGCCATTTCCAGTCCAGCGCAACCACATCGATCTCAACCGGCTTCACGTCAGAAACCAGCGGTTTGCTCGGTTCCAGTGCGTGGGTCGATTTCCAGGTCAGCACGCCGAGGAAGATAATGATCAGGATTGGAATCGTCCAGACCACGGCTTCCACTTTGTTAGAGTGTGACCAGTTAGGGCTATAAGTCGCATTAGTATTGGTTGCCCGATATTTCCAGGCAAAGAATACTGCCATGAAGACTGCTGGGATAACCACGATCATCATCAAGCCAAAAGCTGTCAGAATCAGCGAACGTTGCTCCAGTGCAATCTGTCCTTTGGGATTTAACAACGCACTATCGCAGCCACTGAGTAATACAGCGCCTGCAATTAATGACAAAATCCCCAAACTTTTATTGTATTTCCTGAGTCTCATTTAACGACCTCAATGACAAAGGGCTCTATTGTCGTTTAAGTGTGCGCGCATTTTACGGGAAGGTTTATGCAGTGTAAACCAGCTTAAGGATGTGTCAGAAGGCTGTTGACACCTTTTGCTAAGGGTGTCACAGATGTTGCGCAGGGTGACAAATTATTAATTGCGACAAGCAGTTGGCGTCAATATAACAAAAAACAATGATAGAAACCGCAGAAAAATCAGGTAAAGCATAAACCGTACTATTAATGCCCATTTATTTAACAATTGTGTAGCATTTGGGTGATGAGTTTTCTACAAAGTAATTGCGCACCGGATTTAAATATAATCCAGGGTTGTTAATTTAATGTTTCTTTTTCGCGATGAAAAAAATGCTATTCGTTAAAATGAGTTCATTGTTATTTTTTTAGCCAAATATTTAGCGACTGGCAAATTATCATTACTTAACTCAGATTTTTCCCCGGCCTTTTTCTTAACGCCAGACAATCCAGCATCACACCCAGTGCCACGGCCACCAGCGCCAGTGCCATACCCATCTCAAAAAGCGGTGTCAGCAGCGCGTTGACATGCCAGATGCCAGCGGCATTCAGGGCTAGCATCACCAACCAGAGTGCCAGCAGGCCACAACCGAAGCTGAACAGACGCACTGTCCAGCGATAGCCCTGCGGCCAGCGGGTTCGCATCACAAACTCCCCGCTCTGCTGAATGGCTTGCAGGGTGCTGCGGCTAATCCACAGCAGCATTAAGCCAGGCACGCCTGCAAACACGGTGAAAGCATAGAAGGTCGGCCAGCCCCACAGCTCGACCAGCCATCCCGCTGCGGGTCCGACGTAAACACGCCCGACGGCGGAAAGGGCAGAGAGCAGCGCGAACTGCGTTGCGGAAAACGACTTATTGCACAATGTCATCAGCAGCGCCACAAACGCGGCGGTGCCCATCCCTCCGCAAAGATTTTCAATGAACACCGCGCTGGCCATGCTCCATAAATGAGGCGGCGTCACGGCCAATAGCCAGTAAGCGAAGTTGGAAACCGCCTGAAGAATGCCGAAAATCATCAGGGCACGGAACAGGCTCAGGCGTTGCATCAGCACACCGCCGTAAAGCGCACCAATGATGGTTGCCAGCAATCCCAGCGTTTTATTCACCAGTCCGACATCGCCGGCGCTGAAACCTACGCCGCGAATCAGGAAAGTGGTGGTGAGCGACGCAGCAAAAGCATCACCCAGCTTATAAAGGATGATTAAGGTGATCAGCAGCCAGGCATTGTTACGCAGGAAGAAGTCTTTTAGCGGGAACGAAACGGCCTGACGCAGGGTGTGCGGCTCACGCGCGGGTGCCGCGGGCTCTTTGGCCAGCAATGTCGCAATCAAACCTGGCAACATCAGCAGCGCCATTAACCAGTAGGTTGCCTGCCATCCCAGATATCGGTCGGCAAGCCATAGCGCCAACCCGCCTGAAATCAGCATCGCCAGGCGATATCCCAACACCGTAATCGCGGCACCGCTGCCCCGTTCTTCTGGCGGTAGCACATCGGTTTTCCAGGCATCAAACACGATATCCTGCGATGCAGAACAGAAGGCAACCAGCACGGCCAGGGCAGCCAGCAGCGTCAGATCGCGCGAAGGCTGCATAAAGCCCATGGCGATAATGCCGGCGATCAGTGCGAGTTGAGTAACCAGTAACCAGCCACGGCGACGGCCAAGAAACGGCGGGGTATAGCGATCCATCATCGGCGACCACAGGAACTTAAACACGTAAGCCTGGCCGACAAGGGAGAAGAAACCGATGGTTTTCAGATCGACATTCTCTACGGTCATCCACGCCTGTAAGGTCCCGGCTGTCAGAGCTAAAGGCAGTCCGGAAGCAAAACCGAGCAGCAGCAATACGGCTGCATTACGTTGGGTGAAAATGCGCAGATAGTGAGAAGTCATAACCAACCTGAAATGACGCCCGGCCAAAGGTGACCGGGCAGAATAGCTGAGGAATTAGCGGGCGTTCTGTTTAATAAATTCGTGAACGCTGGTGTCCTGCGCCATATCAGCAATCACGTCGCTCAGGGTAGAGTTGACCGCGTTGGTGATCTTCGCGTTAGTGGCGGTGAAAGCGCCTTCTACGCTGTAAGTCTGACGATAATTTTTAACCTGTTTGTTACCGTTTTTCGCGGTCGCAATGATGGAAATATCAGCCTTGGTGGTAATGCTGTAACGCACGTTACCTTGTGTCACATCAGCGTAAAGACCATTGACGACAATCTGCAGGTCAACCGCACCGTTTGGTCCGATCATGTAACCGCGTGCTGTCATCTGCTTCTCCAGCACTTCCTGTAACAGGAAACGCAGATCGCGCGATGGCGTTAAGGTGACTAACTGACCGTCACGATTCACTTTTGCCAGAGCCTGATCGGAACGCTGATCGGCACCGTTAACGCTGATGGTGGCACCCATCAGACCAGGATCTTGCTGTGGCAGCTGGATCTTAGGCTGAATGTTCAGGGTGGTGTTATTGCTGGCACAGCCGGCCAAAATAAATGCAGCCAGCAGAGGGAATAACAGTTTTTTCAACATACTCATTCTCGTTAGCATATGGGTTGGTTTGCAAAACTGCGGCCATCATAGCATTGCGCGACGGCGAAAAAAGCCCCGTGCCAGTGGAAATTGATTGTAAAGGCTTTTTTCGGACAGGCGGTCATGCAACAGCATTGACCTGACGAATGAGCCCGCTAAGATGCGCAGAAGATCAGGAATTATTTCCGGCGCGCCTGCGGGTTGGGCAAAAAACCTACTAATATTTAAACAGATGGGCACAGCGCTCGCCGTTGAGGAGTGTTAACAATGATTCGCGAACAAATAGAAGAAAAGCTGCGTAAGGCGTTCGAACCTGCACATCTCGAAGTGCATGATGAAAGCTATCGTCATAACGTGCCCGCTGGTTCTGAAAGTCACTTTAAAGTGGTGATTGTCAGCGACGTGTTTACCGGCCAGCGATTCCTGCAGCGTCATCGCGCCATTTATGGCGAACTGACCGAAGAGTTAGCAGGGAGCGTGCACGCACTGGCACTGCACACTTACACGCAAAAAGAGTGGGATGGCTTGCAAGATACCGTGCTGGCGTCACCTAACTGTCGGGGAGCGGGTACCCTCGCCTGAGTTCACACTTCATCCTCTCTCAAAACGGCCTGCGGGCCGTTTTCTTTTCATCTATTACCCTTAAACGCGATCCATGGCGCAAAAAAGCAGCAAAACCGCTAAAAAGTGGTGAGTTTGCAGCCTCGACTCATTCCAGCGATGCCGCTATAATGCGGCGTCTATTTTTCCGGAATGTCTTCGGGACGCTTCTGGTGACAGGGATTAGGTTCTGCCTGCAGAGGCCGTCCCGATTGTTGGATACGGCGCATTTAATGTGTGGTGTCTGAAGTTGACCGAGCACGTGATTTTTTGAGGTAACAAGATGACAGTTTCAGTAGAAACCACTCAGGGTCTGGGCCGTCGCATTTCGATTACTGTTGCAGCTGACAGCATCGAAAGCGCAGTGAAGAAAGAACTGGTGGAAGTGGCTAAGAAAGTCCGTATCGACGGTTTCCGTAAAGGCAAAGTGCCGGCAAACATCATTTCTCAGCGCTACGGTGCTTCTGTTCGCCAGGACGTGCTGGGCGAGCTGATGACGCGCAACTTCGTTGACGCCATCATCAAAGAGAAAATCAATCCAGCTGGCGCACCAAACTACGTGCCAGGTGAGTACAAAGAAGGTGAAGATTTCACCTACACGGTTGAGTTCGAAGTGTATCCAGAAGTTGAGCTGAAAGGCCTGGATGCTATCGAAGTCGAGAAGCCAGTGGTTGAAGTCACCGATGCTGACGTTGATACCATGCTGGAAACCCTGCAGAAGCAGCAGGCGACCTGGAAAGAGAGCGATGCTGCAGCGACTGCTGAAGATCGCGCAACCATCGACTTCTCCGGTTCAGTAGACGGCGAAGAGTTCGAAGGCGGCAAAGCGTCTGACTTCGTACTGGCGATGGGCCAGGGTCGTATGATCCCAGGCTTCGAAGAAGGTGTTGTTGGCCACAAAGCGGGCGAAACCTTCACTATCGACGTGAAATTCCCAGACGATTACCACGCTGAAACCCTGAAAGGGAAAGATGCGAAGTTCGAAATCGTGCTGAAGAAAGTGGAAACGCGCGAGCTGCCAGAGCTGACTCAAGAGTTCATCAAACGCTTTGGCGTTGAAGATGGTTCAGTTGCCGGTCTGCGTGCAGAAGTGCGTAAGAACATGGATCGTGAGCTGAAAGGCGCTATCCGTAACCGCGTGAAATCTCAGGCGATTGATGGTCTGGTTGAAGCCAACGACATCGACGTGCCAGTGGCACTGATCGACAGCGAAATCGACGTGCTGCGTCGCCAGGCTGCGCAGCGTTTTGGTGGCAACGAGAAGCAAGCTTTCGAGCTGCCACGTGAGCTGTTCGAAGAGCAGGCTAAACGTCGCGTTGTTGTTGGTCTGCTGCTGGGCGAAGTGATTCGCATCAACGAGCTGAAAGCTGACGAAGACCGCGTTAAAGCGCTGATCGAAGAGATGGCTTCTGCGTACGAAGATCCGCAGGAAGTGATCGAGTTCTACAGCAAGAACAACGAGCTGATGAACAATATGCGCAACGTTGCTCTGGAAGAGCAGGCTGTTGAAGCGGTACTGGCAAAAGCCAAAGTGACCGATAAAGCAACCAACTTCCAGGAACTGATGAACCAGACCTCAGCGGCCTGATTCGTTAGTTAACCGAAAGTGCGAAGCCCGCGACTGAAAAGTCGCGGGCTTTTTCGTTTTAGGGCATTAACCGCATAGAATTGTCCTCTATTTGCTTAATTAATCGGCAAATTGTTCGCTAAGCTCTTTTTCCGTGTTAGCGAATGGGCAAAAGGTTGTTATGCTTGAAACAACTGGGCAGCATCCCCAGATACAGGGAGAATGCATGAAAACAGTGAGACTGGCTGATTAACCGTCCTGTTATGTCGGAGTGAGAGGGCAGCGCATAGTTTTCCCGACGCGCCTCACGTAATATCGGTACAGAATGTTGCCAATGAAATTTATCAGGAGACGGTAATGTCATACAGTGGCGATCGTGAATTTACTGCACCGCACATGGCGCTGGTGCCAATGGTGGTCGAACAAACCTCGCGCGGCGAGCGTTCATACGACATTTACTCCCGCCTGCTCAAAGAGCGTGTGATCTTCCTGACCGGCCAGGTTGAAGATCATATGGCCAACCTGATCGTGGCTCAGATGCTGTTTCTGGAAGCTGAGAATCCTGAAAAAGACATTTATCTCTACATTAACTCGCCAGGCGGCGTGATTACTGCCGGGATGTCGATTTATGACACCATGAAATTCATCAAGCCGGACGTCAGCACCATTTGTATGGGTCAGGCTTGTTCAATGGGTGCGTTCCTGCTGACTGCAGGTACCAAAGGTAAGCGCTTCTGCCTGCCGAATTCCCGCGTCATGATTCACCAGCCGCTGGGCGGTTACCAGGGCCAGGCGACGGATATTGAAATCCATGCGCGTGAAATTCTGAAAGTGAAGCAGCGTATGAATGAGTTGATGGCTGAACACACTGGCAAATCACTGGAAGAGATCGAACGCGACACCGAGCGCGATCGTTTCCTCTCTGCCAGCGAAGCGGTAGAGTATGGCTTGGTCGATTCTATTCTGACGCATCGCCAATAAGACACATCTGGCTGCCCCTTACGCTATAGTTAATGGGGCAGCACGATGAGTTGCATGAATATCGGCCGTTGATGTGCGGCCAGTGCCGTACACCAAATTGGGTCTGAGAACGAAAAGAGGTTAGCTGATGACAGATAAGCGCAAAGACGGTTCAGGTAAGTTGCTGTACTGTTCTTTCTGCGGCAAAAGCCAGCATGAAGTCCGTAAGCTGATTGCCGGGCCGTCAGTGTATATTTGCGACGAATGTGTTGATTTATGCAACGACATCATTCGCGAAGAGATTAAAGAAGTGGCTCCGCACCGTGAGCGCAGTGCACTGCCGACGCCGCATGAAATCCGTCATCATTTAGATGATTACGTCATCGGTCAGGAAAGGGCGAAAAAAGTGCTGGCGGTAGCGGTCTATAACCACTACAAACGTCTGCGCAACGGCGATACCAGTAATGGCATCGAACTGGGCAAAAGTAACATTCTGCTGATCGGTCCAACCGGTAGCGGTAAAACCTTGCTGGCTGAAACCCTGGCGCGTTTGCTGGATGTTCCGTTCACCATGGCGGATGCCACCACCCTGACCGAAGCCGGTTATGTGGGTGAGGATGTGGAAAACATCATCCAGAAACTGCTGCAGAAGTGTGATTACGATGTGCAGAAAGCACAGCGCGGTATCGTCTATATCGATGAAATCGACAAGATTTCTCGTAAGTCAGACAACCCGTCAATCACGCGTGACGTTTCTGGTGAAGGCGTACAGCAGGCGTTGCTGAAGCTGATCGAAGGTACCGTTGCCGCGGTTCCGCCGCAGGGTGGGCGTAAGCATCCACAGCAGGAGTTCCTGCAGGTTGATACGTCTAAGATCCTGTTCATTTGTGGTGGTGCTTTTGCTGGCCTCGACAAAGTGATTTCCCAGCGCGTGGAAACCGGATCCGGTATCGGCTTCGGCGCTACGGTGAAAGGTAAATCGCAGAAAGCCAGCGAAGGCGAGTTGCTGTCGCAGGTTGAGCCAGAAGATCTGATTAAATTTGGTCTGATTCCAGAATTCATTGGTCGTCTGCCGGTGGTGGCGACGCTGAGTGAATTGAGTGAAGAAGCCCTGATTCAGATCCTGCGCGAACCGAAGAATGCGTTGACCAAACAGTACCAGGCTCTGTTTAACCTTGAAGGTGTGGAGCTCGAGTTCCGTGATGAAGCGCTGACGGCGATCGCTAAGAAAGCGATGTCCCGCAAAACCGGTGCGCGTGGTCTGCGTTCTATCGTAGAAGGTGCGCTGCTGGAAACCATGTACGATCTGCCATCGATGGATGACGTGGAAAAAGTGGTGATTGATGAGTCAGTGATTGACGGTCAATCCGAGCCGATGTTGATTTATGGTAAGCACGAAGCTCAGGCTTCTGGCGAATAAATAAACAATCTAACCATGTTGTTATCTTAAAAAAGGGGAAAATGTTTCCCCTTTTGTTTTTCTCTCTCCCCTGACATTGAATGTCGACCAAGCATCCCCATATACTCAATATCCTGTGGGTTGAACTGCAAACTTCTTTTACGCGGTACCCATCACCTGGCGGACATTAAACTAAGAGAGAGCTCTATGAATCCTGAGCGTTCTGAACGCATTGAAATCCCCGTGTTGCCTTTGCGCGACGTGGTGGTTTATCCGCACATGGTAATTCCGTTGTTTGTTGGTCGGGAAAAATCGATTCGTTGCCTCGAAGCGGCAATGGATCATGACAAGAAGATCATGCTGGTTGCCCAGAAAGAGGCTTCAACGGATGAACCTGGTATTAACGATCTCTTCTCTGTAGGGACCGTCGCTTCCGTATTGCAGATGCTCAAGCTGCCCGATGGCACGGTGAAAGTGCTGGTTGAAGGCTTGCAGCGTGCGCACATCACCACACTGGCTGACAATGGCGACCATTTTGTTGCCCAGGCCGAATACCTGATCTCGCCAGAAATTGAAGAGCGTGAGCAGGAAGTGCTGGTGCGTACGGCGATTAATCAGTTTGAAGGCTACATCAAACTGAATAAAAAAATTCCTCCTGAGGTTTTGACCTCACTGAACAGCATCGACGATGCGGCGCGTCTCGCCGACACCGTAGCAGCGCATATGCCGCTGAAGCTGGCTGATAAGCAGTCAGTGCTGGAAATGTCCGACATCAACGAACGTCTCGAATATCTGATGGCGATGATGGAATCCGAAATCGATCTGCTGCAGGTTGAGAAGCGCATTCGCAACCGCGTGAAAAAGCAGATGGAGAAAAGCCAGCGTGAGTACTATCTGAATGAGCAAATGAAAGCCATTCAGAAAGAGCTGGGCGAGATGGATGATGCGCCGGACGAATACGAAGCGCTGAAACGTAAAATTGAAGCGGCAAAAATGCCGACTGAAGCGCGCGAAAAAGCCGAAGCAGAACTGCAGAAGCTGAAAATGATGTCGCCGATGTCTGCAGAAGCCACCGTGGTGCGTGGTTACATCGACTGGATGGTTCAGGTGCCATGGGTTGCGCGCAGCAAGGTAAAAAAAGACCTGCTGAAGGCGCAGGAAACGCTGGATACCGATCATTACGGTCTGGAACGCGTGAAAGACCGCATTCTTGAGTACCTTGCGGTGCAAAGTCGCGTCAGCAAAATTAAAGGCCCAATTCTGTGCCTCGTCGGACCGCCAGGCGTGGGTAAAACCTCGCTGGGCCAGTCAATTGCCAAAGCCACCGGCCGTAAATATGTTCGTATGGCACTGGGCGGCGTGCGCGATGAAGCGGAAATCCGCGGACATCGTCGCACTTACATCGGTTCTATGCCGGGCAAACTGATCCAGAAAATGGCTAAAGTCGGCGTGAAGAACCCGCTGTTCCTGTTGGATGAGATCGATAAGATGTCGTCCGATATGCGCGGCGATCCCGCTTCGGCATTGCTGGAGGTGCTGGATCCAGAGCAGAACATTGCGTTCAACGATCACTATCTGGAAGTGGATTACGATCTCTCTGACGTGATGTTCGTGGCGACCTCTAACTCCATGAACATCCCGGCACCGCTGCTGGATCGTATGGAAGTGATTCGTCTCTCGGGTTATACCGAAGATGAAAAACTGAATATCGCCAAACAGCACTTACTGCCGAAGCAGATAGAGCGTAATGCACTGAAAGAAAAAGAGATCAGTGTTGACGATAGCGCCATCATCGGCATTATCCGTTACTACACCCGTGAAGCGGGCGTGCGTAGTCTGGAACGTGAACTCTCCAAGCTGTGCCGTAAAGCAGTGAAAACGCTGCTGATGGACAAAAGCAAGAAGAGCATCAAGATTAATGGTGAAAACCTTCACGATTTCCTGGGCGTGCAGCGCTTTGATTATGGTCGAGCGGACACTGAAAACCGCGTAGGTCAGGTCACCGGTCTGGCATGGACAGAAGTGGGAGGCGATCTGCTGACCATTGAAACCGCCTGCGTACCGGGTAAAGGCAAGCTGACTTACACCGGCTCACTGGGTGAAGTG
Organism: Pantoea sp. S61; assembly: GCF_016625145.1. Taxonomy (NCBI): domain Bacteria; kingdom Pseudomonadati; phylum Pseudomonadota; class Gammaproteobacteria; order Enterobacterales; family Erwiniaceae; genus Pantoea; species Pantoea sp. S61. The sequence goes on from NZ_JACVUO010000004.1 coordinate 167,098, forward strand.
ATGCAGGAGTCTATCCAGGCGGCGCTGACAGTGGTTCGCGCGCGTGCGGAGAAACTCGGCATCAACGGGGATTTCCACGAGAAACGTGATATCCACGTGCACGTTCCGGAAGGGGCAACGCCGAAAGATGGCCCAAGTGCCGGTATAGCCATGTGTACGGCGCTGGTTTCTTGTCTGACCGGTAACCCGGTGCGCTCTGATGTGGCGATGACAGGTGAGATCACTCTGCGCGGTCAGGTGCTGCCGATTGGTGGTCTGAAAGAGAAGCTGCTGGCAGCGCATCGTGGTGGCATCAAAACTGTGCTGATCCCGGATGAAAACAAGCGTGATCTGGAAGAGATTCCACAGAACGTGATTGCCGATCTGACCATCCATCCTGTGAAGCGTATTGAAGAAGTGCTGAACCTGGCACTGGAAAATGCGCCTTACGGCATGCAGGTTGCGACGGCAAAATAGTGATTAACGGCAAAAACCGTTAAAAAGCGAAGCTGGCAGGCCAAATGGTGCTTGCCAGCTTTTTTTTGTGCCGCTAATTTAGGGGGCTGTTGAATCAACGATTAAGATGAATACCGTTGTTTCAGCTCCACAGGCTTGATATAACTGGCTGCGCGTTCGCACCGGGCGGGAAGCGCGGGTGCGATGTGAATAATAAAAGAGGGGATGAATAGAGTGAATAAGTCACAGTTGATCGACAAAATTGCTGCAGACGCTGACATTTCTAAAGCAGCAGCGGGACGTGTGTTAGATGCATTCATGGGCTCCGTTTCTGACGCGCTGAAAGGCGGTGATGAAGTGGCACTGGTTGGTTTCGGTACTTTCTCTGTACGTGAGCGTGCTGCTCGTACAGGCCGTAACCCGCAAACCGGTAAAGAGATCACCATCCCGGCTGGTAAAGTTCCGGGCTTCCGTGCAGGTAAAGCACTGAAAGACTCAGTCAATTAATGACCGCTGACACATCCATTGAAGCATTTTCTTCTATGGATTGAGGACGAAAAAGCCGTTCTCATGTAACATACGGGCACATCATTTTTGATGTGCCTTTTTTATTCTTGATGCGCGGCGATGGCCACAGGCTATTGTCTCCGCATGGTTGCCAACTGCCAGCCTGAACAGCAGTTGCACGATGATGACATCGTGTCAGAGCTTTACATTCACACTACAGCGGAGTGTTGTCATACCATGATGGACAATTTACGCGCGGCGTCGAATCATGTCGTGCTCAAGATCATTCTGGGATTGATCATCCTGTCTTTCGTACTGACCGGGGTGGGCAACTACCTGATCGGCGGTGGCAGCGATTATGCCGCCAAAGTTAATGGCCATGAAATTAGCCGTGCAGAGCTTGAGCAGGGCTTTAACAACGAGCGTAATCGTCAGCAGCAGATGCTGGGCGATCAATTCTCGCAGCTGGCCAGCAACGAAGGTTACATGCAGCAGATGCGTCAGCAGGCGCTGTCTCAGCTGATTGATCAGGCCTTGCTCGATCAATACATCAAAGATCTGAAGATTGGCATCAGCGATGATCAGATCAAGCAGGCGATCTTCAATCAAAAAGCTTTCCAGACTAACGGCAAGTTTGATAACGCGAAGTACAACGGCTTAATCAACCAGATGGGCTTTACGCCGGATCAGTACGCGGCGGCGCTGCGTAAGCAGTTAGCCACACAGCAGTTGATCAACGCGGTCGCTAATACCGATTTCATGCTGAAAGGTGAAACCAGCAAGCTGGTGGACCTGGTCTCGCAGCAGCGTGAAATTCGTCAGGCGGTGATTGATGTTAACGCGCTGGCAGCGAAACAAACGGCCAGTGATGATGAGATCAATCAGTATTACCAGCAGCATCAGAACAGCTTCATGGCACCTGAGCAGTTCCGCGTCAGCTACATCAAAATGGATGCAGCCAGCATGCAGGAAACCGTGAGCGAAGCGGACATTCAGAGTTGGTTCGATCAACATAAAGCTGACTATTCACAGCCGCAGCGCAATCGCTACAGCGTGATTCAGACCAAAACTGAAGCGGATGCCAATGCCGTTCTGGAAGCGCTGAAGAAGGGTGAAGACTTCGCCACGCTGGCAAAAAGCAAATCCATTGACCCGATCTCAGCACGCAAAGGCGGCGATATGGGGTGGCTGGAGCCGGGCACCACGCCGGATGAGCTGAAAAATGCCAACCTGACGCAGAAAGGCCAGCTGTCAGGCGTGATCAAATCTTCAGTCGGTTTCCTGGTGGTACGTCTGGATGATATCCAGGCCGAGCAGATTAAGCCGCTGGCTGAGATCCATGACGCTGTTGCTGACAAGGTGAAGCAGGAAAAAGCAGTCGATGCCTTCTACAAGCTGCAGCAGAAAGTCAGTGAAGCGGCCAGTAATGACAACGAGTCGTTGGCGGGTGCAGCACAGGCTTCCGGTCTGAAAGTCACGGAAACCGGCTGGATCACGCGTGATAATGTTCCGGCTGAACTCGATTTCGATCAGGTCAAGCAGGCGATCTTCAACGGTGGACTGGTGGGCCAAAACGGTGCGCCGGGTAATAACTCTGACATCATCAGCGTCGATGGTGATCGTGCATTCGTGCTGCGCATCAGCGAGCACAAGCCTGAAGCCGTAAAACCGCTGGATCAGGTGAAAGCGCAGATTGCCGACACGCTGAAGCATGACAAAGCCACACAGCAGGCTAAAGCTCAGGCCGATAAGCTGCTGGTTGATCTGAAAGCCGGTAAAGAAGATGCGCTGAAAGCGGCAGGCTTGACCCTGAGTGCCAGCAAATCCTTTGATCGTAATGCACAGGATCCGGTTGCGCAGTCTGCCTTTAACTTGCCACAACCCGCGGACAACAAACCGTCCTGGGGTGTGAGCGAAGATATGCAGGGTAACGTGGTACTGGTCGCGCTGGATAAAGTCAGCCCGGGTAATATGCCACAGGCGCAGATTGATGAGATGGTGAAAGGCGTGACGCAGAATAACGCACAGATTGCGTTTGAAGCGTTGCTGGAAAACCTGCGCAAAGACGCGAAAATCAAATACGGCGCGGCTGCACAAAACCAGTAAGCCTCACAAAAAATGTGAATCCGCTGCAACAACTCAAAGGCCGCTTCTGCGGCCTTTTCCATTTCTGCAATTGCCCTTTTGAGCCTGAAAACACGCTGTGACACTCTGCTGTGGCTGTCAAACACAAGGAGAAACACAGCATGGTGAAATCAACTTTTCGCGCTCTATGTATCACGCTGGCGCTGGGTAGCGCACTCTATACCACCGGACTGTCCGCGGCCGAAAGCCCCAGCGAAACGCAGGCGACGCAAGTATCCTCGCCGCAAGAGGGACAGGTCAGCATCAATCAAGCCAGCGCTGAACAGCTTGCAGCCGCAATGAACGGCATCGGCCTGAAGAAAGCTCAGGCGATTGTCAGTTATCGCGAGCAGTATGGTCCGTTTACCGCCATTGATCAGCTTAAGGAGATTCCAGGCATCGGCAATGCTCTGGTGGAACGTAACAGTGGTCGGCTGAAACTGTGAGACGGGTCGCGACTTTGAAGGATTGATAAAGCACCCAATCAGGCTGTGCTATGCTCAACAGGTCATACCAGTTGTCATTCACATTCTGAACAGGAGCAATAATGCAAACCACCATCAAAGTACGCGGCTATCATCTGGACGTTTATCAGCATGTGAACAACGCACGTTATCTCGAGTTTCTGGAAGAGGCGCGCTGGCAGTGGCTGGAGGATGTCGATGCTTTTCACTGGCTGATGGATCAGAAGCTGGCGTTTGTGGTGGTCAATATCAACATTAACTATCGTCGTCCGGCGGTGCTGGGCGACGTGTTACATATTGAGAGCGAAGTGTCTCAGTTGAATGGCAAAAGCGGCATTATTTCGCAGCGCGTGCTGCTGGCAAGCGATAACACGGTGGTTGCGGACGCAGCGTTAACCTTCGTCTGCATCGATTTGCGCACGCAAAAAGCGGTACCGATGGAAGGGGAGTTGCGTGATCGTCTGTCAGCGTTGATGGTGGAAAGCGATTAAGAGCAGAGCGAGCTGGCGTCAGAAACGCCAGCCTAAGCTGCTCAATGAGCTCTTGTGAGCGAAGCCGTTCGATGACCTCAATCCAGCGAAGCCGCTTGATAAGTTCCAACTAGCGAAGCCGTTCGATGACCTCAATCCGGCGAAGCAGCTTGATAAGTTCCGGCTAGCGAAGCCGTTCAATGATTTCAATCCAGCGAAGCCGCCCAACAAGCGCAATCCAGCAAAGCAGCTTAAAAGGTTCAACCCAGCGAAGCCGCTCAATGCGTCCCAACCGCGATTCAACTCAATCAGTTAAAACCGCTTTTTTGTTTCATTGCTGCCATGACGGCTGCAGCATTGGCCTGGTAATCCGCCAACCCCCGCGCACGCAGATGGCAGGCGGCGCACTCACCGCAACCGTCGCCTTTGACACCGTTATAGCACGTCAGGGTTTCCGCCCGCACCAGCGGCAGTTGCTGCCAGTAATCCGCCAGTGCCCAGGTTTCGGCTTTATTCAGCCACATCAGTGGTGTTTCGAAGCGAACGTTACGCGCCATGCCGAGGCTAACGGCATTGTTCAGCGCTTTAACAAACTCATCGCGGCAATCAGGATAGCCAGAGAAGTCTGTTTCGCAGACACCGGTAATCACCGCCTCGGCTTCCACCTGATAAGCGTAAATGGAGGCTAAGGTCAGGAACAGAATATTGCGGCCTGGTACAAAAGTACTCGGCAAACCACTGGCATCAGGATCGTAAGTGGGCACTGGAATGTTATCGCGCGTCAGGCTGCTGACCGCCAGTTCATTGAGCAGCGTCACATCCAGCACTTTGTGCGCACGGGCACCCAGTTTGTGCGCGAGTTCAGCCGCGACTTCAATCTCTTCGCGATGGCGTTGACCATAATCGAAGGTGACACAGTGCACTTCATCATATTGTTGCAGTGCCTGAATCAGACAGGTGGTGGAATCTTGTCCGCCACTGAATACGACAACGGCTCGTTTCATCTCAATTTCCCCAAAAATCAGTGCATCTATGGTACTGGCTCAGGCGCGGGCTGAACAGTCCCTGCGGTCGCGGGCGGTGGAATCCAGGCACGGGTGAAATCGAACCAGCCCAGTGTATTGAGCTGGATGCCTTCAACACCGGGCGGGGCAAACACCTGATAGCGATAGTTAAACAGCGGCAACAAATGTCCATCACGCATCAACTGCTGGAACAGCTGGCGCGTCAATGTCGCGCGTTGCTCTGGACTGGGCTGATGGGCGATAGCGTTAAGCGGCGCGGTTAGCACCGGGGCGCGTATGGGAGCCCATACCGGATCGTTCTCCAGCCAGTTCGCCAGGGTAAACAGCGGCGCATCGCCAATTAGACGGTCACCCATCACCACATCGGCATCGCTCAGGTCGATATCGTCACGCCAGTTTTTCACATCATGAAAAACACAGGTTAATTCGCAGCCCTGTTGGGCCAGCAAAGGCACCAGCGCCTGCGCCATCACATGCAGTTCGATAGGGAGATGGTAGTGCAGTGTCAGTCTCGCAGGCAGCCTGGCGGTGGTCATCCCGGCAGAGGGAACGGGCCAACCGGGCAGCAACTCCTTGCTCGCGGTAATCAAGCCTTCATCCAACGGTAACTGCTGAATCACTCCACTGTGTTGTATTAATGCAATCAGTGTTGTGACCTGTGCGGCAGTAAAGTCGGCGGAGATGCGCGGTGCCAGATAACAGAAGCCGAGGCTGATACTGTGATCGACCGGGCGCAATGCGTCCAGCTCGTCAGGATCGCCAATTGCGATTTGCACCGGATGACGGCAGCTGGTACCGAGACCATGTGCAAACAACTGCGGTGTAATCCAGTATTCCACTACCTGAATCAGCGGTCGTTGCAGATGCCAGCGGGCATGACTTTCCAGGCGAACCAACTCATCAGTGAAATGGGTCAACTTCCAGGGACCGCTCCCTATATCCATCGCATCAGGATGTGGCAGCAGGCAGTATTGGTGTGCCAGACGCTGCGGCAGCCAATAGTCGCTCTGACGCAATTGAATACGCAGTGCCAGCGGATGTGGCGCCTCGATATGTTCGATAGAGGCCAGCAGGCGACTGCCGCGCACGGTTTGCATAATCTGCTGTAACTGAGCAACCAGCTGCGCCGCATGAATTGGCTCATCGTTGTGCCAGCTGAGCTGCGGTCGTAACCAGAAATACCAGTCACAGCCGCTGCCATCATGTTGCCAGTGATGCGCAAGATCGCCTTCTACATCGTCGCCATTAAAGCGCGTCAGGCCAGAGAAAATCTGCCGTACCAGGTGCTGCTCAGCCCTTCCGGTAAGACGCAGCGGCCGCAGCGGCTCCATCGCGCGATAATAGGGAATACGCAGCACCGGCGCCTGGTTCTGCCATTGGCCCCCCATCAGCGGCCGCAGCATTTTCACCAGCCGCTCAGGATGAAGATCCAGTACCTGCAACGCCTGTATCGCCTCGCCCGCTTCCAGCTGTTGGGTTAATAGCTGTTGGCGGAGTTGTTCAGGGGAAATCAGAAACGTCAGTTCGCCTTGCTTTCCCCGGCCGGATTCGCCGCGCCAGTGCAGCCAGTCAGCATCCTGCCACTGGCGTAATAAGGTACGTACATGGCGCTCACTGCAAAAACAGTGCTGTGCCATGGCGGCAACGCTCAAACGCAGAGGCTCGCCCTGGCTGAGCTGCCACAGTCGCTGAAATTGATTAACCCGATGAAGTTGGCGCATGGCTAAACCCGGAACAGTTTCCTGAAAGTATTCACTATTAGTTCCGTAATTACCAGGCGATAGTAGATTCCCCACTCAGACAGGAGACATTGCATGGCTAGCCTCGCGGCATTTGATATGGATGGCACGTTGTTACTGCCGACGCACCGGTTAGGGAATGAAACCATCGACACCCTGAATGCCTTGCATCAGCGCGATATCACCATTGCCTTTGCCACGGGTCGCCATCTGATGGATGTGCAGGTGGTACGTGAACAGCTCACTCTGCCGGCCTGGTTGATCACCAGCAATGGCACACGCATTCACGATCTGGAAGGTCAGCAGCTATTTGGCTGTGATCTGTCCTCTTCTGTAGCCGAAGAGGTGATCCACACGCATTGGCAAACGCCGGCATCGATTCATATCTTCAACGATGAGGGCTGGTTCACCGATAAACCATTGTTGGGTGCATTAGAAGCGCACGTGATGAGTGGCTTCCATTATCAGCTGCGCGATTTGCGTCAGATGTCAGCGCATGAGGTGACCAAAATTTGTTTTATTGCGCCGCATGAGATGCTGCAGGCGTTAAAAGTAGAGTTGCAACAAGCCCTGGGCGAGCGCGCCAATATCTGTTTTTCAGCGTGGGATTGTCTGGAAGTTCTGCCGCTGGACTGCCACAAAGGCGCGGCGCTGGCGCATCTGTGCCAGCATCTGTCGCTATCAATGGCGGATTGTATGGCGTTTGGTGATGCGATGAATGACCGCGAAATGCTGGAGCGCGTTGGCAGCGGGTTCATCATGGGCAACGCCATGCATCAATTGAAATCGTCGCTGCCGCATTTACCGATTATTGGACATTGCGAGACACAGGCGGTGTCTCATTACTTAAATCACTGGATGACCACACCACACCTCGATTATTCCCCCGAATGCTGAGGCTTACAGTGAACCGGACAGGATGTCCGGTTTTTTATTGCAGCTCACGCAGCCACGGCTTGATATCCCCGATATTTTGCGTGACCCACTCAGGGTTGTAATAGGTATCCGGATAACGCTCACCGCTGTCGCACAACAGCGTCACCAGAGAACCTTGTTCGCCTTTTTCCCGCATGCGTTTCGCCACCTGCAACATGCCCCAGAAATTGGTGCCGGTTGAAGCGCCGGGGCGACGACCCAATATTTTCTCCAGATACAGCATCGCAGCCACCGTTGCGCCATCCGGCACTTTGATCATTTCGTCGATCACATCGGGTAAAAAAGACGGCTCTACGCGCGGGCGTCCAATACCCTCAATCATGCTGCCACGATCGTTGCGCAGCGCACCGTCGCGGCTATGCCAAAAATCAAAGAACACGGAGTGTTGCGGATCCACCACCAACAAACGCGTATCGTGTCCCTGATAACGGATATAGCGACCCAGTGTGGCGGAGGTTCCGCCGGTGCCGGCACTCATAATTAAGGTGTGCGGCACCGGGAAAGGCTCATGCGCCATCTGACGGAAAATACTTTCAGCGATATTGTTGTTGCCGCGCCAGTCGGTGGCGCGCTCGGCATAGGTGAACTGATCCATAAAATGACCGTTGAGCTCACGCGCCAGCCGCTCTGATTCGCTGTAAAGCTGACAAGGGTCAACGACAAAATGGCACTCGCCGCCATAAAAACGGATCATTTCGATCTTGCGTTTCGCGGTGCTGGCGGGCATCACCGCAATGAAAGGCAGACCCAGCAAACGTGCGAAATAGGCTTCTGACACTGCCGTGCTACCGGATGACGCTTCAATAATCGGCGTATTCTCGCGGATCCAGCCATTGGCCAAACCATACAGGAACAGCGACCGCGCCAGGCGATGCTTCAGGCTACCACTCGGATGGGTGCTTTCATCTTTGAGATAGAAGCGAATGCCAGGAAAATCCTCCAGCGCAAAGCGAATAAGATGCGTATCCGCAGAGCGTTGAAAATCGGCGTTAATTTCATTGATGGCGTGGCGAACCCAGGGCGTTTGCATGTGACGAATCCGTATTCATTATTGTGCACAGTGTAAGGCACTGGCAGGAAAATAAGATTGCTTTAATCCGGGTATAATGCCCGAATAAGAGAAAATTTTTCTCCCGGAGCGCCGAATGCTAGATAAAACTGACCGCACTTTGTTGGCGATACTGCAACAGGATTGCACATTATCGCTGCAAGCCCTGGCGGATGCGGTGAATCTCACCACCACGCCGTGCTGGAAACGCCTGAAAAAGCTGGAAGATGATGGCATTATTCGTGCGCGCGTGGCGTTGCTTGATGGGGAGAAGATGGGTCTTTCTCTCACCGCTTTCATGTTTGTCAAAACACAACAGCACAGCAGCGACTGGTTTCAGCAATTTGTTGCCGTGGTGCAGCAGATGCCTGAAGTGATGGCATTCTATCGCATGGCCGGTGAGTACGATTATCTGCTGCGCATCCAGGTGGCCGATATGAAAAGTTACGACGCATTTTATAAACGTCTGGTGAATGGCGTGCCAGGCCTGATTGATGTGACCTCCAGTTTCGCCATGGAAGAGATTAAATACACCACCGCGTTGCCGGTAGCGCCCTGAACGGGCACAGAAAGAGAGCGTCTTGTGCGATTATTCAGCCAATTAAGTTGGTATTTCCTGCGCGAGTGGCGGCGATATCTGGGTGCCGTCAGCTTGCTGATTGTGATTGCGTTATTGCAACTGCTGCCGCCGCATGTGGTCGGCGTGATTGTTGATGGCGTAACGCAACACACCTTAAGCAGCGGCAAACTTTTTATGTGGATTGGCGTGATGCTGGTAACAGCGGTGATCGTCTATCTGCTGCGTTATGTCTGGCGTGTGCTGCTGTTTGGCGCGTCTTACCAGCTCGCAGTTGAATTACGGGAAGATTTCTATCGCCAATTGAGTCGCCAGCATCCTGCGTTCTATTTACGCCATCGCACGGGCGATTTGATTGCGCGCGCCACCAATGACGTGGATCGCGTGGTATTTGCCGCCGGTGAGGGCGTCCTGACGCTGGTGGATTCGCTGGTCATGGGCTTAGTGGTGCTGGTAGTGATGAGCGTGCAAATCAGCTGGGAACTGACGCTGCTGGCGCTGATCCCGATGCCGCTGATGGCGATTGCCATTCAGAAAGATGGTTCGCGCCTGCATCAGCGCTTTAAAGTGGCCCAGGCGGCCTTCTCCAGCCTGAACGATCAAACACAGGAGAGCCTTACCAGCATCCGGATGATCAAAGCCTTTGGCCTGGAAGATCATCAATCGCAACAGTTTGCTGACATTGCGCGCGACACCGGCAAGAAAAACCTGCATGTGGCGCGTGTTGATGCACGATTTGATCCCATCATTTACATCGCCGTGGGTTTCTCTAACCTGCTGGCGATAGCCGGTGGTGGCTGGATGGTGTGGCACGGTAGTTTGACGCTGGGTCAGCTCACCAGCTTCGTGATGTATCTGGGACTGATGATTTGGCCGATGCTGGCGCTGGCGTGGATGATCAACATCGTTGAGCGTGGGAGCGCGGCATGGAGCCGTATTCGCGCGCTGTTGGCGGAAGCTCCGGCGGTGGAGGATGGGCAGAAAGTCCTGCCCGACGACGCTGGCGATTTACAGGTCGCCATTCGTGAATTCCATTATCCCGCCAACGCAGGCGCGGCGCTGAGCCATGTTAATTTTCAACTGAAACCGGGGCAGATGTTGGGGCTGTGCGGTCCAACCGGCTGTGGTAAAAGCACGCTGCTGAGTCTGATTCAACGTCATTTCGACATCGACCAGGGTGACATTCGCTACCATAACCTGCCGCTGACGCAGCTGCGACTCGATAGCTGGCGCAGTCGGCTGGCGGTGGTGAGCCAGACGCCGTTTTTATTCTCCGATACCGTGGCTAATAACCTGGCACTGGGCCGTCCGAATGCGTCTCAGGAAGAAATTGAGCGCGTGGCGCGCATGGCCTGTGTACACGATGACATTCTGCGTCTGCCGCAGGGCTATGACACCGAAGTGGGTGAGCGCGGTGTGATGCTTTCCGGCGGTCAAAAACAGCGTATTGCCATTGCCCGCGCGCTGTTGCTGAATGCGGAAATCCTGATCCTCGACGATGCACTATCCGCGGTGGACGGTCGCACAGAGCATGAAATCCTGCACAACCTGCGGCAGTGGGGCAAAGGCCGCACGTTGATCATCAGCGCGCATCGTTTATCGGCGTTGACCGAGGCCAGTGAAATTCTGGTGCTGCAACAAGGTGCGGTTAGTCAGCGCGGCGATCATGACAGCCTGCTAGCGAAAGAGGGATGGTATCGCGATATGTACCGCTATCAGCAACTCGAAGCGGCGCTGGATGAAGATGAAACCGCAGAGGAGGCGAATCATGGCTAAATCGCAACGTTTGTGGCCAACCCTGAAACGCCTGTTGTCATACGGTAAACCCTGGCGAAAATCGCTGTGGCTGGCGGTCGGCATGCTGTGGATTGCGGCGGCGGCAGAAGTCACCGGCCCGGTGTTGGTAAGCTACTTCATTGATAATCTGGTGGCAAAGCACCAGATGCCCTGGGGCATCGCCATTGGGCTGCTGGTGTGCTTTATTTTGCTGCAACTGCTGGCTGCTGGTTTGCACTATTTCCAGGCGCTGCTGTTTAATCGCGCGGCGATTGGTGTGGTGCAGCAGTTACGCATGGACGTGATGAACGCGGCACTGCGTCAGCCGCTTAGCGCCTTTGATACCCAGCCGGTGGGGCAGATTATCTCGCGCGTTACCAACGATACAGAAGTGATCAAAGATCTCTACGTCACGGTGGTGGCTACCGTGCTGCGCAGTGCCGCACTGATTGGCGCAATGCTGGTGGCGATGTTCTCGCTCGACTGGCGTATGGCGCTGGTGGCGATTGTCATCTTCCCGCTGGTACTCACGGTGATGCTGATTTATCAGCGTTACAGCACGCCGATTGCGCGTCGTGTACGTAGCTATCTGGCGGATATCAATAATGGTTTCAATGAAGTGATCAACGGCATGAGCGTGATCCAGCAGTTTCGCCAGCAGGCGCGCTTTGGTGAACGCATGGGCGAGGCCAGCCGCTCACACTATCTGGCGCGCATGGAAACCCTGCGACTGGACGGTTTCTTGTTGCGTCCGCTGCTGAGTCTGTTTTCGGCGATGATACTCTGTGGGCTGCTGATGCTGTTCAGCTTTGCCACGCCCGATGTGTTTGAGGTCGGCGTGCTTTATGCCTTTATTACCTATCTGGGACGACTGAACGAACCCTTGATTGAGCTCACCACGCAACAATCGATGCTGCAACAGGCGGTGGTTTCCGGCGAGCGTATCTTCGAACTGATGGATGCCACTCAACAGGGATACGGCACGGATAACCTGCCGTTGGCCTCAGGGCGTATTACCTTGCACGATGTCAGTTTTGCCTACCGCGATAATCGGGATGTACTGAGCCATATCAGCCTTGAGGTGCCGGCGCGCGATTTTGTGGCGCTGGTGGGGCATACAGGCAGTGGCAAAAGTACGCTGGCGAATTTACTGATGGGATATTATCCGGTGACACGCGGCAGCATCGAGCTGGATGGTCGCCCCTTACCGCAGCTGACGCATGAAGCGCTACGCCAAAGCGTCGCTATGGTGCAGCAGGATCCGGTGGTGCTGGCTGATACCTTGTTAGCCAACGTGCGGCTGGGACGCGATATCCCGGAAGAGCAAGTGTGGCAGGCACTGGAAAAAGTGCAGCTTGCCTCGCTGGCACGATCGATGTCAGAGGGCATTCACACGCGGCTGGGTGAACAAGGCAACAATTTGTCGGTCGGGCAAAAACAGTTGCTGGCGCTGGCGCGAGTGCTGGTTTCGCTGCCACAAATTTTGATCCTTGATGAAGCGACTGCCAATATCGATTCCGGTACCGAACAGGCGATTCAGCATGCGCTGCGTGCACTACGCCAGCACAGCACGCTGGTGGTGATTGCGCACCGTCTTTCTACTATCACTGAAGCGGATCAGATTTTGGTATTGCACCGTGGTCAGGTTGCCGAGCGGGGCACGCATGCACAGTTGCTGGCTCAACAGGGGCGTTACTGGCAGATGTATCAGCTACAGCAGGCGGGTGATGAACTCGCGGCGAGCATACCCGCTCAAGCAGAAGGGTGAATTGCACCTTTTTTGCGCAGATTTATCGGATTGTTCTGTATTGATGCACTCCTTTGAGGCTGAAAGCACCAAAGGAGTGCAATATTGCAACACCTTTCTTTTGCCCTATTCCCAAACTGAGCCACTCATCACATAACGAAGCGCGATATAGCGCGTCCAGACCACTGACTGCTCCCCTTTTTTTATTTATGGCACAGCGTTTGCTTATATCTCCTCGTGTCCGCGAGACTCACTCAATTTATTATCTGGAGGGGAACGTATGAAGCTGGTTACCGTGGTAATCAAACCATTTAAGCTGGAGGACGTGCGTGAAGCTTTATCCTCCATTGGCATTCAGGGACTGACTGTTACCGAAGTGAAGGGGTTTGGTCGCCAGAAAGGTCACGCAGAGCTTTACCGCGGTGCCGAGTACAGCGTGAACTTCCTGCCAAAAGTTAAAATTGATATCGCGATTGCGGACGATCAACTCGATGAAGTGGTGGATGTCATCAGCAAAGCCGCTTACACCGGCAAAATTGGCGACGGCAAAATCTTCGTCGCAGAACTGCAGCGCGTTATTCGTATTCGTACCGGCGAGACCGACGAAGCAGCACTGTAACTGGGGCTCTGAATTGTGATGGGATGGAAAGAAATGAATAAAATGATGACTAAGTTGGGCCTCACCAGCCTGGCACTATTACCGTCTCTGGCCATGGCGGCAGCACCTGCCGTTGCGGACAAAGCGGATAACGCCTTTATGATGATCTGTACCGCTCTGGTACTGTTTATGACGATTCCGGGCATCGCCCTGTTTTACGGCGGTTTGATTCGCGGTAAAAACGTCCTGTCGATGCTGACCCAGGTTGCCGTGACCTTCGCATTAGTCTGCGTGCTGTGGGTGATTTACGGTTATTCGCTGGCCTTCAGCGAGGGCAACGCCTTCTTCGGTAACTTCCAGTGGGCGATGCTGAAAAATATCGAGCTGAAAGCGGTGATGGGCAGCTTCTATCAGTATATCCACGTCGCGTTCCAGGCTTCCTTCGCCTGTATCACCGTGGGCCTGATTGTGGGCGCGATTGCTGAACGTATTCGCTTCTCAGCAGTACTGATTTTTGTGGTGGTCTGGCTGACGCTCTCTTATCTGCCAATCGCACATATGGTGTGGGCTGGCGGTCTGCTGGCGCAAGACGGCGCGCTGGACTTCGCGGGTGGTACCGTTGTTCACATCAACGCCGCAGTTGCGGGTCTGGTGGGTGCTTATCTGGTGGGCAAACGTGCTGGCTTCGGTAAAGAAGCGTTCAAACCGCACAACCTGCCAATGGTCTTCACCGGTACTGCGATTCTGTATGTGGGCTGGTTTGGCTTCAACGCCGGTTCTGCTTCTTCTGCAAATGAAATCGCAGCCCTGGCCTTCCTGAATACTGTTGTGGCGACTGCAGGTGCGGTGCTGTCATGGGTGTTCGGTGAGTGGGCGATGCGTGGCAAACCTTCTCTGCTGGGTGCGTGTTCTGGCTTTATCGCCGGTCTGGTTGCTATCACCCCGGCTTGTGGTTATGTCGGTGTCGGCGGCGCGCTGATTATCGGTCTGGCCGGTGGCCTGGCAGGTATCTGGGGTGTGACCACCCTGAAGAAATGGCTGCGCGTGGATGACCCATGTGATGTGTTCGGTGTGCACGGCGTGTGCGGTATCCTGGGTTGTATTCTGACCGGTGTGTTCGCCTCCTCTTCACTGGGCGGCGTGGGCTACGCAGAAGGCGTGACCATGGGCCATCAGGTTTGGGTTCAGCTGTTCAGCTGCGGCGTGACCATCGTCTGGTCAGGTGTTGTCGCCTTCATCGGCTTCAAACTGGCGGATATGATCGTTGGCCTGCGTGTTCCAGAAGATCAGGAACGTGAAGGTCTGGATGTGAACAGCCACGGCGAGAACGCTTACAACCAGTAAGAAATGAGCGGTAGAAGAGCAGTGCGCTAAAACTATAAAAAGACGAGGGGGCGATAATATCGCCCCTTTTTTTATGCGTCACGCTGGCGCATGACGCCTTCCTGAACCGTGGTCGCGACCAGTGTTCCATCCTGCGTGTAGAACTCCCCACGTACAAACCCACGTGCGCCTGAAGCTGAGGTGCTCACCACGCTGTACAACAACCACTCTGAGAGATCGAACGGGCGGTGGAACCACATGGAGTGGTCAATCGTCGCCACCTGCATGTCAGGCTCCAAAAAGCCTTTCCCGTGCGGCTGTAGCGCCACAGGCAGGAAGTTGAGATCCGAGGCGTAACCCAGCAAGTATTGATGAATACGGCGATCGTCCGGCAGCTTGCCGTTGGCACGAATCCACACCTGGCGCATCGGCTCATCGACACGGCCCTTAAGCGGGTTATGGATTTGCACCGGCCGGATATCCAGCGGACGTTCAGCGAGAAACTTTTCTTTGAGTTTGAGCGGCAAATGGGCTGCGAGTTTTTGCGCCAGATCCTGTTCTGAGGGGAGATTGTCCGGGCCTGGCACCGGCGGCATGCTGTTCTGGTGCTCAAATCCGCTTTCCGGCGCCTGGAACGAGGCGGTCATATAGAAGATCGGCTGTCCGTTTTGCACCGCGCTGACGCGACGCGCGCTAAAACTTTTGCCGTCGCGCAGAGTTTCGACATCATAGATGATGGCTTTTTCGCTATCACCAGGGCGCAGGAAGTAGCTGTGAAAAGAGTGGATGATGCGCTCTTCCGGCACGGTTTGTTTTGCTGCGTATAACGCCTGACCGACGACCTGGCCGCCAAATACCTGGCGCAGGCCGAGATCTTCACTTTGGCCGCGAAACAGGCCTTCTTCGAGTTTTTCGAGATCGAGTAAATTAAGCAGGTTTTGCAGTGCCTGGCTCATAGCAGATTCCTCAGGGGGGCAATCGCGTCAGTGTGAAAGATCCGACCAGTTTCCGTCAATGATTTTGCCGTGATTTCAGCGAGCTGGCAGTGCTTTTGGGCGCAATCCGGTTTTTTGTGCCAGAATTAAGGGCATTCGGCGGTTGAAAAGCTACCCAATAAATTGTCCGCCGACAATCATAGTGTTCATAAGGAGACGACATCGATGAAACTCTGGCATGTTATTAGCGGTGTGACGCTGGCGGCAGCATTGGCTGGCTGTGCCGATCACAGTAAGCCGGTAGCCACCCCAACGCTGGGCTCCGCCGTCGCGGGGCAGCAGGCCGCGATTACGCAGCCTAATGTTAGTGGTTCGGTGTACATTCGTCAGCGCATTGCGTTGCCGCCGGATGCAGCGTTAACCGTGACGCTGTCCGACGCTTCACTGGCTGATGCACCATCGAAAGTTCTGGCGCAGCATGTGGTGCGCACTGAAGGGAAACAGGCACCGTTCCAGTTTGTGCTGCCGTTTAACCCGGCCGATATTCAGCCGAATGCGCGGATTCTGTTAAGTGCCGCGATCGCCATTGATGGCAAACTGGCGTTTATTACCGATACCGTGAAGCCGGTAATCAATCAGGGCGGTACGAAAGCGGAGCTGTTGCTGGTGCCAGTGACAAATATGGCGATGCAAACCACGCCAGGCGCAGCGACAACGGTGCCGTCAACGTCGCCAACGCAGGTGGTGCCTTCCGCTTCGGTGCCTGCGCCGACGAGTATGTAGTATAAGCAGGGGCGTGGATTTTACGCCTAAAAACAGGGCGGGGGAGTGTGTGGGCAGGCAACACTGTTGCGTAAAGCCGCTGTCTCGTCCCTGATCGCTCGGCACACGCCATCCATGGCGTGTGACGCTTTACTCCATAGTGTTGCCTGCCCGCACCTCAGCATGGGTGCGAATTTGTGGAGTGACATCGGCGGATTGTCACAGATTGCTCGTCACTTTTATCTTCGGCTTGACGCTTTACTTCACAGTGTTGCCTGCCCGCACCTCAGCATGGGTGCGAGTTTGTGGAGTGACATCGGCGGATTGTCCCAGAATGCTCGTCACTTTTATCTTTGGCTTGACGCTTTACTTCACAGTTTGCCTGCCCGCACCTCAGCATGGGTGCGCTTAGTACTCCCAGCGATACTTCTCTAATTCAATCTCACCGGCATCACTCACTTCAATGCCTTCGGCTTCCAGCGCATCTCGCTGGCGGAAGAGATCATCGCCTTGCAGAGAAATACGGCCATGGCGATTGATGACGCGAAACCATGGCAGTTTGCTGCCCTCGGGTAAGCGACGTAATACGCCGCCGACTTGTCTTGCGGCACGCGGTGAGCCGGCAAGCAGGGCGATATCGCCGTAGGTGGTGACTTTGCCTCTGGGGATCGCGGCAATGATTTGCCAGACGCGCTCGGAAAAGTTGCTTGTGTCGTTCATGCACGCACCTGATTCAGCGAGTAAATGCCGACTTTAGCATGCCGGGAGGGCGAGAATCAGGGTTTTACTGGAGAGCTGTTCAAGAAAACAACGGTCACCCGGCCTGCGCTTGCAATTGCCAGGGGGTTACTTGATAATGCCTGCGCTCTCGAAAGAGAGCTCGTCAATGGGGGCCCTGTTGGTTCTCCCGCAACGCTAACTTGTGAACTCGGTCAGGTCCGGAAGGAAGCAGCCGCAGCAGGCGACGCGTGTGCCGGGATGTAGCTGGCAGGGCCTCCACCATTTCTACTCCCGAAAAAATCCTCAAGAAATCAGTACACAGCGAAACGCTGGCACTCCTTTGCCTGTGAATCATTCCCTGAAGTGAAAAGAGGGCGTAACGATCAGCGGATAAAAATAGTTAGCGGACGAACTTCCAGACAGAAACCGGTACTTTATCGTAAAGCTTATTCATCGTCAGTTCTGCAAGGCGATGATCGGCAGCAGAATAAAATACCGCGAGCTCGTTGTCAGATAATTCGTACTTGTTCTTTTCAATCACCCGTTCAAGGGTGTCAATTGAGCGACAACGACGCAGTCGCATCAAATAGTCTGTTTTGGTTAAGGCTTGGTTGCTCATAAATAAACCGGTCTCACTCTGATGCTAAAAGGAATGGCTGGGTTGTTGGAGAAAAGCGCACTCTTCGGCAAACAGATTAAATAAGCGTCTTGCTGAACGTTGCCACCGTTGAAGATCCTGAGTATTGATTCCATAACTGCTAAACAGCATAAAGGTATCGTCAAGATATTCATCGATTTGCGTAATCAGCGCTTCATCTTCAACGTGCTTAATTTTGTAATTCATCGTGAAAGACGCGATATGCTCAATCAAATCGTTGAGCTGTAAATTGCTTTCCGCAGTAGGGTCATTCACCCAGCCGTGATGGCTGTCAGTCAGTGTCGCCATACTTTCGTCAAACAGGTTCTCACACAGGAATTTAAGCTGGGCAATATCATGCCGTTTTGGTGAGTATTCGTCCATCTTTTTCCCCTCCAGAGCTTGCACAGTGACCGCAGCGCGGCGAGATTTGGAAAAGCTATCAGGAAGCGATCACGAATATTAAGAATTCAGCGACTCCTTAAATATAATCCACATTCATTAGCTTTGCTCACCTCGATTACCAAATATTACAATTCGTCGGCTGGCGAGGGGCGGGTATTGTCTATCACTGAAAACACCAGTGCGCCCGGTACTATCTGGAACAAAACTTCTTCATGCTGGGTAGATGTTTCATTTAAATCCAGGCAAGGATTAAATAAATCCCACTTAAAATCGTAAAGCATTTTAAATCGATTGTTGTCGTGCGGTTGAATGGAAATAATCTTAAAACTGTCGGGAACTAATTGCGCGTTTTGAGAATACCACTGTAAATCACCTGCCAGGGCTTCGGCTATTTTGAGAATATTCCCCTGGATAATAGCCTGCAACTTCTCGCAATCGTCCTCATCCACAGCAATATCACAATGAATAATAGACTGCATTTCGCTTCCGGTAAAAAAGGAGGATGAATCTATCATTAGGGTTCTCGCCAAATATTGCAAGTTAACTCTGTGCAGAATACGTAATCGTTGCGATGGGATTTATCACTCAATCGATTCAGATCCAGTGATAGCCACAGAGGAAGCGCCGAATGGTTAACTTTTGAAACACTTTCTCCCGGGCGTCGCGTCAGGGAGATCGGGTAGTATAATTGTTATGTTATAACGTATTTGGTCTCCCGCCATGAATCACAGTGGTTTACTCCTCTCACTCAGCGGTCGCTTAATGGTCGCGCTGTTGCTTATCGCGTTCCTGGCGCTGGCTATCTATTGGGGAATGCAGAAATGATGCATTTCAATCGCTTGCAGGGCGGCTATCAGGGACAAGCGGTGACGCCGATAGTGACCGGAGAACTGGCGGCAGGCAGCATGACGGCATTAATCGGCGCGAACGGCACCGGAAAATCCACGCTACTGAAAACCATCGCCGGTCTGTTGCCACCGATTGCAGGGACTTGCGAATTAAAGATTTCGCCTAAGGCGCTTGGCTGGTTACCGCAGCGTAGTGAGTTAGAAACCCGTTTCCCGCTTACCGTTTATGAGCTGGTTGCTATGGGATGCTGGCCGCGCTGCGGCTGGTTTGGTGGCATCAATCGTGCGATGCGACAGGAGATCGATGCCGCACTGGATGCCGTGCAGATGCGTGATTTCGCCGATGCGCAGCCTTCTATGCTTTCCGGCGGCCAGTTGCAACGTGTGCTGTTTGCGCGCCTGATGCTGCAGCAAAGTAAAGTCTGGCTGCTGGATGAACCCTTTAATGGCATCGATACGCAAACCGTCACGCTGTTGATGTCAATCCTCGAGCAGCAGCAGCAGGCGGGCACCACCTTATTAGTGGTGTTGCACGATCGCCCACTGGTTGCGCGTTACTTCAAAGATGTGTTGTCGCTCGACGATGCTGACTCCGCTCAAACCCCACTGCTGCGCAGGGTGGCCTCGTGACATTGATTCAACCGTTTATCGAATTTGGTTTTATGCGCCGCGCGTTAGTGGCTTGTGTGGCATTAGCGCTGAGCGCCACGCCGCTGGGTGTTTTCCTTTCACTGCGTCGTATGAGTCTGGTGGGTGATGCGCTCTCCCACGCGGTGCTGCCTGGCGCGGCGATTGGCTATCTGGTTTCCGGTTTATCGCTGGTGGCGATGGGCATCGGCGGGCTGATTGCGGGATTAGCCGTTGCGCTGCTTTCTGGTGCCGTCAGTCGCTACACCCCCTTAAAAGAGGACGCCAGTTTCTCAGGCTTTTATCTCGGCTCGCTGGCGCTGGGCGTGACGCTGGTGTCATTGCGCGGATCGAGCGTCGATCTGCTGCACGTTCTGTTCGGTTCACTGCTGGCCGTCGATAACGCGGCCATCCTGCTAGTGGGCGGCATCGCGGCTTTCACTTTGCTGATGCTGGCAGTGATTTTCCGCCCGCTGGTGATCGATGCGTTCGATCCGGATTTCCTGCGTGCTCAAGGCAAGTGGAGCGCGCCGATCGTCCACGGCATCTTCCTGATGTTGGTCGTGCTGAATCTGGTGGCGGGTTTTCAGGTGCTCGGCACGTTGATGTCGGTGGGATTGATGATGTTACCGGCGACCAGCGCGCGTTTCTGGAGTCGCCATCTTGCCTGCATGCTCGGCATCGCCATGCTGCTGGCGATGATCGCCGCGCTGGTGGGGTTAATTCTTTCCTGGCACTTCTCACTGCCCGCTGGTCCGGCGGTGGTGCTGAGTGCTGCCGTACTGTTTTTGCTTTCTGTTTTAACAGGACCGTGTGGCGGCCTGCTGCGCCGTCGATAACTATACAATTAGGGGATACGAATGAAGAAGTTACCGCTGAGCCTGGCGATTGGCGCCATGTTTATTAGCCCACTGACTATGGCAAAAACGGTGGATGTCGTGGCGAGTTTCACCGTGCTGGCCGATATCGTTAAGCAAGTCGGAGGCGATCACGTTAACGTGAAATCGCTGGTGCAGCCTAACGGTGATCCCCACACCTTCGAACCCACGCCACAGGATAGCCAGGCGTTGGCTAAAGCCAATGTGGTATTTGTGAGTGGTTTGGGGATGGAAGGGTGGATGGATCGCCTGATCAGCGCCTCCGGTTATAAAGGCACGATTGTGGTCGCCTCCAACGGCGTCAACACGCGCAAAATGGAAGAAGACGGTAAAACCGTGACGGACCCACACGCGTGGAACAGCATGCACAACGGCGTGATTTATGCCACCAACGTGATGAATGCGCTGATTAAAGCCGATCCAGAAGATGCGGCGGATATCCGCAAGAGCGGTGAAAGCTATATTCAGCAGCTGGAAAAACTGGATAGCTGGGCGAAAACGGAGTTTGCTGCCGTGCCGAAGAGCAAGCGTAAAGTGCTGACCAGCCATGATGCCTTTGGTTACTTTGGCCAGCGTTATGGTGTGAGTTTCCTGGCGCCAGTCGGTTTCTCCACTGAAGCCGAAGCCAGTGCCAGCGATGTGGCATCGATTATCAAGCAGTTGAAAGCCGAGCACATCAAGACTTACTTCATGGAGAATCAGACCGATCCGCGTCTGGTGAAACAGATTGCCAGCGAAACCGGCGCACAGCCAGGTGGTGAACTCTATCCAGAAGCGTTGTCCGAGGCGAACGGACCTGCTGCGACTTATGTTGCTGCCTTCAAGCACAATGTCGATATTATGTTGCAGAGCATGAAGTAAAAAAAAGGCCGGGGAGCATCCCGGCCAATTATCACGACACTTTCCTACCTTTTCTTTTTTCTTCCCTGAACCGCCTTAAAGCGCGGATTCGTTTTGCAGATCACGTAAATGCGACCTTTACGACGCACGACTTTGCAATCCTTGTGACGGGTCTTGGCAGACCGTAATGAACTTAAAACCTGCATGCGTGAACTCCTGATTAATTGCCGCGCGTCAGGAAGCTGCCGAAACGCTTGTTGAAGCGTGCGGCGCTGCCTTCTTTGGTGAGATCTTTTTGCTTGCCGGTGTAGTGGACGTGGGATTTAGACGAGACATCCAGCGTCACGTAAGGCAGCACTTCACCTTCAAACTCAATGGTGCGTTCGGTTTTAATGGTGGAACCGATTTTGAAATACTCATCGACAGAAGTGTCATGGAACACCACGGGACGGTATTGAGGATGGATATTGGCTTTCATAACTGCGCTCTCATGTAATGTTATAATATAACAATAGTATGAACCTGCAGCGAATTGATTGCAACCGCGATCGCAGTAAGGGTATTGAATGGTCGGGTGAAGGGCGGCGTTCAGGCAATAAAAAAGGCCGCTTGCGCGGCCTTTTCAACAGGTGACAACTTAGTGTTTGTGCTCGACCGGATGGCCTTGCTCAATCTCCGCTTTGTTCTTACTAAAGCGGCGACGTACCACCACAAAGAACACAGGCACGAAGAAGATCGCCAACGCGGTTGCAGTGACCATGCCGCCCATTACGCCGGTACCGACGGCGTTCTGTGCGCCGGAACCGGCACCGGTACTGATGGCCAGCGGCAGAACACCGAGGATAAAGGCCAGTGAGGTCATCAGAATTGGACGCAGACGCATACGTGCCGCTTCCAGTGTTGATTCCACCAAACCTTTCCCTTCCTTCTCCATCAAATCCTTGGCGAATTCAACGATCAGGATGGCGTTCTTCGCCGACAAGCCAATGGTTGTCAGCAGCCCCACCACGAAGTAGACGTCATTACTGAGCCCGCGCAGGGTGGTAAAGATCAATGCACCCACCACACCCAACGGAACCACCAGCATAACGGAGAACGGAATCGACCAGCTCTCGTACAACGCGGCCAGACACAGGAACACCACAATCAGCGAGATGGCGTACAGGGCAGGGGCCTGGTTACCGGACAGACGTTCCTGATAGGACATACCCGTCCAGTCATAGCCGATACCCGCAGGCAGTTTGCCCGCCAGCTCTTCCATCAGGTTCATGGCATCACCGGAGCTCTTACCTGGAGCAGCCTGCCCCAGAATCTCCATTGAAGGTAAGCCGTTGTAACGTTCCAGACGCGGTGAACCATACTGCCATTTCGCCGAAGAGAAGGCCGAGAACGGAACCATGGTGCCTGAGCTGTTACGCACGAACCATTTACTGATGTCATCTGGCAACATACGTGAGTCAGCCTGGCCCATCACGTATACCTTCTTCACACGACCACGGTCGATGAAGTCATTGACGTAAGAGCCACCCCAGCCAGCGCCCAGCGTGGTGTTGATGTCAGACAACGACACACCCAGTGCCTGCGCTTTCTCCTGATCGATGATCAGTTTGTACTGCGGTGTATCTTCCATACCGTTTGGACGTACGCCCACCAGTGTATCCGGATGCTGGGCAATCATGCCAAACAGCTGGTTACGCGCGGCGGTCAACTTCTCGTGACCGAGGTTACCCTGGTCAGTCAGCATGAAGTCGAAGCCGGTGGCGTTACCCAGTTCAATAATCGCTGGCAGGTTGAACGGGAAGACCATTGCATCTTTGATCTGACCCAACGCCTGCATGGCGCGTCCGGCAATTGCGGGCACTTTCAGGCTGGCATCGCCACGCTCATCCCACGGTTTCAGGCTGACGAAGGCAATACCGGTGTTCTGACCACGTCCCGCAAAGCCAAAGCCATTAACAGTAAATACGGAGTTAACGCTGTCTTTTTCTTTGTTCAGGAAGTAATCCGTCACCTGGTCCAGCACTTTCTGCGTACGTTCCTGGGTTGCACCGGCTGGCAACTGCGCCTGCGCCAGTAACAGACCCTGATCCTCTTCCGGCAGGAAGGAGGTGGGCAGTTTCAGGAACAGATACGCCATACCGACCACGATCACCAGGTAGATCACCAGATAACGACCGGTGCTACGCACGATGTGACCAACGCTATCGACGTAGTGGTTGGTGCTCTTGTCGAACAGACGGTTGAACCAGCCAAAGAAGCCGGTGGTTTTACCGTGCTCGCCTTTCTTGATCGGCTTCAGCATGGTGGCACAGAGTGCCGGCGTCAGAATCAACGCCACCAGCACCGACAGCGCCATCGCGGAAACGATGGTGATCGAGAACTGACGATAGATAACCCCGGTAGAGCCGCCGAAGAAGGCCATCGGAATAAATACCGCAGACAGCACCAGAGCAATACCGACCAACGCGCCCTGAATCTGCTCCATCGAACGTTTCGTCGCTTCTTTTGGCGGTAAACCTTCTTCCGCCATAACACGCTCAACGTTCTCCACCACCACGATGGCGTCATCCACCAGCAGGCCGATGGCGAGCACCATACCGAACATCGTTAACGTGTTTATCGAGTAACCGAATGCACTGATGATGGCAAAGGTACCCAACAGCACGACCGGAACAGCGATGGTTGGAATCAAGGTCGCGCGGAAGTTCTGCAGGAACAGATACATCACCAGGAACACCAGCACGATCGCTTCAAACAGCGTTTTCACCACTTCGAAGATCGAGATCTTAACGAACGGCGTGGTGTCGTACGGGTAAACGGTTTTCATGCCTGACGGGAAGAACGGCTGCAGTTTGGCCAGCTCATCTTTCACCGCTTTGGCGGTATCCAGCGCATTCGCACCGGTTGCCAGTTTCACACCGATACCCGAAGCCGGTTTGCCGTTGTAGCGGGCGATGATCTCGTAGTTTTCACCACCGAGTTCAATCTTCGCCACGTCACGCAAGCGCACCTGCGAGCCGTCCTGGTTCACTTTCAGCATGATATTGCCGAACTCTTCGGTATTGGTCAGACGGGTCTGCGCAATGATCGAGGCGTTCAACTGCTGGCCAGGGACGGGCGGTGTGCCACCCAACTGACCGGCGGCGACCTGGGTGTTCTGGGTGCCCAACGCACTGATCACATCCACCGGCGTCAGCTGGTAGTTGTTCAGTTTGTGTGGGTCCAGCCAGATGCGCATCGCGTACTGCGCACCAAACACCTGAGTATCACCGACGCCAGGCGTACGGCTGATCGGGTCTTTGATGTTGGAAGCAACATAGTCAGAGATGTCATTCTGCGTCATGCTGCCGTCATCACTGACAAAGCCCGCTACCATCAGGAAGCTGCTGGAGGATTTTTTAACCTGAATACCTTGTTGCTGAACTTCCTGCGGCAGCAGTGGCATCGCCAGCTGCAACTTGTTCTGCACCTGTACCTGCGCGATATCAGCGTTAGTACCGGACTGGAAGGTCAGCGTCAGGGTCAGGGTACCGGACGAGTCACTGCTCGAGGCCATGTACATCAGGCCATCGATGCCGTTCATGTTTTGTTCGATAACCTGGGTTACCGAATCCTGCAGCGTTTTCGCATCAGCACCCGGGTAAGTTGCCTGGATTTCAACGGCCGGCGGCGCAACATTGGGATATTGCTCAATCGGCAAACTGATAATCGCAAGGGTACCCGCCAGCATAATGATGATGGCGAGCACCCAGGCAAAAATGGGGCGATCGATAAAGAACTTAGCCATGTATCAGTGGCTCCTGTTTAGGACGATGATTTAGCAGACTGTGATTCCGGTGCTGCTTTGGCATCATCTTTGACTTCTTGTGGTGTCACCTGCGCACCTGGCTTGGCACGCTGAAGACCGACGGTGATCACGCGATCGCCCTCTTTCAGGCCATCCGTTACCAGCCATTTGTCGCCAAATGCCTGATTAGCTGTGATGTTACGGACTTCCACTTTATTATCTGCGCCAACCACCATCGCGGTTGCCTGACCGGTTGGGGTACGGGTTACGCCCTGTTGCGGTACCAGCAATGCGGTTGGATTGGTCCCCTCATCCAGACGCGCACGCACAAACATGCCTGGCAGCAGGCGGTGGTCCGGGTTCGGGAAGATGGCGCGCAGCGTGATCGATCCGGTGGTTTCGTCCACGGTCACATCAGAGAATTCCAATGTGCCTGGCTGCGTGTATGCGTTACCGTTTTGCATCAACAGCGTGACATTGGCTTTGCCGTCATTCTGTTTCAGCTGACCGGATTCCAGTTCTGCGCGCAAACGCAGGAAATCATCACTGGACTGGGTCACATCGACATACATCGGATCGAGCTGTTGCACGGTTGCCAGTGCAGTGGTTTGACCGCTGGAGACCAGAGCGCCTTCAGTGACTGACGATTTACCAATGCGACCGCTGATCGGCGAAGTGACTTTGGTATAAGCCAGATTAATGCGTGCGGTTTCCACGTTGGCTTGCGCCGCCTGAACCGCAGCAGCCGTCTGCGCAGCGGTTGCCGCAGCGGTGTCATAGTCCTGCTGACTGATGTACTTGGTACCCAGCAGCGGCTTATAACGCTTGATGGTTAACTGCGCGACGTGTGCATTGGCTTGCGCCTGTGCTAAATCGCCTTTGGCGCTGTCATAAGCCGCCTGGTAAGTAGCCGGATCGATCTGATACAGGGAAACGCCTGCTTTGATATCCGTACCTTCCTCAAAATTACGCTTCAGAACAATACCTGACACCTGAGGGCGCACTTCTGCCACGCGAAATGCCGAAGTACGACCTGGCAATTCGGTGGTAATTTTCAAAGGCTCGTTTTTTAACGTCACAACACCCACTTCTGGGGGCTGCTGCTGGGCGGCTTGCTGGGATTTATTATCATCACATCCTGTTAACACAAAGCTGCCTGAAAGCATCAGGACGGCCGCCAGAGGCGCTAATCCTCTGTTTTTATTCATAAATAAACCTCTAGTGTCCGATATCAAATGATCAATGGATCACAAACCGATAAACCCATTGCTGCGTTAAAACACGGGTCGTGCTATGGTACATACATTCACAAATGTATGTAAACTTGCCAGTTTGTAAAAAAAGTCCTCTATGGCACGAAAAACCAAAGCGCAAGCACTTGAAACGCGGAACCAAATTCTGGATGCCGCTTTAGCACACTTCTCTGAACACGGTGTGGCTGCCACATCCCTGGCAGATATTGCAACAGCGGCCGGCGTAACGCGCGGTGCTATCTACTGGCATTTCAAAAATAAAGCCGATGTTCTGCATGAAATCTGGCTTCGGTGTGACGCTGGGCTTGACGATGTGGAACTTGAGTATCAGACAAAATACCCGGGTGATCCACTTTCTGTTATTCGTTCAATGTTGATCTATATCCTTGACGCCACTGCAAAGGATCCTCAAAGACGCGCACTAATGGAGATTATCTTCCATAAATGTGAATTCGTTGGCGAAATGTCGACATTACAGGATATGCGTCAAAGTTTACTGCTTGAGTGTTACGACCGAATTGAATTGGTGCTACGTGAGTGTATCGAAGTCGGGCAGTTACCTGCGAGATTGAACACGTTGCAGTCGGCGCGTCTGATGTGCGGTTATATCAACGGCATGATGGAAAACTGGTTGTTTAATCCGCAGGCGTTTGATTTGGCAGCGGAGGCGCCGCAGCTGGTGGATGCCTTTATAGATATGCTGCGGCTCAGTCCGACGATGTCTGGCGCGCGCTAATCGGTGCCTTCTGCTGCCTGTTTCTGCTGATAATCGCGCTGGACAATCGCCAGCGCGGCTAACACGGTTGCGGTCGGCACCTGGTTCTCTTCCAGCAGTTGAATCAAATCCACTGCCAGTTTGATCTCATCGGATGCAGTTTCCAGTGACATGCTCTCTCCTTGTTAAATACGTAATTTTGCAGCCACCAGCAGCATCAAAATTGAGCCCAGCAGTGCCACTCCAAAGCCAGCGGGATGGAACGTCGCTAAATCACCCGTCGTAAAATAGGTGGCGATGTAACCCCCAATTAACGCACCAATCACCGCCAGTACCAGCGTTGGAACAAACCCACCCGGCCGACCGGGAAAAACCATGCGCTTGATGCAGCCAGCCACCACGCCAATCGCTATCCACATAATTAGAGTCATGATTTTCCTCCATCATTCGTAGGGGGGAGTATATACCCTAAATAATTTCAGGTGCAGGCAAGTGGCAAGGGAATGAACCCGCAGGCGCTTACTCAGGTAAGAGATGGGGGAATGAGCGCAGCTAACGCACCGGCCATGTGAAGTATGAAGGAAACTGGGCGGTGATTACCGAGCCGGGCCAGACAATTCCAGTTTGTGCATCGCATGGCGACAGCGTGCCAGCCGCTCATGCAGCACTTCGATATCACGGATTAACTGCTGCTGTACGCTGAGGGTTTCGGCGCGTGCCAGATGTTGCTCACGTTGTTCGATCATCGCCAGCAAGCGCGTTTCATAGCCCTGATACTCTTCGCGCTTCGACTGGCGCGGATCAACGCGAGGACGCTCACGCTGGGTGCGCAGTTGCTGGCTCTGACATTCGCGTTGCAGGGCGGCAATCTGATTCAGCACTTTCTCCGCCAGCCACTGACGGCGCATGACGTCGGTGTCAGCGGCGTTGAGCTGGGTTAAATTCTGTTCAAGCTCAGCGAGATAATCAGCGAGCCGCGTGCCTTTGCAACGGAACAGTTGGGCGTCAAAACGGGGCTGTCGGCAGGCACCATCGCGTTGCTGCGAGATTTGCTGTCGTAATTGATCGACAATGGCGAGCAGGCGTTGATGTGCGGGCGGTTGGGGCATCACTCTGATTCCGACTGTGTTAACGTAGCGCAGTTCCGATTTTATCAGGCATCAGGCATGCAACGAATTTTTCTTCTGTGTCTTGGCTGGCTGGCGATTGTGCTGGGCACGCTGGGCATTGTATTACCTTTATTACCGACCACGCCATTTGTGTTGCTGGCCGCCTGGTGTTTTGCCCGTTCGTCACCGCGTTTTCACCACTGGCTGCTGTGGCGCTCGCCGTTTGGCCGCTACATTCGCCACTGGCAGCAACATCGCGCCATGCCGCCCGGCGCCAAAGGCCGTGCCATGTTGCTGATTGTCATCACCTTTGCCGTCTCTCTCTATCTGGTTAACATGCTATGGGTGCGCATCATGCTGGGCATCATGTTGTGCGCGCTGCTGCTATTTATGTGGCGCATTCCGGTGGTGGCAGAAAAGGATGACAGCGGCGATTAAGCGCGGCAGGGTTGCATTTAGCCGGGTATTTGCATAGATTTGGGCATCTTCGTGCGTGGCTTCCCTTCTAAACGTCTTCGCTTAACCCGGTTTCCGGGTATTGGCGCTGTCGGATGCTGCGCGTATTAGATATTTTTCCAGGCGTAACACTTATGACCGCAACTGCTCAGCAGCTTGAACTCATCAAAAACAGCATCAAAAGCATCCCTGACTACCCTAAGCCGGGCATCCTGTTCCGTGACGTCACCAGCTTAATGGAAGATCCGCAGGCGTATGCCGCGTCGATTGCCATTCTGGTTGAGCGTTATCGTGACAAAGGCATCACCAAAGTGGTGGGTACGGAAGCGCGTGGCTTCCTGTTTGGTGCACCTGTGGCGCTGGGTCTGGGCGTAGGCTTTGTCCCGGTGCGCAAACCCGGCAAGCTGCCGCGTGAAACCTACAGCGAGAGCTATGAGCTGGAGTACGGTTCTGATGCGCTGGAGCTGCACAAAGATGCCATCAAGCCAGGCGATGTGGTGCTGGTGGTGGACGATCTGCTGGCCACCGGCGGAACGCTGGAAGCCACAGTGAAACTGATCCGCCGTGCCGGTGGTGAAGTGAAAGATGCTGCGTTTGTGATCAACCTGTTTGATCTGAGTGGTGAAGCGCGTCTTAAGGCGATCGGCATTGACTGCTACAGCCTCGTGAATTTCCCCGGCCACTAAGGCCTGTGCGCCGCAGGCAATAGCCGTCGCGGCGCATTTCATTACGCATCCCTGCCGCCGTGCCCTTGTATCAAAGCTCGATAAATCGTTCCGCCATTGCAAGTGCGCGATAAAAATTCATCACCTGCAACGTGAAGTATGTCGGGTATAGGCATATCCTGTTGTGGCTGTTAGACTACTGCCCATATACACAGGGTTTGCGAAGCTGCATTTTTCCCCTTTTTTCTTGTGGCGGAACCCGGTTCACTTAGCCGCACCGCTGTGCCAACTCAATAAAATCCAGTGATTGAATCCACATGAGCTATCAGGTACTTGCGCGAAAATGGCGTCCCCAGGCTTTCGCTGACGTAGTCGGTCAGGAACATGTGCTGACCGCGCTGGCCAACGGGTTGTCACTGGGACGAATCCATCATGCTTATCTCTTTTCCGGTACGCGCGGCGTAGGGAAAACCTCGATCGCCCGTTTGCTGGCGAAAGGCCTCAACTGCGAAACCGGCATCACCTCTACGCCTTGTGGTCAGTGTGATAACTGCCGTGAAATTGAGCAGGGACGCTTTGTCGATCTGATCGAGATTGATGCAGCGTCACGGACCAAAGTCGAAGACACGCGCGATTTGCTGGATAACGTGCAATACGCACCGGCGCGCGGTCGCTTCAAGGTTTACCTGATCGATGAAGTGCATATGCTCTCGCGTCACAGCTTCAATGCGCTGTTGAAAACGCTGGAAGAGCCGCCTTCGCACGTCAAATTCCTGCTGGCAACCACCGATCCGCAAAAACTGCCGGTGACTATTCTGTCGCGTTGCCTGCAGTTCCATCTTAAAGCGCTCGATGTCGAGCAAATCCAGCAGCAACTGGTGCATATACTGCAGCAGGAGCAGATTGCTGCCGAGCCGCGTGCGCTGCACCTGCTGGCGCGTGCCGCTGACGGCAGTATGCGTGATGCGCTAAGCCTCACTGACCAGGCGATTGCCATGGGGCAGGGCAGCGTGACGCGTGAAACCGTGGCGCAAATGCTGGGCACGCTGGATGATGAACAGCCGCTGGCGCTGATTGAAGCGCTGGTGGAGGGGCAGGGCGAACAGGTGATGGCGCTGCTGAATCAGGCGGCATCACGCGGTGTCGAGTGGGAAGCGCTGTTGGTCGAAATGCTGCGTTTGCTGCATCGCGTGGCGATGGTGCAACTGTTGCCGGCTTCGCTGGGCGAGGACGATGTGAATCAGGCGCAGCGCCTGCGCGATTTGGCGCGCGTGTTGCCGCCCGCCGATGTACAGCTCTATTACCAAACTTTGTTGATGGGACGTAAAGATCTGCCGCTGGCACCGGATCGTCGCCTCGGCGTCGAGATGACGCTGCTGCGCGCGCTGGCGTTCCATCCACAGGCGACCATCGCTGAGCCGGTTGCCAGGCCCAGTCTGATTCCGCAGGCGGCACCGCAAGCGTCTGCTGCATCTGCAGGTGCTGCTGCGCCGGCCTCTTCCGCTCAGGTTACAGCGTCAGCAACGCCAGTGACTTCAGCCAACGCTGCCGCGACAGCAACACCAGCGGGTTCAGCTCACGCCGCCTCCTCTTCGGCATCTCGCCCCACTTCTGCAGCCCAGCCGCAAATGGCGCCGCCGATGCAGAACGCACCGCCGATGGCCGATGATTACGCCGATATGCAACCGGCGCCCGAACATTTGTCTGACTCCACCAGCCAGCTGTTACAGGCGCGAACGCAGTTACTGCGTCAGGGAGCCGGCAAAGCAAAAAAGAGTGAGCCGGCAGCGCGTCCCGCGCGGCCGGCGAACCCGGCGCTGGAACGTCTTGCCAGTGTCACCGAGCGCGTGCAACAGCGCGCATCGGAACCCGCGGTAAAAGCGCCCGCGAAGCCAGAAGCCTATCGCTGGAAAGCCCAGCAAACGGTCGAGGTAAAAGCGGAGCCCATCGCAACGCCAAAAGCCTTGCGTTCCGCTCTGGAGCATGAGAAAACGCCTGAGCTGGCGCTTCGTCTGGCCGAAGAGGCCCAGCAGCGCGATGCGTGGGCCGCCGAAATAGCCGCACTGACGTTGCCAAAACTGGTGCAGCAGGTGGCGTTGAACGCGTGGAAAGAGGTGGGCGAGAACGCCGTCACGCTGCATTTGCGCAGCAGTCAGCGTCACCTGAATTCAGCGTCGGCAAAACAGGCGCTGACGGACGCGCTCAGTCAGGCAGCCGGACAAACGGTTGAACTGACCATCGTTGAAGACGATAATCCTGCGGTGTTGACGCCACTGGAATGGCGTCAGGCCATTTATGAAGAGAAACTGGTGCAGGCGCGCCAGTCGATTGAAAGCGATACTCACATTCAGACATTGCGTCGATTCTTCGATGCCGATCTGGATGAAGAGAGTATTCGACCCGTTTGAACACCCGCTGTCGCGCGTGAGTGGCGCGCAGCCCCAGCAGAGAGAGAAGACTATGTTTGGTAAAGGCGGATTGGGCAACCTGATGAAACAGGCCCAGCAGATGCAAGACAAAATGGCCAAAGTTCAGGAAGAGATTGCCGCGCTGGAAGTGACCGGTGAATCAGGCGCTGGCCTGGTCAAAGTCACCATCAACGGTGCACATAACTGCCGCCGTGTTGAAGTCGATCCAAGCTTGCTGGAAGACGACAAAGACATGCTGGAAGATTTGATTGCGGCAGCCTTCAACGATGCAGCACGTCGTATCGATGAAACGCAGAAAGAGAAAATGGCTTCTGTGTCTTCAGGTATGCAGCTGCCACCTGGCTTCAAGATGCCGTTCTGATGCAAACCAGTCCACTGCTTGAATCTTTGATGGAGTCGCTGCGCTGCCTGCCGGGCGTGGGCCCGAAATCGGCGCAGCGCATGGCTTTTCAGCTGTTACAGCGCGATCGTAGCGGTGGTATGCGTCTGGCGCAGGCTTTGACCCGCGCGATGTCGGAAATCGGCCACTGTGCCGATTGCCGCACCTTCACCGAGCAGGAAATTTGCACCATCTGCGCCAATCCGCGTCGTCAACAAAACGGCCAGATTTGCGTGGTGGAAAGTCCTGCCGATATCCACGCCATTGAGCAAACCGGCCAGTTTGGCGGCCGCTACTTTGTGCTGATGGGCCATTTGTCACCGCTGGATGGCATCGGCCCGCAGGATATCGGTCTGGATCGGTTAGAGCAGCGCCTGGAGCGTGAAACGCTGACCGAAGTGATCCTCGCCACCAACCCGACGGTGGAAGGTGAAGCCACGGCCAACTACATCGCTGAACTGTGCGGGCAATATGGCGTCGATGCCAGCCGCATCGCGCACGGTGTACCGGTCGGTGGTGAGCTGGAAATGGTCGATGGCACCACGCTGTCGCACTCACTTGCCGGACGCCATAAGATTAAATTCTAATCACTTGCCGATGTCTTCACCGACATCGGCTTGAAATTCCCGCCATCATCCCCATTTCTCTCTCAACCTATGATCAACCCCCATTTAGTTGAGGTAGCAATGACCATGAAAGGACAAGAGACGCGTGGCTTCCAGTCAGAGGTAAAACAACTTCTGCACCTGATGATTCACTCCCTCTATTCAAACAAAGAGATTTTCCTGCGTGAGCTGATCTCCAACGCCTCTGATGCCGCTGACAAACTGCGTTTCCGCGCACTGTCCACGCCGGATCTGTATGAGGGCGATGGCGACCTGCGCGTGCGTATCTCGGTCGATAAGGACAATCTTACGCTGACCTTGAGCGACAACGGTATCGGTATGCGTCGCGACGAGGTGATTGAGAACCTCGGCACTATCGCGAAATCCGGCACCAAATCCTTCCTTGAGTCCATGGGTTCTGACCAGGCAAAAGACAGTCAACTGATCGGTCAGTTCGGTGTGGGCTTCTATTCAGCGTTTATCGTTGCCGATAAAGTCACCGTGCGCACTCGCGCGGCCGGCGCTAAGGCCGACGAAGCGGTGTTCTGGGAATCCGCAGGCGAGGGTGAATACACCCTGGCAGAAATCGAGAAAGCCGATCGCGGTACCGAGATCACGCTGCACTTCCGCGAAGGCGAAGATGATTTCCTCGACGCGTGGCGTGTACGCAACGTCATCAGCAAATACTCCGATCACATTGCGCTGCCGGTTGAGATTGAAACCAAAGACGAAGAGAGCGACACCACCAGCTGGGAGAAGATCAACAAAGCCCAGGCACTGTGGACGCGCAACAAGTCTGAAATCAGCGACGACGAGTACAACGAGTTCTACAAACACATCGCCCATGATTACAGCGATCCGGCGATCTGGAGCCACAACCGTGTGGAAGGTAAGCAGGAGTACACCAGCTTGCTGTATATCCCGCAGCGTGCGCCCTTCGACATGTTCAACCGCGACAGCAAACACGGCCTGAAACTGTATGTGCAGCGCGTGTTCATCATGGACGACGCCGAGCAGTTCATGCCGAACTACCTGCGCTTCGTACGTGGCCTGATAGACTCCAACGATCTGCCACTGAACGTCTCGCGTGAAATCCTGCAGGACAGCCGTGTGACCCAGAGCCTGCGCGCCGCGCTGACCAAGCGTAGCCTGCAGATGCTGGAAAAACTGGCGAAGGATGACGCGGAGAAATATCAGCAGTTCTGGAAAGAGTTTGGTCTGGTCCTGAAAGAAGGCCCGGCGGAAGACAACGCCAATCAGCAGGCGATTGCTAAACTGTTGCGCTTTGCCACCACCCAGAGTGAAGGCGCTGAGCAGACCATTTCGCTGGAAGATTACCTGAGCCGTATGGTGGAAGGGCAGGATAAGATTTACTACATCACTGCTGACAGCTATGCCGCCGCGAAGAGCAGCCCGCATCTGGAACTGTTCCGCAAAAAAGGTATCGAGGTGCTGCTGCTGTCCGATCGTATCGACGAGTGGATGATGAGCTACCTGACCGAGTTCGACGGCAAAACCTTCCAGTCAGTGAGCAAAGCGGATGAGTCGCTGAGTAAGCTGGCGGATGAAGAAACGGAAGAGCAGAAGGAAGCAGAAAAAGCGCTGGAGCCGTTTGTTGAGCGCGTGAAAACGCTGCTGGGCGAGCGTGTGAAAGAGGTGCGTCTGACCCATCGTCTGACCGACACCCCAGCGATTGTCACCACCGATGCGAACGAAATGACCACGCAGATGGCGAAACTGTTTGCTGCTGCGGGCCAGGAAGTACCGGATGTGAAGTACATCTTCGAAATCAACCCGGAGCATACGCTGGTGAAACGCGTGGCGGATACCCACGACGAAGCGCACTTTGCTGAATGGGTTGAGCTGCTGCTGGACCAGGCGCTGCTGGCTGAGCGCGGCACGCTGGACGATCCCAACCAGTTTATCCGTCGTATGAACCAGTTGCTGACGGCATAAGCCATTCAGCGCCCACGCCGGTTGGTATCAATACCGGCGGCAGGGTTGACAGGAGACAAAAAAGGTCGGCATTGAATGCCGACCTTTCTTTTAATGCAGCGCCTGATCGCGCAGCCAATCCCGGAACAACGTAATCTCCGCATCATGCTGACGTGACATTTTCGTCATCATCCAGGTGGCGCGGTCCACACGCACAAATCCCAATGGGGCGATCAGCGTACCGTCGCTCAACTCCTGCCTGACCAGTAAACGCGGAGCCATGATCACGCCCAGGCCGTTTCTCGCCGCCTGAATGCCAAGGGTAAGGTTATCGAAATGCTTACCGACCCAGTAATTTCCGCGCGCACCGCTGGTTTTTGCCCACTCAGCCCAGGCATGCAGCCGCGTGTCGGCATGCAGCAGCGGCAATGACGCTAAATCCTGCTCATTGTGAAAACGCGCGGCATACTGAGGCGCGCACAGCGGGCCGATGTAGTCATCGCTGATCAGCGTGGCATCAATATCCTCATCCGGTGACTGCTCATAGCTGAGAATCAGCACATCGGTGTGTTCACTGCGCAACTGGTCGATCTCCACCAGCGGCTGAAACTGCACTTCAATATCGGGATAGCGTTGATAAAAACTGCTAATACGTGGAATCAGCCATTGCGAGAGAAAACTGGGCGCGCAAGAGACGCTGAGGTGATGACGCATGCCGGTGCGAATGCTTTCGCAGGTGGTGGAGAGTTCGCTAAACGCCTTCTGACAACTCACCAGCAAGCGCTCGCCGTGTGAGGTTAATTTGACGCGTCCATTGGTGCGGACAAATAAGGGCTTTCCCATCCAGCTTTCCAGCTGTCGAATCTGATGGCTAATGGCGCTGTGAGTCACATGAAGACGCTCGGCCGCCACGCTAAAACTGCTGTGCAGTGCTGCCTGATGAAAATAGTGCAGTGCACGTAACGACGGAAGCGCGGTCATACTCATCCCCTGTGTAAAAACCTAACAGGGATTGTCAGTTTATATCATTTTAATGTCCAGCCGCATTGGCCTAACCTTTCCCCCAGATTATGGCGGGTTGACGGATGGCGTTGTCTGTGTTTAACGCGGCTAATGTTCCCCCTCAATCTGCGACACACACAGCATCTTTATAATTAGAGAAATCTTACGCGATGGATCACCAACATGCTTCTGCCAGGGCGGCGGCAGCGCGCGATCGACTTCGCGGCTTGCTATCACGTCACTATCGGCTGGAAAATTACGACCTCTTTTTTGCACCCTCTTTGCATATTTCGCGGGTGCTGCTCTCACAGCTGTTTTTACGTCAGGAACAGGCGCGCAATCAAACGCGTTACGCTTCGCAATATCCGGTCAGTGAACTGAGTGTGTTACCCGCGGTGCCGATGATGGCCGGTAACATTGCACTGGTTGAGCATGTCGACATGCAGCAGGGGCGGGTGCGCCCGCTGGCGGAGTGTCAAAGTCAGGGCGTGACCGACGCCTCGGAATCCTTTGCCACCCTGTTGCATAAACGATTAATCAGCGATGCGCGATTGTTTGTGGCGCGGCTCGATCGTCATGCGGCGTTAAGCAGTGACCTGGTATTAATTGCGTTAAAAACCTGCGATTTCAGCACGCTGGTGCGCAGTGAATTGCGCTTATTTGAGCAGGGACTGGCGTTTGGGACGTCGCTGGAGCAAACCTTAAAAATGATGGAAAACAGCGACTGGCGACCGTTTAATATCGCTAGCGTGGATAATATTACGCTTGATGCCCCGGTTCAGCTGCAATCGATTCAGCAGCACGGCTTACCGTTCGCCCTGTTCCCGCTGCCAGTCAGTTTTACCTTACGCGACGTGCCGCAGGATATGCATCTGCTTTCCGCTCACCATCGTTTACGCTTGCATGCCAACGTGCGCGGTAGCGTGAACAAAAATCAAAACGTCACGCCAATACTGAAAAGACGTCTGAAAGAGGTGTTAAACGTTAGCCGTGATTCTTAAAAACGGGCACTCTACTGGTGTTCTGCGCTAAAGCCAGTCAAAGTAAAGCTTTCACCGGAAGCGCGCCCGTTTCCTTGTGGTGCGCGGGTCATAATGGTATGTTCTTGGCCTTCTCAGATTGATCAATGCGATTCGCAAGGGGAATTACGCAATGCGTATTATTCTGCTCGGGGCACCGGGCGCAGGTAAAGGCACTCAGGCTCAATTCATCATGGAGAAATACGGTATTCCGCAAATCTCCACCGGTGACATGTTGCGTGCGGCAGTTAAAGCAGGCACCGAACTGGGCCAACAGGCGAAAGCCATCATGGATGCCGGTAAACTGGTAACAGACGAACTGGTGATTGCGCTGGTGAAAGAGCGTATCGCGCAGGAAGACTGCAAAAACGGTTTCCTGCTCGATGGCTTCCCGCGCACTATCCCACAAGCTGACGCCATGAAAGACGCGGGCATCAATGTGGACTTCGTGCTGGAGTTTGCCGTACCGGATGAACTGATTGTGGATCGTATTGTTGGCCGTCGCGTGCATGCGCCGTCTGGCCGCGTGTATCACGTCACCTACAATCCGCCAAAAGTGGAAGGTAAAGATGACGTGACCGGCGAAGAGCTGACCACGCGTAAAGACGATCAGGAAGAAACCGTGCGTAAGCGTCTGGTGGAATACCATCAGCTGACTGCACCGCTGATTGCTTACTACAGCAAAGAAGCGGAAGCCGGAAACACCCAGTATCACAAGATCGACGGCACCCGTAAGGTCGCTGAAGTGAGCACGCAACTGGCCGGCATTCTCGGTTAATCCGTCCTACTTCAATGTGCAGGTGCGTTGGCTGCTCTCGTTCACCCGAATCACTGACTTGAGTCAGCGCATCGGGATGATGAACCTCCTCAAGGAGGTTCACCCTGCGGGCCAGCGTAAGCGCTGTTCAAATCGACAAGTCGATTTGTCTCTCGTTTACCGTCTTCCTGCCATTTGAATGCTTTAGGGTTGTGCTATAAAGGGTCGGTTGTCCGGCCCTTTTGCAGCAATTGCTTTCCCCTCCCACGATTTCCGCTACAATTTCCCCCTGATTTTGATCCATTCGTTTTGACATCAAGGAAATACCAATGAGGCAAGAAAAGCCTGGGGTTTTGCTGGTCAACTTAGGCACACCCGATGCGCCTACAACACCTGCCGTTAAGCGCTATCTGAAACAGTTCCTTGGCGACCCGCGCGTGGTGGATACACCGCGTTGGTTATGGTGGCCGATTCTCAATTTCGCCATTTTGCCGTTCCGTTCGCCGCGCGTGTCGAAGCTGTACGCCTCGGTGTGGATGAAAGAAGGCTCTCCGCTGATGGTGTTCAGCAAGCAGCAGCGCGATGCGCTGGCGCAGCGTGTGGATATGCCGGTTGAGCTGGGCATGAGCTACGGCCAACCGAGCCTCGACGGGGCGGTACAGCGTTTGCTGGATCAGGGTGTCACCAAACTGATTGTGCTGCCGCTCTACCCGCAGTTCTCGTGCTCAACGGTCGCCGCCGTGTGGGATGGATTATCCGCCAGCTTCAAACCGTTGCGCTCTTTGCCGGAAGTCGCTTTTATCCGCGATTATGCTGAGCATCCGGCCTATATTGCGGCTCTGAAAGCCTCCGTTGAGCGTTCATTTGCGCAGCATGGCGAACCGGATCTGCTGGTGCTCTCCTATCATGGCATCCCGCAGCGTTTTGCCGACGAAGGTGATGATTATCCGCAGCGCTGCAAAGACACCACCGAGGCGCTGGCTGCCGCGTTGGGCATCGCGCCGCACAAAATCATGATGACCTTCCAGTCACGCTTTGGTCGCGAGCCGTGGTTGACGCCGTACACCGACGAAACCATGCAAGGTTTACCGGCCAAAGGCATCAAGCATGTGCAGGTGATGAGCCCAGGCTTCTCCGCTGACTGTCTGGAAACCCTGGAAGAGATCAGCGAGCAGAACTGTGAGTTCTTCCTGCACGCCGGTGGCGAGAAGTTTGAATACATTCCCGCGCTCAACGCCGATGACGAGCACATCGAGATGATGGTTCAGCTGGTCAACGCACGCCGATAAAGTGCTGGCAGAGAGTGTGATATCATTCTCTGCCAGATTTCCCTTACGGCAGCCACGATGAAATTTCCCGGCAAACGCAAATCCAAACACTATTTTCCCGTTAACGCGCGCGATCCGCTGCTGCAGGCAACCCAGCAGGAGCAGGAAGAGGGCAGTTGGGTGGTGGGTATCGACCAGACGCTGGTGGATATTGAAGCCAAAGTTGATGATGATTTTCTGCAACGCTACGGGCTGAGCGCCGGTCACTCGCTGGTGATCGACGATGCCACCGCAGAGGCCCTGTACAACGAGCTGATGCATGATGCGCTGATCAGCCATCAATTTGCCGGCGGCACCATCGGTAATACCCTGCACAACTACTCCGTGCTGGCCGATGACCGTTCAGTATTGCTCGGCGTGATGTGCAACAACATCCAGATTGGCGGTTATGCCTATCGTTACTTGTGCAACACCTCCAGCCGTATGGATCTCAACTTCCTGCAGGGCGTTGATGGCGCGATTGGCCGCTGTTTCACCCTGATTGGTGAGCAGGGTGAACGCACCTTTGCCATCAGCCCAGGCTTGATGAACCAACTGCAGGCTGACAGCATTCCGGAAGAGGTGATTGCCGGGGCGTCGGCGCTGGTGCTGACTTCCTATCTGGTGCGCTGCCAACCCGGTGAACCGATGCCGGAAGCCACGCTGCGTGCCATCGACTACGCGAAAAAACATAACGTGCCGGTGGTGTTGACGTTAGGCACCAAATACGTGATTCAGGACGATCCGCAGTTCTGGCGTGATTTCCTGCGCGATCATGTGTCAATCGTCGCGATGAACGAAGAAGAGGCCTTTGCGCTGACGGGTGAGCAGGATCCGCTGCTGGCCTCGAATATTGCGCTCGACTGGGTGGATCTGGTGCTGTGCACCGCCGGTCCCACCGGTTTGTACATGGCTGGCTTCACGGAAGAGGCGTTCAAGCGCAAAACCAATCATCCGCTGCTGCCGGGCGCGATAGCCGAATTCAACCAATACGAGTTCAGCCGCGCTATGCGCCATCAGGATTGCCAGCAGCCGCTGCGCATTTTCTCGCACATCGCGCCTTATATGGGCGGCCCTGAGAAGATCATGAACACCAACGGTGCAGGCGATGGTGCTTTAGCCGCGCTGCTGCACGATATCACCGCCAATAATTTCCACCGTCAGAAAGTACCGAACTCCAGCAAACACGCACGCGGTTATCTCACCTATTCGTCGCTGGCGCAGGTGTGCAAGTATGCCAACCGGGTGAGTTATCAGGTGCTGAATCAGCATTCACCGCGTCTGATGCGCGGGCTGCCTGAGCGGGAAGACAGTTTAGAAGAGTCGTACTGGGACAGGTAAAGCGTAAGCCGATGATGCGCATCCGTTTTTGAAAACGATGCGCTAACTGTTTGATACATCGCAATTCCGTAGGGTCGCCATTAATGGCGACCTGGCCCATCACCGCACGTCGTTAAATCGGGCACTCCCGCACAATTGGGTTCTGCGCGATCTCTTCCTGCAGCACGTTCAGCATGCTGTTGGCGATCTCACGCTCGCCCATCACCACGCGATTAGCACCGCGCTCCATGATGTAATTCACTTCATCATCGTAATGGGCGCGGGCAATAATTTCGATATCCGGACGCTTCTCACGCGCGGCAGTGACAATCTCCCCGGCTTCGTAACCGTTTGGAATGGTCAGCAGCAGCCAGCGAGCGCAATCAAGGCGGGCTAATTCCATGGTATCAACGCGCGCCGCATTGCCCAGCACCGCTTTGATCCCTTGTTCACGCAGTGCTTCGACGCGCGGGCGGGAGTTTTCCACCACCACCAGCGGCACATCGGCCTCCATCAGCTGCTGACCCAGCAAGCTGCCGACGCGGCCATAGCCAACGATCACCGCGTGATTGCAGATATCCAGCGGAATCT
Source organism: Pantoea sp. S61 (assembly GCF_016625145.1). NCBI lineage: Bacteria > Pseudomonadati > Pseudomonadota > Gammaproteobacteria > Enterobacterales > Erwiniaceae > Pantoea > Pantoea sp. S61. The sequence continues at coordinate 207,848 of NZ_JACVUO010000004.1, forward strand.
GTTTCTCTTCTTCAATCGCTTCTTCCAGCGTCTGCTCTTCGATGGTTTCGGTCTTATCGAGGTAGCGCTCAAGCAGAGTAAACAGAATGGGGTTGAGCATGATGGAGAGGATCGCCGCCGCCAGCACCAGATTGCGTCCTTCATCACTTAGCATGCCCAGCGAAATGCCCAAACCGGCAAGGATAAAGGCGAATTCACCAATTTGCGCAAGACTCACCGAAATGGTCATGGCGGTACGGCGTGAGTGGCCGAGCAGCGTCACCAGTAGCCAGGCGGCGATGGATTTCCCCAATACGATGATCGCCAAGGCGCCTAACACCGCCAGCGGCTGCTCAATCAAAATCATTGGGTCAAACAGCATGCCGACCGAGACAAAAAACAGTACGGCGAAGGCATCGCGCAGCGGGAGAGTATCGTGCGCGGCACGGTGGCTGAGTTCGGATTCGTTAAGCACCATACCGGCAAAGAAGGCGCCGAGTGCGAAGGAGACATCGAAGAATTCAACCGCACCGAAAGCGATGCCCAGCGCCAGGGCCAGTACGGATAAGGTGAACAGTTCGCGCGATCCGGTTGCGGCACTTTTTGCCAGAATCCACGGCACGACCCGACGGCCCACCACCATCATCAGCACCATAAAGGCGACGACTTTGCCGATGGTCAGCATCAGATCCCAGAACAGCAGAGAGGGGCTGGCGTTGCCTTCTTCCAGCATGCCGGCAATGGCGGGCAGCAGTACCAGCGTCAGGACCATCACAAGATCTTCAACAATCAGCCAGCCGATGGCAATCTGACCTCGCTGGCTATCAATCAGTTGACGCTCTTCCAGTGCGCGCAGTAACACCACGGTACTGGCGGTGGAAAGACAGAGGCCAAACACCAGACCTGTCATCCACGACCAGCCCATCGCCCACGACAGCCCCATTCCCAGCAGCGTGGCCACCGCGATTTGCGCGATGGCGCCGGGAATGGCGATCGACTTTACCGACATCAAATCCTTCAGCGAGAAGTGCAAACCCACGCCAAACATCAGCAGGATAACGCCGAGCTCAGCTAACTCAGGTGCGAGATTGGTATCAGCGACAAAGCCCGGGGTAAAGGGACCGGCGAGCACGCCAGCAAGCAGATAACCGACCAACGGGGAGATTCGCAGGCGGTTGGCAATCATACCCAGGAGAAAGGCGAGGACCAGGCCCCCGACAATGGTGGTGATCAACGGTGTGGTGTGATGCATGCCTGTCTCCTTGTATGCAAATGTATCCGCTTGTAACAACCTAGTGTAATGCACATTCGCTAACCACGTTTAAACATTTGAGCGGTGAAAAGCGAAAAAATTGAAAAATTAAGAAGAAAACGCAGCTGAAGCGGCATTTTCCTCAGTTATCTCACTCTATCGGCAGGTTTTCCGCAGAATGTAGGGGGGCGAGGAAAAAGCGTTGCCCCCCTAAAGCGGCTTAGGCGTGGCGGTTATCAGGCAGGAAAGCGGTCAATAGGCCGATCAAAGGTAGCCAGGCACAGATTTGATATACCCACTCGATGCTGGTGTGGTCTGCCACTACGCCCAACACGGCGGCACCGAGCCCACCCATACCAAAGGCAAAACCGAAAAATAGCCCGGAAACCATACCAATACGTCCTGGCATCAGTTCCTGCGCATACACCAAAATGGCAGAAAACGCCGAGGCGAGAATCAACCCGATGATCACGCTCAACACGCTGGTCCACATTAAGTTGGCGTGGGGCAGCAGCAAGGTAAAGGGCGCAACGCCAAGAATCGATACCCAAATCACGTATTTACGGCCGATTTTATCGCCAATCGGTCCGCCAATGATGGTGCCCGCAGCCACCGCGCCGAGGAAGGCAAACAGATGGAATTGCGAGGCCTGAACAGAAAGTCCGAATTTCTGGATTAAATAGAAGGTGTAGTAACTGCTCAGGCTGGTGAGATAGAAGTATTTAGAGAAGATCAGCAGCAGCAAAATGCTGATCGCCAACGCCACTTTCTTACGCGGCAGCGGGTTAACCGGCGCAACCGTTGCCTTTGCCTTACTGGCGCGCTGCTGGTGGCTATACCAGCGGCTGACCTGCAGCAGCACGATAATGCCGAGCAGTGCCGCCAGCACGAACCAGGCAAGATGCCCTTTGCCGTAAGGGGCAACGATCATCGCTGCCAGCAGCGGACCTAGCGCGCTACCAAAGTTACCGCCCACCTGGAACAGTGATTGAGCCAAACCATGACGTCCACCGGAGGCCATACGCGCCACGCGCGAAGATTCCGGATGAAACACCGAGGAACCGCTGCCCACCAGCGCGGCAGCGAGCAGCACCTGCGGATAGGTGCTGGAGAACGTCAGCAGCACCAGACCACACAGCGTAAAGCCCATCCCGACCGGCAAAGACCAGGGTTTTGGGTATTTGTCGGTGTAATGACCGATGATCGGTTGCAGCAGCGAAGCGGTAACCTGAAAGGTCAGCGTTATCAGACCTATCTGGACGAAGTTAAGGCTAAAATCTTTTTGCAGCATCGGGTAGATCGCCAGCAGCAGCGATTGCAGCATATCGTTGAGCAGATGCGCGAGGCTGATGGCACCTAAAATGCCAAAAGCGGTCCGTCCCGGTGCGCGTGCCGGGGTTGCGATGTCACTTGCCATAAAAATCCTGAAGAGTGCGGTTATCGTTATCAATTTGTTACTACCCGCATGACTCTATAAGCCTTTTGTCTTGAGTTAAAGTGCCATCTGTGCGACACAGAAGGGTGATAAAGCACATTAAGTCCACGGCAAAGTGGAAAGACGCAGAATAAGGAGATCGGCTTTGTTGTTATTCCCGCGGAGAGGGCGCTGGCTGGCGCTGATCATGCTGTTGCTGCCGATGCTGGCGCAGGCATGGCAGACGGATCGCAGTTATCGATTCAGTATTCTGCACACCAACGATCATCATGGTCGCTACTGGACCAATGCGCAGGGCGAATACGGTCTGGCGGCGCAGAAAACGCTGATGGATAAACAGCGTTATGATGTGCAGGCCAAAGGCGGCGGTGCCTTGATCCTTTCCGCCGGAGACGTGAATACCGGCGTGCCGGAATCGGATCTGCTCAATGCCGAACCCGATATTCGCGGCATGAACCTCATCGGCTACGATGCTATGGCGCTCGGCAATCACGAATTCGATAAGCCTCTCAGCGTGCTGCAACAGCAACAGAAGTGGGCCAAATTTCCCTTCCTCTCTGCCAATATCTATCAAAAGGGTACCGACCAGCGTCTGTTTAAGCCGTGGGCGATCTTTAATCGCATGGGGCTGAAGATCGCAGTGATCGGTCTGACCACCACCGATACCCTGAAAATTTCCAACCCAGAAAATATCGCTAATATCGACATCCGCGATCCGGTGAAAGAGACGGAAAAAGCGGTGGCGGAACTGCGTGCCAGCGAGAAACCTGATGTGATCGTGGCGCTGACGCACATGGGCCATTACGACGATGGGCAGCACGGCAGCAACGCGCCGGGTGATGTGGAACTGGCGCGCAGCCTGCCGCCGGGCACTATCAATGTGATCATCGGCGGCCACTCGCAGGATGCGGTGTGCATGGAAAAAGATAACGTCAGCGTGAAAGATTATCAGCCCGGCCAGCCTTGCCAGCCCGATCGCCAAAATGGCGTGTGGATCATGCAGGCGAAAGAGTGGGGCAAATATGTCGGGCGCGGCGATTTCACCTTCCGCAATGGCGAATTGACGCTGGACAGCTATCAGCTGATCCCGGTTAATCTCAAGCATGAAGTGAAAAATCTGGATGGCAGCGTCTCCTGGCTCACCTGGCAGGAAGAGATCCCACCTAACAGCGCGATGATGAAGCTACTGACGCCGTATCAACTGCGCGCGGCAAAGAAACTCGACGTCACGGTTGGCAGCAGTGATGGCGTGTTCGTCGGCGAACGCGACAAAGTGCGTTTTGAACAAACCAACCTTGGGCAGCTGATTCTGCGCGCGCAAATGGCAGCGACTAAAGCGGATTTCGCGGTGATCAGTGGCGGTGGCATTCGCACTTCGCTGGCCGCAGGCAAGCTGAGTTGGCGCGATTTGTTGCAGGTGCAGCCGTTTGGTAATCAGGTGGTGTCAGTCACGCTGACCGGAGACGAATTGCTGAAGTATCTTGCCACGGTTGCCAATATCAAAACCAACGCCGGTGGTTTCGCGCAGTTCAGCAATATCAGTCTGGTGGCGGATGGCAAAGCGGTGAGTGAGGTGAAGATCAATGGCGAGCCGCTGCAAAAGGACAAAACCTATCGCATGGCGACCAACAGCTTTAATGCCAGCGGGGGCGATGGTTATCCCAACATCGAGGCACATGCGGGCTTTAGCAATACCGGCCAGCGTGATGTGGATGTGCTGCGTGCTTATGTCACCGCACACTCACCGCTGAAAATCGCCGACTATGCGCCAACCGGTATCGTGCATTTAACGGAAGCACAGGTGCAGGAGCGCGACAAAGCGCAGGAAAAGCCCAGGAAGCGAAGCTACCCACAAGCCATTCTGGCGTGGATTTGGCCGCGCGCACAGCACAATTGAAAACGGCGCCCGATTGGGCGCCGTTGTTTTATGCCTGGCAGGATTTTTGCGTCAGCCAGCGCTGACGCAATTTATCCCACATCCAGTTATAGGCCATGGTATAGGGCAGGAAGAACAGGAAGAACGCCACTTCCAGCATAAAGGCTTCCAGCAGCGTGATCTTCAGCATCCAGGCGGCAATCGGCAAACCGATAACGATAAAGCCCCCTTCAAAGCCCAGCGCGTGGATGGCACGCAGACCGAGGCCGCGTGTTTTCTGCGGCGGCCAGATGCGATCAAAACCGGTGTTATAGATCATGTTCCACAGCATGGCGACCGTTGACAACATAATCGCCAGCGCGCCCATCTGAAACAGCGGCTTTTCCATAATCCAGGCAGCCAGCGGAGCCACAGTGAGAATCGCCAGCACTTCAAATCCTGCAGCATGATAAAAACGTTCTTTCAGCGAACGGGTACGCATATAAACCTCCTTTTGGGTAACGCGACGCATTTTCTCACCGCGAAATGCTAAGATAAAATGATTACCTATCGATAAAAGCGATGGTTCACCATGAAATACTCCCCGGAATCCCTTGAGGCCTTTGTGCAGACTGTCGCCAGCGGCTCGTTTTCTGCGGCGGCGCGTGCGCTGGCCAAAAGCCAGTCCACCATCAGCAGCGCCGTGGCTAATCTGGAAGACGATCTCGGTTTCACCCTGTTCGATCGCAGCGGTCGCCAGCCGGTACTCACCGAGCAAGGACAGCGCGCCCTGGCGCAGGTGCAGCAGATTCTGGCGGCCAGCCAGCGGTTGGATGAGCTGGCGGTGCGGCTGTCACAGGGCGTGGAACCGCGACTCAGTCTGGCGATTTCCGATTTCTGGCAGGCCGATCACCATGAAAATCTGCTCAACCGCTTTGAAGCACGTTATCCGGATATTGAATTTGAATGCATGATTGCTGAGGACGCGGACGCGCTGGACCTGCTGCAGGCCGGTCGCGTGCATCTCGGCGTGGTGCGTGCGCAGCCGCAGCTGCCGCCGGATTTAGCGGTGGCGCGTTTACAGGTAGGTGCGGAAATGGCGATCTATCTGCACAAGGATCATGTGCTGGCGCAGTCAAAACAGGTGAGTGAAGCACAACTCGGTGAATTGCGTCATTTACGGCTTAATACCTGGGTGCAAAACCGTGAACCCTTGCCTGCCGGGCGCGTTTGGTCGGCGCCTTCTTATTTATTGCTGCTGGAAATGGCGGAGCAGGGCTTTGGCTGGAGTGTATTACCGCGCTGGCTGGTGGAACAATTTGGTCATCAGGTGTTGAAAGAGTTGCCGGTGCCAGGCTGGCCACAGCGCATCGCGGTGGATGTGATCTGGTCGCGACGCAATCCACCGGGTCCTGCCGGGCGCTGGATGATTGATCAGCTCTGCGCCCAGCAGCCGGATTAATCACGGTGTGCCACGTTGGCCAGTGTGGCATCCAGCAGCCGGGTTAATCGAGGCGTGCCAAGCCGGCCACTGCGCATCCAGCAGCTGAATTAATCGCGGCGTGCCACGTCTGCCAGTGTGGCATCCAGCAACCGGATTAATCGCGGCGCGCCACGTCGGCCAGAGCGGCATCCAGCAGCTGAATTAATCGCGGCGCGCCAAGTCGGCCAGAGTGGCATCCAACAGCTGAATTAATCGCGACGCGCCACGTCGGCCAGTGTGGCATCCAGCAGTCGTGCCAGGTCCTGCGCCGCCAGTTCTATATCCAGCCCGCGCTTGCCACCGGAGACAAAGATGGTGGCAAATTCTGCGGCCTGCTGATCGATCACCGTTGGCAGGCGTTTTTTCTGCCCTAAGGGGCTGATACCACCCACCAGATAGCCGGTGACGCGCTGTGCCAGTTGTGGATCGGCCATATCCGCTTTTTTCGCGCCCAGCGCCTTTGCCACTTTTTTCAAATCGAGCTGCGAGGAGACCGGTGTCACGGCTACCGCCAGCGCTTTGGCATCGCCGTTGAGCGCCACTAGCAGGGTTTTGAACACCTGACGTGCATCGAGATTGAGCTTCCGCACCGCTTCATCACCAAAATTGGTTTCGTGGCTGTCATGCTCATAAGGATGAAGGGTAAAGGCGACCTTTTGTTTTTCCAGCAGTTTTACGGCGGGTGTCATGTTCTGTCCTTGCTACGAAAATTCTTATTTCAGTTTTGGTGAATAATACTGGCGAAATTCTGAACTTTGCGCGAAAATTGGCCCGCGCCAGCAATGCTGGTGATAACCAAAATCATAAACAAATTCCTCTTTGACGGGCCGATAGAGATATTGGCCTTCTTTTTTGCCTGCAATTCACTGCTCACTGCTCACTGCTCACTGCTCACTGCTCACTGCTCACTGCTCATCCGCTGAGCCAACCCTCCGCCGCGCATCCGCCAATGCATATTTCTGTGTAATCAGACAGACGCACGTCATCGACCTGATAACTTTCAGGACTTGAGGATGCATAAGGTCTTGCGGTGACTGCACTTGTTACGACTTCAACAATCCTGGCAGGTTATCCTCGCCATACAGATGCAGTGCACCCACCGCCACCACATAGCGGCCTTTCGGCAGCGCCTGCAATAACTCGCGCCAGTGCTGATTACGATTGCGCATCAGCGTGTCATTGAGATCGCTGCTAAAGGTGGTCGGCAGGGCCACCGGTTGTTGCGTGGGCGGTGCATCCAGCCACCAGCTGATCATGGTTTGCAGCAGGCGGGCGTTGGTGTGCCAATGCTCCAGCGTATCCAGTAACAGCGATAAACCTTCCTGCGGTAGCGACTTTAGCAGTGCGATCTGAGTTTCCGGGCCTTCCAGTTCAATAATGCGCTTATTGGCTGCTTTTGCCGCCATCAGTAGCTGGTAATCAATGCCATATTGCGGCCGTAATCCCAGACGCTGCGCCTGTTGTGCCTGCAGCATTAAGGCGATTTGCCAGAACGGCAGCGTGTCGAATACTGTCATGGAAAGCGAAAGCTCATCGCACAGGGCATTCAACCGCTGCAGCACCTCGGCATCCAAACGCATCGCCAACGGTGCATAGTCATCGTCATTGTTGAAGGGGGATGCGCCCTGGGTGATGTCGGCTTCAACAATCAGTGCGTCGGCTTTGCTCAGCTGACGCAATAAACCCGCAGGCAACGGCTGCATATCGCGCGTGCCCATATGAATACTGCCCGCCAGATGCAGGCGTCGATCGCCCAATTTGATATCCATTGCCGGCCAGGTATATCGCGCCGGTAAGAGGCTGGCGGCCATCTGCTGGAAGCTGTGCCACAGACTGCGTCTCATGCCCTGTCCTTTTGAAGTCAAAAATCCATGCTAGCGATTTCAGTCAGCGAAAAACAGGGCAGAGAGGGCGATTAGCGTTTTGCTGGCTTAAAGCGCAACAAACGATTCGCGTTACTCACCACGGTAATCGAAGACAGCGCCATCGCCGCGCCCGCCACGATCGGGCTAAGCAGCAAGCCGGTGAACGGGTAGAGCACGCCCGCCGCAATCGGAATTCCCAGGCTGTTATACACAAAAGCCCCGAGCAAGTTCTGACGCATATTACGCAGTGTCGCGCCTGCCATCGCCAGCGCATCGGCAACACAGTGCAGATCGTTGCGCATCAACGTCATGGCGGCGGTTTCGACGGCCACATCGCTGCCGCCCCCCATCGCAATGCCGACATCGGCCTGCGCCAGCGCCGGGGCATCATTGATGCCATCACCGACCATGACCACTTTACGCCCCTGCTGCTGCAACTGCGCGATCGCCTGCGCTTTGCCTTCGGGCAGCACGCCCGCAATCACTTCATCAATACCGGCTTCGGCAGCGATTACCTGCGCGGTTTTCTGGTGATCGCCGGTCAGCATGATTAGCCGATAGCCCAACTGGTGCAGGCGCTGTAACGCCTCCGCGCTTTCCGGGCGCAGGCTGTCACGCAGGGCGATCAAGCCGAGCAACTGACGATGATCGGCCAGCAGCACCGGCGTGGTGCCTTGCGCGGCGAAACGGTCGATATCTTCTTGTGCGGCGCGGTAATCAATCTGTTGTTCATCCAGCAGTGCCTGATTGCCGAGCAGCAGCGTTCTGCCCGCGACTTTAGCGCTCACGCCTTTGCCGCGTATTGTACGAAATTGCTTAGTCGGCTGATCGCTGAGATCGGGGGCTGCCGCCAAAATCGCTTTCGCCAGCGGATGGTTCGAACCTTGTTCCAGCTGCGCCGCAGCGCTCAGCACCTGCTGGCGATTCCAGTCGCCATACATCAGCACATCGCTCACCTGAGGCGTGCCGCTCGTCAGCGTGCCGGTTTTATCAAACACGATGGTATCGACTTCGCTGGCACGCTGCAGCGCATCAGCATCACGCACCAGCACGCCCAGTTCTGCCGCGCGACCCACCCCGGCAATCACCGACATCGGCGTCGCCAGCCCCAGTGCGCAAGGACAGGCGATAATCAACACCGTCGTGACGATCACCAGCGTGTAGGCGAGCTGCGGCTGCGGGCCGACCAGATACCACACCAGACCGGCCAGCAGCGCAATCGCCACCACCACCGGCACAAACACCGCTGAGATGCGATCGGCCAGGCGGCCAATGTCCGGTTTGCTGCTTTGTGCCTGGCGCACCAGATTGATGATACGCGCCAGCGTGGTGTGGCTGCCGGTGGCGCGTGCCACGAAGCGCAGCGTGCCATCCTGCACCAGCGTCCCGGCATAGACTTTATCGCCGGGCTGTTTCGCCTGCGGCACCGCTTCACCGGTTAACATCGCTTCATCAAACCAGGCTTCGCCGCTGTCGACTTCGCCATCAACCGGCACACGATCGCCGGTGACCAGCTTCAGCAGCATGCCGGGCTGAACCTCACTCAACGGCATCAGCGTTTCGCCCTGTTCACCGATCACACGCGCCTGAGCAGGGGTGAGATCCAACAGGCGTTCCAGGGCTTTAGATGCCCGCTGGCGTGCTCGCTGTTCCAGCGCATGGCCGAGGTTAATCAAACCGACGATCATCACGCTGGCTTCAAAATAGAGATGTCGCGCCTGCATCGGAAAAAATTCTGGCCACAGCGCTACGCTCATCGAGTAGATCCATGCGGCGCCAGTGCCGAGGGCCACCAGCGTATCCATGGTGGCGGTGCCGTGACGTAAGCTGCGCCAGGCACTGCGATAGAAATGACCGCCGGCGATCACCATCACCAGCAAGGTGATAACGCCGAGCGTGCGCCATAACGTTTGGTTGGCGTCACTCAGCATCATATTGTCGCCGAGCATGCCCCAGATCATCATGGGCACGCCGAGCAACAGCGCCAATCCCGCCTGCCAGCTAAAGCGGCGCATCGCCTGCTGTGCGCTGATTTGCTGGCGTTCGCGTCGGGTTTGTTCATCGTCGATAGCTTCAGCGGCGTAGCCTGCTTGATCCACGGCACTCATCAGCGCTTCGGCAGACGCATTGCCCAATACCAGCGCGCTACGCTCACCCAGGTTGACGCGTGCCTGACTCACGCCGGGCACGTTTTGCAGCGCCTGTTCCACACGGCTCACGCAGCTGGCACAGCTCATGCCGCTGATCAGCAAATGGTGAACAGGAAGGTTTTCTTCTGCCGGTTGCGACTCCGTTGTCAGCGCCTCCGGCGGCGGCTCTGTTGCTGTCAACGGCTCAGGCTTTGGGCTGTCTTTCACCGCCGCGTGATAGCCGGCTTGTTCAACGGTTGCAATCAGATCGCTGGCGCTGGCCGCACCGGTAACGCGCGCTTCCTGCTGCGTGACGTCCGCTTGTTCCACATCGTCGCGCTGCTCCAGCGCTTCTTTGACCCGTTTTACGCAGTGGCCACAGGACAAACCGTCCAGCGCCAGTAATTGTGTGTGTGACATCTTAAACTCCTTAAACGAGAGGTTTGACTGTCTGCAAACTTTGCATTAGTTATAGAGCCTAAACCTTCCATTCAGGGGAAGGTCAAGCGGTCATGAGGTGAAGACAAAAGATGAACATCAGCGATGTGGCAAAAAAAACCGGGCTAACCAGCAAGGCGATCCGTTTTTATGAAGAGAAGGGCGTGGTGACGCCGCCGTTGCGCAGTAACAATGGTTATCGCAGCTATGCCGCGCATCATATTGATGAGCTGAATCTACTGCGTCAGGCGCGTCAGGTTGGCTTTACCCTGGACGAGTGCCGCGAGCTGGTGACCCTGTTCAACGATCCCGCTCGCCACAGCGCGGATGTCAAAGCGCGCACCTTGCAGAAAGCGGATGAAATCGCTGCGCACATCGAAGAGTTGCATGCGATGCGCGCGCGACTGCTGGAACTTGCTGAAGCCTGCCCCGGCGATGACAGTGCTGAATGCCCGATCATCAATCATCTGGCGGGCTGCTGCCATCAGGGTGAAGGAAAGCGCGGCTGAATCAGCAGCGTGATACCCACCACTCCGGTGACGATCACGGGTGTTCCGGCAGGCAAATCTTCTTTAGCCTGCACGCGCCAGCTGCTGTCGCCAATGCGCACATGACCTAAACCCTCTCTGAGCGTGGTATCCAGGGTCAGGTGCATCCCGATCATCTGCGATCCGCGTTGATTCAAAGTGTTCGGCTGCTGTGAAACCTCACGGTAGCGCATCCAGCGATACCAGAAGTAAACGCACAGCAACGTCAGCACCGCGAACAAAATGCCCTGATGCGTCCACGAGAACGGGAAAAGCCATTCGATCAGGCCGACCAGCACCGCCGCTAATCCACTCCACAGCAGATAGCCGCTGGTACCCAGCATTTCAGCCGCCAGCAGCAGGCCGCCCAACGTCAGCCAGAACCAGTGCGGATGGGCTATCAGTTCCATCAGGATCACGGTTTACGCTCCTGACGGCTCTCCTTCAGCAATTCACCGATCCCGGCAATGGAACCCAGCAAACTGCTGGCATCCAGCGGCATCATCACCACTTTGCTGTTATGAGATTCACCGATCTTCTGTAGCGCATCGGTATATTTCTGCGCCACAAAGTAGTTCACCGCCTGAATGTCGCCTGCCGCGATCGCCTCCGATACGGCACGCGTGGCGTTGGCTTCGGCCTGCGCCTGGCGTTCACGCGCTTCGGCCTGCAGGAAGGCGGAGGTTCGTTCACCTTCGGCTTTCAGAATTTGCGACTGCTTATCCCCTTCGGCGCGTAAAATCGCCGCCTGGCGTACGCCTTCTGCGGTAAGAATGTCGGCACGCTTGGTACGCTCGGCCTTCATCTGCGCGTTCATCGCGGCGATCAGTTCCTGCGGCGGACGCACGTCACGGATTTCGATACGGGTGATCTTCACGCCCCACGGATTGGTGGCTTCATCGACGATGTGCAGCAAGCGGGTATTGATGTTATCGCGCTGCGACAGCATCTCATCCAATTCCATGCTACCGAGGACAGTTCGGATATTCGTCATGGTCAGATTGAGGATCGACAGCTCAAGATTGCTGACTTCATAGGCCGCGCGCGCAGGATCAACCACCTGAATGAAGCACACAGCATCAATGGTGACGTTAGCGTTATCTTTGGAGATGATTTCTTGCGAGGGAATATCGAGGACTTGTTCCATCATATTGATCTTGCGACCAATACGATCCATGAACGGGACGATTAAACTCAGGCCGGGTGGCAGGGTTTTAGTGTAACGGCCAAAACGTTCTACCGTCCACTGATAGCCTTGTGGCACGATTTTTACACCGGCCCACACGGTAACGAGCGCAAGCACGATAATGACGGGAATCACAGTCAACATATAACCTCCTGGTTGTCAGATTGTCGGGCCGAGTCGTTCGGCCCGTTGCACGTGCGGTACCGATCAGTACAGCAGCGAATACATCTGGCGACGATAGCGCGTAGCGAGTGCATCGCCTGTGCCGAGCGCAGCCAAAATTTCCTGGAACATTTTGCGCACCTGACCTTCGCCCGCACTGAGATCGCTCTTCAGGAAGCTGAACAACAGATCCAGTGCTTCTTCGTTGCGGCCCACCTGATGCAGCTGTAAAGCAAGTTTAGCAGCCAGCTCCGCATTCGCGGGCTCACTGGCCAGCTGTTCCTGCAATTGCTGGATCTCCGGAGTATCCGCAGCTTGCTTTAGCAGTTCGATTTGCGAAACCAGGCTCTGATAGCGGGTATCCTGATCCTGTAAAGGTACCACTGCCAGCACTGCTTCGGCTTCATCGCTGCGGTTCAGAATGATCAACACTTCTGCTAGCAGGAAGCCAATTTCACTGTTTTGGTTGCTCAACTGCCAGGCATCTTTCAGCAGCGGCAGTGCATCCAGCGGTTTGCCTTCTTCCATCAGCTGCATCGCCTGATGGGTTTTAATCTCTTCTTCACGCGGCAGCACTTTTTGCAGTAGTGCGCGGATCGCCTCTTCCGGCTGCGGGCCCTGGAAGCCATCTACCGGCTGTCCATTCTGGAACAGATACACGGTTGGAATGGAGCGCAGACCAAACTGCGATGCCACCATCTGCTCTTTATCGCAATCCAGTTTGGCCAAAATGAACTGACCCGCATACTCCTGTGCCAGACGCTCCAGCATCGGCGTTAGCTCCTGACAGTGTTGGCTGCGATCGGACCAGAAGTAGAACAGCACCGGCATCTGCGTGGATTGTTCCAGCGTCTGGTGCAGGTTGGATTCGTTGATGTCGATAATCAAAGCGTGTGACATGAATACGTCTCTTTGCAGAAAGTGTGTTGAGAATATGGGGGCAAGCTGCCCGTGTTCAAGTTCAAATCTGGCTTGCCGCTTAGTTGCTGCGCAAGATGCGATCCAGCATCCAACCGGGTAACAGGCGTTTCAGCAGGCTCATCACCCATGCGACCAGCGTCACCGGATAACGCAGGCGCGGGTGTTTGCTTTCCAGCGCGTGGCGCAATTTGGGCAAAATGGCTTCCGGTGGCAGGGTGAAACGTGCGGCAATCCCCGGATTACGCACCGGTTTATCCTGCTCGCCCTGATGCACATTGTCGGTGAAACGCGTGGCAATTGGCCCGGGCTCGATCAAACTCACGCGCACACCGCTATCGCGCACTTCCATGCGCAGTGCATCGCTCCAGGCTTCTAGTGCCCATTTACTGGCGGCGTAGGCGCCGCGTCCGGGCGTGGAGATCAGCCCCAGCACCGAGCTGGTATTAATGATACGCCCATTACCGCTGGCTTGCAGCGCAGGCAGCAAACGCATTGTCAGTTGGTGGGTACCGAAGAGGTTAGTGGAGAACTGTTTTTCCAGCTGCGCGCGCGACACGCTGCTCAGTGGGCCATATTGACCAAAGCCGCCGTTATTAAACAAACCGTGCAGGCGATGCTCGCACAATGCCAGTATGCGCTCAGCGGCGGCATCCACGCTGGCTGCATCATCAAGGTCGAGCTGGACGCCAATAAAGCCCAGGGCTTCCATGCGCGCCACATCGTCCGCTCGACGGCAGGCAGCAATCACGCGATAGCCGCGAGATTGCAGATCGTTGGCGGCCGCTAAGCCAATACCGCTGGAGCAGCCGGTGATGAGGATATTTTTTTGCATAATCACTGTAAGGCTGTTTGAGATTGATAACAGATTCAGTGATTTGTACTACTGGCGTCAACCTTTAGTTATGGCCAACCCGGATGCTTCAGCGCGTGGTTTGCTGAGTGCGTTGAATGGCCTTTCTATGTACTTCCATGCCAGCCATGCCAGTAGTAATGAGAGGACGACCGAGATACAAAATCGCAAAGGCCCATCTTCAATCCCCAGACCATTCAAACGTTTACCTAGCCCTTCATTCATTAAGGTGTGTACGAGATAAAGTGAAAATGAGATATCACCTAACTTCAGCCATGCGCGTGGGATAAGCTTCCCAATTCTCTCTTCTGAAGCAATGGCGAATAAGAGAATAAGTGCATAAATCCATCCTGAGCCGGTTAAGCCATGCCCGACAAACAGCCCATGGCTAAAAAGCGCAACCATCATGACTACCGAAGCAGTAAACATGATCAGCATCAGTTGAGCGTTGAGTTTACGCAGCAGCGGTACACTTAGCCCAATGAGCATGCCGACCAGGAACAATAAAATCATCGGATTGGTCACAAGGTTTAGCTGTGCACTGCCGAGCTCATAACCTTGTTCTGCCAGGCTCAAGTCTTTCCCGGCAAGCCAGGGGATGGTGAACAGTGTTAAGACGAACCAAATTGCGATGGCTAAAGCTCGACGTGGTAATCCCAGAAGCAATCCGACTGCAAGATAAAAGTAGAGTTCATAATTGAGGGTCCAGCGAATGCCATACATGCCACTGTCATCCACATAAAAAGGACCGTGATCAGGATATATCGGCTGAAAGGTGAGTGCGCTTATCAGATTCTGGGTTTTATCCGCATAGTGGAAGGTGCTCATAGCACCAGAGAGCAGAAAGGTAACGATCAGAATAATGTAGTACGCCGGTAATATACGGAAGAGGCGGCGCTTTAAAAATTGCACAGTACCCGAAAACGTAGCGGGCGTTGTTTTTAAGGTTAAAACAATCACAAAGCCGCTAATCAGGAAAAACAGGTCAACACCGGTAGCCCCCCAACCAAATAATGCATCTCCTAACCCAGGAGACTTTGCATTGATGTTCCAGCGGAAATGGAAAAACATCACGCTGAGGGCAGCTAATCCCCTGAGCGCGTGCACACTCTTGAAAAAACTCGCATTCATTTGATTTTCTTAACTGTGGTAGCCAGCCGCAAGTAGGCGGCTTAAATTGTGCCCTTTTATATCATTGCGTTAAGGGTGTGACCACGAAAAGTTAAGAGTGAAAGGAATTTGTTAATATTTATTTGATTTAAGTAAGATGTGTGATGCTGCGCATCGGCAGACCTGATGCGCATAAACGGTTTTTAATGCAGCCGTTGCATGGGTTTGCATTTCTTTACCTGTTTAAAATCACACGCCGGCATTAATTCTGCTTTACTAGCGGAGCCAGTTCGTTAGCCATCAGGTTGGCAATAAACGGCTGCGCATCCGGATTGGGGTGAATACCGTCCTGCTGCATCCATTCCGGCTTCAGATAGACCTGCTCCATAAAGAAGGGCACCAGAGGAATGTTGTACTGCTGTGCCAGCTGCGGATAAATCGCGCTAAACGCCTCCGTATAACGACGTCCATAATTAGCAGGTAAACGAATTTGCATCAGCAGCGGCTGCGCTTTGGCGGCTTTGACTTCGTCGATCACTTTACTCAGATCCTGCGCGATATTGGCAGGCGGGAAGCCGCGCAAGCCATCGTTACCGCCCAATTCGATTAACACCCAACGGGGTTGATGCTGTTTTAATAGGCCAGGCAAACGCGCCAGCCCTTGTCCTGCGGTATCTCCGCTGATGCTGGCGTTAATAATCTGGGGCTGCTGTTGCCAGGTTTTATTGAGCAGGCTGGGCCATGCCGCAGTGGCGGACATACGATACCCGGCGCTCAGGCTGTCACCCAATACCAGCAAGGTATCGGCGGCGGCGATGCGGGACACCAGCAGAAGCAATAACAACAGGAAGGGATAATGCCAGCGGAAAACATTGTTGCAGTTTATCATCTTACTAAGTCCGTCGGTCAGGGAGAGCATCAGCTGACCATCCTTACCGGAGTTGAGCTGGTTGTCAAACCAGCTGAGACCATCGCGCTGATTGGCGAATCGGGTTCCGGCAAATCCACATTGCTGGGCATTCTGGCCGGGCTGGACGATGGCAGCAGCGGCGAGGTCAATCTGCTCGGCCAGCCGCTGCACAACATGAACGAAGAGCAACGTGCCGCGTTGCGCGCACGCGAAGTGGGCTTTGTGTTCCAGTCCTTTATGCTGGTACCGACGCTCAATGCGCTGGAAAACGTCCAGTTGCCTGCTTTATTGCGTGGTGACAGCGATCGCGACAGCCGCGCCCAGGCGGTGGATCTCTTAACGCAACTTGGCCTGAAAGATCGTCTGCATCATCTGCCCGCGCAGCTTTCCGGCGGCGAGCAGCAGCGTGTGGCGCTGGCGCGCGCGTTTAGCGGCCGTCCTGGTTTACTGTTCGCCGATGAACCCACCGGCAACCTGGATCGCAAAACCGGCGATCGCATCGCCGACCTGCTTTTCTCCCTCAACCGCGACTTCGCCACCACGCTGATTCTGGTGACGCACGATGAGCAACTGGCGGCGCGCTGCGATCGTCGGCTGCGCCTGCGCGACGGCAAGCTGTGGGAGGAGACATGATTTGGCGCTGGTTCTGGCGTGAATGGCGTTCGCCCTCACTGTTGATTGTTTGGCTGGCGCTGACATTGGCGGTGGCCTGCGTGCTGGCGCTGGGCTCGATCAGCGATCGCATGGAAAAAGGGCTGAGCCAGCAGAGCCGTGATTTTATGGCGGGCGATCGTACTCTGCGCAGCAGCGCGCCCGCGCCGGAAGCCTGGCTGAATAAAGCGCGTGATGAAGGGCTCTCCGTCAGTCGTCAGCTCAGCTTTATGACCATGACCTTCGCCGATCAGACGCCGCAGTTAGCGGATGTGAAAGCGGTGGACGATGCCTATCCGATGTTCGGCACCTTGCAGACCGATCCGCCGGGATTAAAACCGCAGGCGGGCACAGTGCTGGCCGCGCCGCGCTTGCTGGCGCTGCTTAATCTGAAAGTCGGCGACAACGTCGATGTGGGGGATACCACGCTGCGCATCGCGGGCGAAGTGATTCAGGAGCCGGATGGCGGCTTCAATCCGTTCCAGACGGCGCCACGCCTGCTGATGAACCTCGCGGATGTTGATAAAACCGGTGCGATTCAGCCCGGCAGTCGGCTCAGCTGGCGCTACAAATTCTCTGGCGATCCGGCTCCGCTGGCGCGTTATGACAGTTGGATCCAGCCGCAGTTGAAAGCCGGTGAGCGCTGGATCAGCGTCGAGAACTCGGAAGATGCGCTGGGTCGCTCGATGCAGCGTGCGCAGCAATTCCTCCTGTTATCGGCGTTGCTGACGCTGATGCTGGCGATTGCCGCCGTGGCGGTGGCGATGAGCCATTACTGCCGCAGCCGCTACGATTTGGTGGCGGTGCTGAAAACGCTGGGCGCCACGCGTAAAGCCTTACAACGTCTGATCATTGGCCAGTGGCTGGCGGTGCTGCTGCTGGCGGCGATAGCGGGCAGCGTGCTGGGGCAGGGGATTGAGATCATCCTGCTGGCGATGCTTAAGCCCGTGCTGCCTGCCGCCTTGCCTGCCGCCAGTTTCTGGCCGTGGTTATGGGCGATTGGTGCGATGTTTGTCATTTCGCTGCTGGTGGGATTGCGCCCGTATCGCCTGCTGATGGCGACGCAGCCGCTGCGCGTGCTCCGGCGTGATGCGGTGGCCAATGTCTGGCCGCTGCGGTTTTATCTGCCCGCCATGGCGCTGGTAGTGGTTGGCCTGCTGGCGTTATTGATGGGCGGTAGCAAAATGTTGTGGGCGCTGCTGGTGGGCGTGGTGATGCTGGCGCTGCTGCTGTCACTGCTCGGCTGGGGCACACTGTTGCTGCTGCGTAAGCTGGTAGTGCGCAATCTGGCGATGCGTCTGGCGATCAATCGTCTGCTACGACAGCCGGTGATGACGCTGAGCCAGCTGGCGGCATTTTCGCTCTCCTTTATGCTGCTGGCGCTGTTGCTGGTGATGCGCGGCGATCTTCTGGATCGCTGGCAGCAGCAGTTACCGCCGGATGCGCCGAACTACTTCCTGCTTAACATGACGCAGGAACAGGTGCCGCAGGTGCGTGACTTCCTCAATCAACATCAGGTTAAACCGGAATCCTACTATCCGATTGTGCGTGCGCGTCTGACCGAGCTGAACGGTAAAGAAGCCGATCCGAAGATGGATAACGCGCTGAACCGCGAACTCAATCTGACATGGCAGGCGGATCGACCGGATCACAATCCGCTGCTGGCCGGAAGCTGGCCGCCTAAAGCGGGTGAAGTATCGATTGAAGTGGAACTGGCGGATCGTCTTGGCCTGAAGCTCGGCGATACCCTGACCTTCAGCGGTGATACCCAGCAGTTCAGCGCCAAAATCACCAGCCTGCGCAAAGTGGACTGGGAGAGCCTGCGGCCAAACTTCTTCTTTATCTTCCCGCCGGGCGCACTGGATCAACAGCCGCAAACCTGGCTCACCAGCTTCCGCATGGACAGTAATCCGGCGCTGCTGGCGCAGCTCAATCGTGCCTTCCCAACGCTGAGCTTGCTGGATGTTGGCAGCATGCTGAAGCAGATTGGTCAGGTGCTGGCGCAGGTCAGTCAGGCGCTGGAGATCATGGTGGTGCTGGTGACGATTTGCGGCGTGTTGCTGCTGCTGGCACAGATTCAGGTAGGCATGCGTCAGCGCAGACAAGAGCTGGTGGTATATCGCACGCTGGGTGCCAGCAAACGGCTGCTGCGCGGCACGCTGTGGTGTGAGTTTGCGTTGCTCGGCGTGGTTTCCGGCGTGGCTGCCGCATTAGGCGCAGAAGCGGCGCTGTGGGGATTACAGCGTAAGATTTTTGACTTCCCCTGGGAGCCCGACTGGACGCTGTGGATGGCATTACCGATTTGCGGCGCGCTGCTGTTGTCGCTGTGCGGCGGCTGGCTGGGCGTGCGATTGCTGAAAGGGAAGGCGCTATTCAGACGATTTGAAGCAGCTTAATCATCTGCACATAAATTTAAGGCCGCTTGCGCGGCCTTTTGCATTTACAGCTTCTCAACCGCCCAGGCAATTCCGCTGGCGTACTCTTCCGGCAGCTGCGGCACCAGCGCGTTCAGCGCCGCCGCAAGGCGTGCCTGATCGCTGTCGGTGAGATTTAAGTGCCCAACCTTACGGCCCGGACGCACTTCTTTGTCGTACCAGTGCAGATGCACCAGCGGCTGTTGCAGCCAGTCGACATTCACGTCGGTGCCAATCAGGTTCACCATCACCGACGGCGCAAACACCACCGGTTTTGGCAGCGCTAAACCGAGCACCGCGCGCAGATGCAGCTCAAACTGGCTGATCGATGCGCCGTTCTGCGTCCAGTGACCGCTGTTGTGCACGCGCGGGGCCAGTTCGTTGATCAACAGGCCTTCTGGCGTGATAAAACACTCCATCGCCATCACACCGACATATTTCAGCTCATGCATGATCGCGCTGAGCATCGCTTCCGCCTGCTGCTGTTGCGCGGCATCGGCCTGCGGGAAGGCGACGCTGGTGCGCAGAATGCCGTCCTGATGCAGGTTATGCGTCAGCGGATAAAACACCGTGGTGCCATCCTGACCGCGCGCACCGACCAGCGACACTTCACCGCTGAAGTTGATGCCCTGCTCAACAATGCATTCGCCGTAGCACTCATCCGGCAGCGCATCGGTCTCGTGAGCGCGCAGACGCCACTGACCACGACCGTCATAACCGCCGGTGCGACGTTTCACAATCGCCAGCTCACCCAGCGAGCTGAACACCTGCGGCCACTCAGCTTTAGCTGCCAGCAACTGCCATGGCGCCGTTGCCAGGTTCAGTTGATCGAGCAATTGTTTCTGCGTCAGGCGATCGGCCAGACGTGGAAAGATATCGCGGTTCACAAATGCCGGATGCAACGCCAGCTCACGCGTTAACGCAGTTTCCGGCCAACGCTCGATCTCTGCTGTGATCACGCTTTCAGCGATCGGCAGGGCAGAAGGTTCGGCATCCAGACCCACTGGATACACCGCGATGCCCAGCGGTTCACCCGCCTGGCGCAGCATACGGCCTAACTGACCGTTGCCGAGTACGCAAACCGGTTTCATGCGTCCACCCGTGGATCTGGGTTGTTCAGCACTTCGTCAGTCTGGGTTTGACGCCAGGTGGCAAGACGCGCCGCCAGTTCTTTGTCGTGCACCGCCAGAATCTGTGCTGCCAGCAGCGCCGCGTTAGCCGCACCGGCTTTACCGATCGCTAATGTGCCGACAGGAATGCCGCGCGGCATCTGCACGATAGAGTAGAGGCTATCCACACCGCTCAGCGCGGCGCTTTGTACTGGCACGCCCAGCACCGGCACCAAGGTTTTGGCGGCAATCATGCCCGGCAGATGCGCAGCACCGCCCGCTCCGGCAATGATCACGTGGAAACCGTTATCTGCGGCGGTTTCGGCAAAGCTGAACAGTTTGTCTGGCGTACGGTGAGCAGAGACCACTTCAACGTGGAACGGAACATCCAGGCTGTTAAGAATTTCCTCGGCGAACTGCATGGTAGCCCAGTCACTTTTAGAACCCATGACGATGGCGATACGAGCCGGGGTGGCGTTGGATGACATGCGGTCAACTCCTGTGAATAGTCAAACGAACCTGGCCGGGCGGGCAGGTAAAGAAGGGCACAGAGAATAGCATGAGAAGGGAGCAAGGAAAACGGTTGCGTGGCCGGAAAACGGGCAATGATGCGAGAAGAGGAATCTTCATCGCGCTGAGTGTCGAGCACGAATGCGCCCGACTATTTCAGGATTCGATGTTAAAACGGAAATTCGATCAGCTGCACGCCATCGGCATCAACCTGAATCATTGAGCCATTTTCATGCCAGGCACCGAGCACCACGCGCTGGGCGCTTTCACCTTGCACGACTAGCTCATGCACCGCCGGACGGTGGGTATGCCCGTGAATCAGAATCCGCACTTGCTGGCGCGTCATCGTAACGATCACGGCTTGCTGATTGACATCCATGATGCTCATCGACTTGTGCTGATTGGCTTGCTTGCTGTCGGCGCGCATACGCGCAGCAATGCGCATGCGGATGCGCAGCGGCAGGGCGAGGAACAGACGTTGCAGCCAGCGCTGATGCACTTTGGCGCGGAAGCGTTGATAGCCTTCATCGTCGGTACACAAGGTATCGCCATGCATAATCAGCACGCGATGGCCGTAAAGGTTCAGCACTAGCTCTTCCGGCAGCAGCATCATGCCACTTTCGCGCGCAAAACGTTTACCGAGCAGGAAGTCTCGATTGCCATGGATGAAGAATGTGGGGATCGGCAGGGCTTTTAGTGCTGCGGCGATTTCACGATGTAGCGGATTGGGATCGTCATCGCCAATCCAGGCTTCAAACAGATCGCCGAGGATGTAAAGCGCATCGCAATCGCGCGCTTCACCCTGCAAAAAATGCAGAAAACCGGCAGTAATTGCCGGTTCTTCTGTGCACAGATGCAAATCTGCGATAAACAGCGTGCGCGACATTACTCGCTAACAGTCACTTTCTGGATGACAACGTCGTCAACCGGAACGTCCTGATGCATGCCGCTGCGGCCAGTTTTCACCGCTTTGATTTTCTCAACTACGTCCATGCCTTCAACCACTTCAGCGAACACGCAGTAACCCCAGCCCTGCAGGCTTTCGTCACGGAAGTTCAGGAAGTCGTTGTCTGCTACGTTGATGAAGAATTGTGCAGTCGCGGAGTGTGGCGCCTGAGTACGGGCCATCGCCAGCGTACCTTTGGTGTTTTTCAGACCGTTGTTGGCTTCGTTACGAATGTCTTCTTTGGTGTCTTTCTGCTTCATGCCAGGCTCGAAACCGCCGCCCTGAACCATGAAACCGTTGATAACACGGTGGAAGATGGTGTTGTCGTAGAAACCTTCACGGCAGTAGTCCAGGAAGTTTTTCACGGTAGCCGGCGCTTTGTCATCGAAGGTTTTGATAACGATGTCGCCATGGTTCGTCTGGAAAGTGACCATTATATTCGTCCTGTTACGGGTGTCGTCAGTATCAACTGCCGCGCCTGCTAAGCGGCGGGGCATTTTTGTAGACGCCTCTTATATCACAAATTCCGATGGCTCGTCAGTAAGGCAGCCACAGAAGGTAAGCGAGCGATGCACAACTGAGAAAAATACGGCACAATACCCAGCTACGCTGGAAAGGCGTATCCCGCAAACGTTAATAACGGAATCGTTCAATGCTGAAGATCTATAACACCCTGAGCCGTCAGAAAGAGGAATTCAAACCGATCCACGCTGGTCAGATCGGCATGTACGTCTGTGGAATTACGGTTTATGACCTTTGTCATATCGGTCATGGGCGTACCTTCGTTGCATTTGATGTGGTGTCACGTTATCTGCGCTATGTGGGCTATCAGCTCAAATATGTGCGTAACATTACCGATATTGAAGACAAGATCATCAAACGCGCCAACGAGAACGGTGAGAGCATCGAAACGCTGACCAACCGTATGATCGCTGAAATGCACAAAGATTTTGACGCGCTGGGCATTCTGCCGCCGGATCTGGAGCCGCGTGCCACGCGCCATATCGCTGAAATCATCGAGCTGGTTGAGCGTTTAATCGAACGCAAACACGCTTATGTGGCGGATAACGGCGATGTGATGTTCGATGTGCTGAGTGACAAAGGGTATGGCGTGCTGTCGCGTCAGGATCTGACTCAGCTGCAGGCGGGCGCGCGCGTTGAAATCACCGAAATTAAACGCAACCCGATGGACTTCGTGTTGTGGAAAATGTCCAAGCCGGATGAGCCAGCCTGGAATTCGCCGTGGGGCAACGGTCGTCCGGGCTGGCACATCGAATGTTCCGCAATGAACTGCAAACAGCTGGGCACCCACTTCGACATCCACGGTGGTGGATCGGATCTGATGTTCCCGCACCATGAAAACGAAGTGGCGCAGTCAACCTGTGCGCACGACGGCGATTACGTCAATTACTGGATGCACTCCGGCATGGTGATGATCGACCGCGAGAAGATGTCGAAATCGCTCGGCAACTTCTTCACCGTGCGTGACGTACTGGCGCATTACGATGCGGAAACCGTGCGTTACTTCCTGATGTCGGGCCACTATCGTAGCCAGCTCAACTACGGCGAAGATAACCTCAATCAGGCACGTGCGGCGCTGGAGCGTCTTTACACCGCACTGCGTCACACCGATGCCAGCGCTACGCCAGCAGGCGGCGAAGAGTTTGAAGCGCGCTTCCGTACCGCGATGGATGACGACTTCAACACGCCGGAAGCCTACTCAGTGTTCTTCGACATGGCGCGTGAAGTGAATCGCCTGAAAACCGAAGACAAAGCCGCCTCTGATGCTTTGGCCGCGAAACTGCGTCAGCTGGCGAACGTGCTCGGCATCCTGCAACAGGATCCTGAGCTGTTCCTGCAGAGCAGTGCGCAGGTGAATGATGATGAAGTGGCGGAAATTGAGCATTGGGTCAAAGCGCGTTCTGATGCGCGTGCCGCAAAAGATTGGGCACAGGCGGATGTCGCGCGTGACAAGCTGAATGAGCTGGGCGTGATTGTGGAAGATGGTCCGCAGGGTTCGAGCTGGCGTCGTAGGTAATAGCGTCGGGTGCGCTTTTATCGGCACTCGAATAGGCAGATTGAAGGGTGCGCTGTCATCAGCACCCGAATTTTCAGGTTGCAGGGCTCGCATTGATGCGTGCCTGAATTTACAAGCCGCAGAATAGCAAAAGGGGCGAACCACAGTTCGCCCCTTTTTATTTGCCCGAATGCTTAAGCTACAACGGTGATTTTAAAACCGGCGAACTCTACGTTCTGGCCTGCCACAATCTTGCAGCGCTTACGCGTTTCGACTGCGCCATCCACGCGCACTTCGCCATCCGCGATGGCGACTTTTGCTTGCGCACCGCTCTGCACCCAACCTTCAAGTTTCAGCAGGTCACACAAATCAACGTGAGCATGTTCGCCCAAAGAAAAACTGGCCATTATGCCTCCTCCACGTCGTGATACTCTTCGCACGCGACTAATGTATTTTGAATCAGGGTCGCAACGGTCATCGGACCGACGCCACCGGGAACCGGGGTGATATATGACGCACGCTCAGAAGCGCTCGCGAAATCCACATCGCCCACTACTTTACCGCTCTCCAGACGATTGATGCCAACATCAATCACCACCGCGCCTGGCTTGATCCAGTCACCCGGAATAAAGCCCGGTTTACCGACCGCCACCACCAGCAAATCGGCGTGCTCAACGTGATGACGCAGATCTTTGGTGAAACGGTGCGTGACGGTGGTGGTGCAGCCCGCCAGCAGCAGCTCCATGCTCATCGGACGACCGACGATATTGGATGCGCCAACCACCACGGCGTTCAGGCCGTAGGTATCGATATTGTAGCGCTCCAGCAGCGTGACGATACCGCGCGGCGTACAAGGACGCAGCTTCGGCGCACGCTGGCACAGACGACCGATGTTGTACGGATGGAAACCATCGACATCTTTGTCCGGCACGATACGTTCCAGCACTTTGACATTATCGATGCCGGCTGGCAGCGGCAGCTGAACCAGAATACCGTCGATTTCGCTGTCATTGTTCAGCGTATCGATCAGTTCCAGCAGTTCGGCTTCGCTGGTGGTCGCAGGCAGATCGTAAGAGCGGGAGATAAAGCCCACTTCATCACAGGCGCGACGTTTGCTGGCGACATAGATCTGCGAAGCGGGGTTCTCACCCACCAGCACCACTGCCAAACCTGGTGCACGTTTACCGGCCGCCAGACGCTGCTGTACTTTTTCGGCAACCTCAAGGCGCACCTGCTGCGCAATCGTTTTACCGTCAATAATTTTTGCTGCCATCAGAGAGGAAATCCATCTGTAGAAAGTTAAATCGGGGATTGGTGCCTATTCTGTCAGAAGCGCGTCCGGCTGTCAGGTAGAGATTCATTTCGCCTGTGCGTTTCACGACTTTCCGCAGTGACGTGAGACCGCCTTAGCGCGTATTATGTCCCTCAGGAAATTATGTGGATGCCGTGATGATTTGGTTAATACTCGCCACGCTGGCGGTGGTGTTTGTTGTAGGGTTTCAACTACTGACGGCTGGTTCGCGCCATGCTGCGCAGGCGCTGAGTAAAAGGCTGCAATTGCCGCCTGTGCATGTCGAATCCATGCTTTCATTGATGGGAAAAGACGCGGCCAAAGAGTTCACTGACTACATCTCAGGGGATAACGAAACTCATCTGGGCAACGGCGCGGCGGTGCTGCTGATTTGGCAGGTGCTGATTGTGGATGGCGGTGACGCGAACGCGGTGCGCTGGCACGGGATTTTGACTAAAGCGGGGTTTTCGGGGCTAATTTCGCGACAGCAGCTGTTGTTAGCGTTAGGATTTCTGCGTCAGCTGGAGCCGGAGAGTGCGGAACTGCATGCGTTGCGAGAGCAATATAATGCGCGGTTTACTCAGCAGGGGATCGAGCTGGAAGGGGAGGCTGGCGAAGTGAGTAATTTGGTGTCGATGAGCGAGTGGCGTAAGCGGCATTGAGGGGCGGGGGATTGTTGGGCATAGGTATCTAGGGCGGATGGCGCGCGACGTGGGGCGTATTGCTCGGTCTTCAGGACGAATTGTTCAATGATTCAACACTCTGGAGCCGCAGGGCGGCAAAAACGTTGACGCGAGAGCGTGCAAACGTATAATCCGACGCAACCACTATGCGCCCTTAGCTCAGCTGGATAGAGCACCGGCCTTCTAAGCCGTAGGTCACAGGTTCGAATCCTGTAGGGCGTGCCATCCTTTCTTCATTCTGAAGTATCTCAAAGTCTACGAATCGCTTTCGAACCCGCATAGCAAGCTAATTATCGTTATCGTGACATCTATTAAGTTCTATTCCAAGCCGTATCAATTGCTGATGCCAGAATGAAGCGTGAAGAGGCTAAAATATTACTTGCAGTGGGTAACGATCCCGTAGAAGTGAAGCAGGCTAGAAATCTCATATTAAGTAACATCTTTGAAGTATTAGCGTTAGAGTGGCATGAACATAAGCGGATCAATTGGTCCCAAGGTTACGCTGAGGATATTCTCGAATACCTTCGAAAGGATGTTTTCCCCTTCATTAGTAAACTAGTGCAACTGGTTAAATAGACAGTGTTAATGGTCCGTAGTAGACTTCATTGGACGAATAAATAATAGGCTATGTCTAGGCTGATCCTCGAAATCCTGCACACCTCTGCAGGCTGACATAGCCGCCATTTTAGAGGGCGTGAGGTGGCGTGTGATTGATATAGTCTCTTATCTTGCTAAAAAGAAAAGTGAGGTCATTTCTCTTTATGAACTAGTTAATCTTCTTCAGGAGCAGTCTGGTGGGGCTACATTGCCCCAAATAGCTGAATGGCTTATCACTATACTGGTAAATGATCCGCAAGCACCCGATATGGGAATGCTTACTGTAGGGGGAGGATTTGAAAGCTTGTCTTATACATGGGGCGTGCAATCCGATTCTCCTCATCCATCACTTAATGCTTTATTGCTTGAAATATACAATCATCATGGTGTTTGGCCGGGGGAAATTCCATTTTGAAGAGATATAAAGAGATTAACGTCGAAATTTTTCATGGATATGGATTTAAACGTCAGGAGTTGGTCGATTATTTCTACTCTATAGGCAAAAGTGTGAATTTGGGAATCCCTCCAATGAATTTAGATGAACCAATGCCTACTGAAGATACTTCAACCCAAGAGAGTCTTTCTGACGAATTGAATAGAATTAAGGCGTTGCTTGATAAAGAAGAGACCAAGCAGCCATTAATGCTTGGAAAATATCGCGCTGACGACCCCTTGTTAATCGCCATTCAACTCCGTAATTTAGAATGGAATGCATATGATGAATATGACAGAAGCACAGCTCCAACAGCAGATTATTTAGTTGAAAAGCTTAAGCAGGACTATCAGATGTCCGATGCTCTGGCTAGAGCAATCGAGAAGGTAGCTTGCCCCATCACCCGAAAGTGACCCTACCCCCTTCTAGCATTGAGCCCTGATGGCCCTCAGGGCATTTTTACATTTATTTCCTGCATATTGGTATTAGCCCTTAGGGTCAAAGTCATCTTTAAGTTATCACCCTTAGGGTTCATATACACCTACCAACCATAATCCCTTATGGTAGCATTAAAAATGCCTAAAAATATGAGAGCATATACCTCGTAAACCGTAATAGACGCTACGAGGTAAATATGTCTCCGCCATTAATTAGATTCATTGAAGTTCAAAAGCGTACTGGTTATAGCAAAGCGTGGTTATATCGCCTTATGAGTGAGCAGCGATTCCCTGCTGCTATAAAAATTGGTTCTCATTCAATTGCTTTTATTGAAAGCGAAATTGACGAGTGGATTAACCAGAGCATCGCTGAATCTCGTGTTGAGGTGGGCTAATGAGCGTGTTCGAATCGCCAACAGCAGAACAGCGCCGTTCAATACTCATTGAATACAGCATCCAGTACGATCGCCGCATCCACATCCGCATCCGTGAGCGCGAATGCGCAGCTTTCATCAGCCTTTCCCGTTCCACCCGCTCCATAATGGAAAACAAAGGCCGCTTTCCTGCCCGTTGTCACTTAGGTCGCAATAGCTGTGCTTGGCTACTTTCTGATGTGCTCTGGTGGGTACGTAACCCGCCTGCTGTTGAAAACGTCAATAACCCACATAGCCGCAAATCGGCCTAACAAAATCAATGCGCAATTACTCGCAAATTCGTCTGATCAGCGAAAAGAATAAAACTTGCGAGTGTTTGCGACCAATTTATTGCAGCATCCCTAACGCTGTCGCGGCGGCTCTAAATAATTAGCTTATTGGAGCAATAGAAATGACTCAGAAAAAAATTACTGCTTTAACTGGTAGTGCCCAGACTCACGCTGAATTCAATGTGAAAGGAACCGGTGATAATGATTTCGCAAACATTGTGCCAGTGCTATCCGGCCAAATCGGTGGCAGACCTGCTAACACAATTAGTGCGAAAAATTTACACATCGCGCTGGGTGCAGGAAATGATTTCTCGACCTGGATAAAGCTGCGTATTGATGAGTATGGGTTTGTGCTAGGCCATGATTACGTTGTGTTTGATTCCTCAGATTTCAGGAATCATAGGTTAGATTTTGAAAAGAGTGACGGTGGATGGAAATCAAAGCGTGGTGGAGATCGTAGCAGTAAAGATTATTTGCTCTCTCTGGATATGGCTAAAGAAGTGGCAATGGTTGAGCGAAATGAACAGGGCCGTGCTGTTCGTCGTTACTTCATCCGCTGCGAGGAAGAGCTAAGCCGTTCGGCACCAGAAATCGCTGCACAGTTGCGCCAGCAGCTTCGCGCACGGATTACTGCCGCTAATTTATATAAGCCAATGTGTGCAGCTCTCGATGCAGCTCGTGCTGAGCAAGGCAAAGAGACGCAGGGGTATCGCCGTTGTGAAGTTCGGCAATGATCAGCAGGCGAAATCCGCTAAATGACGAATCTGCCCATTCCTGCACTAGTGACAGGTCAGGCACTTCTTCAATGTAGTGGAAGCTGGCCTGTTTCAGAGAGGCATGGGCAGACTGAATCAGTGATGTTAAGTCATCGCGTACAGACTCCGCTGAGTTTCCCAGGTAGAGAAACAGTTCAGGGCGCTCGGTTCTCGCGTCAATGTGCGTCAGATCCAGTTGTTCCAGCAGACGCTGCACCACAATTTGCATTCGGCTCATGCCTGACGTTTCATCATCCTCAACGGAAAGTCTGAGAGCAATATCGCCATCCACGGGCATTTCTCCCTCAAGCTTGAGCATTTTTAGCGCAGCGTTATCAACCGGAAAGATAGAAGCGTGTTCAGCCAGGCGCATCCATTCAGAAGCCCGGGATTTCCAATCTTTCTCGATGCCGATGTACGCAAGTTGCATAAAAAGACGCCAGGAACAGATAAGGTGGAAAACAATAAAACATAGTGAAACAACAGCAGAACATACCGCCACAGGCAGGGCCAATAATCGCCAGATAAGCAGGCTTAGAGTCAGCTGCTCACTCTCAAGCGTGAGAGCACTGAACATCAGCATAAGAAGGGTGGCAACAATACCCGCAACCGCCGTAAACAGACGAGGAAAGCGTGTCTCCGTTTTACCCGGATAGGAAAGCAGCGGCTTCCAGAAGTATTTCATTTACCGCACTCCCGCTTCAGGCAGTGAGGTCAACAGCAGGCAGCCACACTTCGCTTTGCAGCGGTCAGTAACAACGTTACGACCGTTCATGATCCAGGCAGGATGTCCTTCAACAGCAAAGGTTGCACCGTGCTGACTGCACTGTGCTTTGTCACCAGTCAGCATGACCGGTTTACCGTCGAACATTTCTCCGCTAGCTTCGGTAACGCAACCGCCCGGCGAAAGCCGGTCTCCCAAACGAATGACGCCATCCATGTGATTTCTTCCTTTTAACTTGTTATTCATTTCTGCGGGAATTCACTCACATCCCGGCCTTCATATCGCACTGCATGTGGGTCCAGCCCGTATATCCCGTCACCTCAGGCACGCGGGTTGGAAGATTCTGGAAGTTGGCGTAATACTGCTCCATTCTTACAGGCAAAATACGGGGATCGATATACAGGAGACCCCAGCGTGAAACGTTTTCTCCTTTGCCCGGACGAATAGCTTCCAGCCTGTCATGGTAAACTTTGCCTTTAAACGTATAGCTGTAATCAATCCCTTCCCCTCCCGGCATGATGCGCGGATCATCAAAAGGCAGGGAGGACATATACAGGTGCCCTTGTTTGGTTAATAGAAAACCCTGATCATTAACCACAGTCAGTGATTTGATGTTTTCGTATTCAGGAGAATCTGAACCCGCCTCATCGTCTTCACGTCCTTTCACGGTTGAATACATCCACGTACGGCCATAATCCCGTGAAATCGTCATTCCGGAAGAGTTCCACCAGGGAACAGCAATGTATCGTTCTGAGGCGTTAATGTAAGGGTGGGTAAAAATGCGGTAGAACTGTGAGGACACCTCACTGCGTATATCGCGCTGTTCATCCACGAACCAAAGCGCGCCCTCGCAGGCAAAACCATGCAACTCCAGCCAGCGGTGGTCGTCAAAGCGGTAAACTACTTGCACCGGCTTCTGCCTTTTCTTCAGCGGATTACCGCTGCAGCCACTCGTAGTTAAAACAATCAGGCCTACCAGCGCCGAAGCTGCATGCTTATTAAGACCGAATTTAAGCATCAGAGACCGGCCTTCATATCGCACTGCATGTGGGTCCAGCCCGTATATCCCGTCACCTCAGGCACACGGGTCGGCAGGTTCTGGAAGTTGGCATAGTGCTTTGTAATGAGCTTAGGCAGAATCCTGGGATCAACGTAGAAGAGACCCCAGCGTGAAACGTTTTCTCCTTTGCCCGGACGAATAGCTTCCAGCCTGTCATGGTAAACTTTGCCTTTAAACGTATAGCTGTAATCAATCCCTTCCCCTCCCGGCATGATGCGCGGATCATCAAAAGGCAGGGAGGACATATACAGGTGCCCTTGTTTGGTTAGTAGAAAACCCTGATCATTAACCACAGTCAGTGATTTGATGTTTTCGTATTCAGGAGAATCTGAACCCGCCTCATCGTCTTCACGTCCTTTTATGTCAGAGGATATCCATGTCTGGCCATAGTCGCGGGAAACAGAGAAATGCGCAGAGTCCCAGCTCGGCACAGCAATGTAACGCTCAGAGGCGTTGATGTAGGGTTTAGTGAAGATGCGGTAGAACTGTGAGGACACCTCACTGCGTATATCGCGCTTTTCATCCACGAACCAAAGCGCGCCCTCGCAGGCAAAACCATGCAACTCCAGCCAGCGGTGGTCGTCAAAGCGGTACACTACCTGTACCGGCTTCTGTCGTTTTTTAAGCTGGACACCGCTGCATCCGCTCGCGTTTAGCACAGTCAGGATTGTAAGCGCCGTAAGGCCATACTTTTTTGCTGACCTTACCATGATGAAACTCCTGTTTTTTTAGCTCCGGGTACGTCTTGGTAGCTTGCTGCCTCAGGCATGTTCCACTGGTGTACCTCAACCTCCTTATCGTGTACCTCCGGATACCGAGCTGGCTTAACGCGCGTTTTCGGACCGTAATCATTTACCACGCCGAACTCTCCGGTGGGAAGAACGTCATCTGGTCGATTCATGAATTTCTTCGTTTCTTCTTGGTTAAGTTTGCCCGTTTTGTAATATGCCTTAGTCTCGCTATTAGGATTAAACTCGTGCCGCCAGTCAGCACGCTTGCGCAGGCTGAGCCAGAACGAGGGGTCTTCAAAGGCCATGCAGTTACCGATGGCCAAGTCGTAGGCCACTGCCTTTTCTTGCACGGTCGGGTCCATCACTATTGAAGAGTGCTGGCTGAACTTTACCGGGTCGCCGTATTTTTCCATCTCGTTAATTTCATCGTCCGTTTTGCGCCGCTTCAGCAGATAGCGCTGCGTTGCGCTGCCCACCACGCGACCGGATACAAACGCGGTGCCGTAGTGGCGGTTGACCTCGGCCAGCTCGGTCTCTGACAGCACCTGACCGGTGCGGTGCGGATAGGCAAATCTGATCGCTGGACGAAACTCGGTCACTTGCCAGGCGTTTTCATGCTCACGTGCGGAGTATTCAATATAGCGATCCTCCCCCCCGACACCGGTTTTGTACTTCATGTCCCCGCGGTTATCCTGCCCCATCAGGGTCAGCTCAATCACTTCGGGCAGGGCCTCAGCGTTTTCGGTCACGCCGCTTTTCATCGGATAGGCAGCGTTGGTTGGCCAGCCGTCATACTTAAAATCACCGGGACGGAAAGCGGGCTTTTCAAAAGGCGCGCCGGTCGGGGTGACACCCGTACTGTGGTGCTGGCAGAAGGCGCGCTGATACAGGTTGGGTATGCTGCCCGCGAAGGTATCAGGGATACCACGCCAGCCCATGCCCTGCACGTTGGACAGCGAAACGGTGCCGTCATCCGGGCAGAAGTAGTTATAGACCCGGCCGTAGTTATTGCGGCTGTAGCGGGGATCTCTGCTCGATGCGCGCCGGGGAGAATATTTCCACGCCACCATTCGGGTGCAGGCGGAGCCCGCCGCCACCGCAGTGCAGATACAGGCCCTTTTTCGCGCTTATCTGCAGCTCACCGTTGACGCTGGTAATCTGCATGTTCTGATCGGCAAGTGCCGCAAACTGCCCGCGTTGGGCCTGAAGGGTGATATCGCCAGATGCGGCAATCAGTTTGATGCCGATCCTGCGGACAAACGCGGAGATTCCCTGACCCGCTGCCAAGGAAAGGGCCTTAAATATGTTGACGCTGCCGTTGCTGCCAGCCGTGATCACCGCATCCTTACCGGCGGCCAGGTGGAGGCTCTCGGGCGTCGCCTGCGCAATGCCCGCTTCCCCCCAGGACAGGATGCCGGGCTTCGCCAGCCCGGATACAGCTTGCTGAAGCGCCTGCTGTGGTGCAGTGTCTACGCCCTCAGCGCCGGCACCGGTGGCAGCAGACTGCAGGCTGTAAGCAATACTGAGCGCCTGCTCCAGATGCGTGATGGTCTCAGCCATATCGAGCTGCTTTCCACGTGCGCCCGTCTGCGCCGAGGTTGTCAGGTAAATCCCCTCTGCGGCACGTACGGTGGCGTGATGGTCGGTACGCAGCTCTGCCCCTTCGCCGCGTTCTTTACGATCGGCATCGACCAGGTGGCCGAGGTTGAGCTGCGTTTTGCCGAACTCGGTTGATACCTTGACGTGCTCACTGCCTGCCGCATCCTCCATCCGGATCTTGTTCTTTCCCATCGTCCGGATAACGTTGCGCGTGCTGTTGAGGTCGTTCACCACGTCAGGATTGAGCGCATCGTGCAGGACGTGCGCAATATAGGGCCGCTCAGGATCGCCACCTTCAAACGCGATCGCCACCTCCATGTTGTCCAGCAGCGGGAAGTGCACGCCGAACTTATCACCTGCATAGATGCGGGCCAGACGGACAGGCATACTTTCCCTGCCTTTCTCCCAGCTATCGAGATCAAAACAGAACTTCACTCGATATCGTCCCTCACTGTCGGGACGGGCAAGGCGGTCGTTCATGACGGCTCCTGAGACGCGCGCGGGAACCGTCCCTGAGATAACCGGCCTCGGCAGGCGCTCTGGTCTGAAAGCGGCGCGCTCGCTGTAGGGAATGCCGCTGAGTTCAGCCTGATACCCAGCCGCTCGGCCTGCGCGGCAGATGCTCTCAAGAATGAGAAAACCGGGCACGAATGCTTCAGACTGCTCACCCACAATTTCAGCCACCATGCCTGGCTGCAGCGCGGGATCGTCAGCAATGGCTTCCAGACACGTCCGGCCGGATAAATGGCGCTCATGGCGGATGCGGGCATAGTGCCAGGATGTTTCCGCTTCACCGCCCTGCATGCTGCTCCACTGGTCTCCCGCGCTGTGCTGAATGTCAGCGTAGTGGTAATCCCTTCCTGTGGTGTAGGGGGCTTCGTCGCCCATGTCCGCGTCGTGTTCCGGAGGAATATACCTGCTCTGTCTATAGTCATAATCACGCGCACGTACTGATGCGGGTACGACAACTGAATGGCAACGCATCTGCCGGATTGTCAGGGTATCGCCCGTTAAACCCGCTTCTGGCAGCGATTGAATTTTCGTGCCACTAACATAGCCGGCCTGATGATCGCCAAACACGATCACGGTAATTTCTTCAGCGGTTTCGTGTTTACGAAAGCGGAACCAGATCCCGACTTCAGAAAGCAGACGCCGGATGAAGCACAGGTCACTTTCTCCCCACTGAACAATCATTTCACGGTCGGGGTAACTCCACTTCAGCAGGCTCATGTCAATCTCATAGCCTTGAAAACCGTGCGACTTCAGCACAGAGTTGACGAGCTCGGGAACGGACGTACGTTGATAGATAGCGTATCGGCGCGTGCTTGTCAGTAGGGCCAGAGGATGTTCCAGCATAACTTCATACGTCGATTCATCAGCGCTGGTTGAGATGCGGGAAAAGCGCGTGATTACCCCGTGAACTTTACGTAATGAGCTCCAGGGATCCTGGTCAGGCCGAAATCGGGACCAATTTTTGGAGGGAGCCCGCATCATAAATGCAGCGGGCTGCATCATGACTTTTTCAGGTGGAATGTCCTGAACGGACGAGGTGAAGCGGATGGTAAATCGATAAGGCTGGCTGAGGGATTCACGCCCTTCAAATGATTCGACGTCTGCAACCACTTCGTGGTTTTTAAAGACGAGAAGATAGCGGTTGAGCGAATTTAAATGGGCGGAATAGCCCGAACTCCCTGTCAGGGTCATAAATATCCTTATTGAAATGACACCACAAACAATAAGGATAAGTGTAAATAATTTACCTTTGTTAGTATACCGTAAAATTTGACTTAATTTTGGACCTAATATTTGGCGGGATTCCGGCAGTCGATTTCCTCGATGAACACCATCAAATGGCTGAACAGGGCCACAACCTCGACTGCGTCAAGTCGAAAGGCACGCATCCTGCTGTGTTGGGGAGATGAGCCGAGTCGGTGAATGAAATCGTCTGGTAAAAACTTAGCCTGACCATTCGCGATGAAGGTTCGGAAATGAGGGGGAACATCGAACCCGGAGCGCGACGGCAGGGCCACTGAAAAACGTTACCGCGAAAAGACTGGCGACAAGTGCGTAACGGTCGAGATGAACTATACGGACAATACGTCGTTCCCGTTATACTAGAGGGTGACTTACTTCCCATCCGCCACTTTCAGAAATGGTAATGCGCATCTGAAATTCAGGCGAGGCCAATTATTGCATCGAAGGGAAAATCGCGAGATGTGGTTGAGGGGTAAATAAGTCGTTGATAGCGCAATGTCGTGCGGACGGCTTGTATCCATTAGGCTGAGCATATTGAATAACGGAGGATGGTGCCGCAATGATGGAGGGCTCTGGAGATGATTAGGGAAGAGTTTAAGGTATTGCATGAGTGAAGAAGTGCATATTTAAATATTTTTCCATTGTATTAATTAACCTAAGGATGGATCGTTATGATTTTCGATAAAATAAAAAGACATGGTTTTTATATTATTCTATCTTCACTTTTAATAATCAATCCCTTTCTTGTTGAACAGCCATTATTATTCAAGAAGTCATTCTTATTAGTTCTTCTTTCTATTACGGTGGTGCTATCTTTATTTAATAAGGGTAAGATTGGAATTATTGTGCGATACTTTATCCACCTAAATAATGATGATGCCGCAAGGAAAATATCCGGTGGCATATCTTTATTTTCTTGGGTTTTATTGTCGCTTTCTTTATTCCTGTTAAATATGGACTGTGTATGGTTGGCAAGGTGGTTGTTCTTGCTTTTTATTATTACGGTAATAATTGGGGGAGCATTTGTTTTTTATGACCTCTGGCGTGTAAATGATATTATTATAAATAAATTTAAGCCATTGTTTTTCGGTGGTGTTCCTATGCTGTATTTTTTTACAAGTGCTTATGCATCAAGTTATTTTTTGCAATTTAGTAACATGGATATCAGTGAATCTCCCCTTCTGGAATTAGGATGGAAGTCAGCGTTTTTTGCGCTTTGGTTTTTTGTTATACTGCAACCAATTTCGTATGGTTTTTTCATGTATGTGTCAAATAAGTTCAAAGATCATAAGGCGACGAATGGTTTAGGGATTTTGTTACTCACATCATCTTTATCGCTTGCTGTATTGCATTGGGCTAATAACTTTTTAGTGGTTTCATTGGATTGGGCAACAAATAATGAATGGCACACTAATGCATCTTGTGGCTCTTTAAATATAAGCAATCCAACAGAGCGTTATTTTGGCTTTAATGCGGATAAATACACGGTCTATTTTTCCAATCGTGATGGGAACTGGGGTTTTGAAGAAATAAACTGTATTAAGGATGATAAAAATCAAGACGCCTTCAAGCGTGTGCTTGTAAGTCAATCAAAAATGCCTAAATGGTTTAAAAAATAAGTTTTTTCATAGGTATCATCCAGAAATCACCTGCGGATTTACCTTTAAACCGTTTCAGTCTTTTTATGGGGGCTGCAACTAGTACTTTGTAGGGTTATGTCTAAACCCAAACCTCTTCTCCGCTTCCTCCAGCAGCTCAACTCCATCATCCCCGGTAATACCCAGATCAGCCTCCAGCCGGGTATGCTCAGTCATCACCGACTTAAGATCTCCGGAATACTCGCGTACAAACTCAATCACCTGTTCCAACGTAGGCTTCACACTAACCTCGCAGATTCATCCCCAGCCCCCAACGGCAAATCCTCCCCCAGCGTCCCCAGCAAATACTCAACAAAAACCCTTACCTTACTGTTCGCCGTCTGCTTCGTTGCGAACACCGCACTCACCGGCATCGATCCCACGGCAAACTCCCTTAACACCGGCACCAATGCCCCTGAAGCCAAATCCGGTCCCGCCAGCCAGGCCGGAAATTGCGTAATGCCCAATCCCGCCAGCGCAGCGGCACGCTGTTGCTCACCATCATTGCTCTGAAACCGCCCTTGAGGCATCAGCGTTAACGCTTTACCGTGCTCATCCACAAACCGCCATGGATGCATGCCGCGACCGGCATTAAATGCAATGCACTGATGCTCGCTCAGTTCAGCAGGGGAGGCGGGCACGCCATACTTCGCCAGATAATCCGGGCTCGCCACTGTGATCAGCGGGCTGTCGGCCAGCTTGCGCTGTGTTAACGCTGAATCCTGCAGTTCGCCGTGACGGATGGCGACATCGATATTCTCTTCAATCAAATCAACATGCCGCTCGGAGACGCGCAGTTCCACATTCAGCGCCGGGTAGCGTGCCAGCAGCGCGGGCAGTCGCGGCACGATGTAGAAACGGCCGAACACCGGTGCCACTGAGATACGCAGCGTGCCTGCCGGTTCATCTGCGCCATATTTGACGTTTAATTCAAGCTGGTCGAATTCATCGCGCAGGCGCAGCGCGCCGTCATAAAAGGTTCGGCCCGTGTCGGTTAAGACAATACCGCGTGAGGAGCGTTTCAGTAGCGGGTGATTGAACTGCTTCTCCAGCGCAGCGATCTGTTTGCTGACCGCAGATTGCCCGATACCGGCTTCTTTGGCGGCTGCGGAGAAACTGCCGCATTCGACCACGCGCAGAAACAGCCGGATAGCATCAAGTCGATCCATTCAGTAGTCCTGCTGGGAATAGTTGGTATTCCATTAAGCCAGCTAGTTGCGAAAATTGGAATGGCATAAGGTGGCTCCACACCCTTTTACCGGAGCAACTTATGAACAAGTCACAGCATCCCTTAACCGGTCACGATCAGTTGCAAGTGCAGCAATCACTGGCCGAACAGCATACGCATCGCGCGAACTTTACTGGCTCAATGCGTGCGTATTATGACGAGATGACTGCGGAAACACCGTTGGCAGCAGGTGTGCACTTAGAACACGTCTCAGATTCTGGCTGGTGGTTGCATCCGCAGGAGACGCGCACCGAACAGGTTATTGTGTTTATCCATGGCGGGGCGTATATGCTCGGCAGCGCGCAGGCTTATCGCGGATTCGCCAGCCAGCTGGCGGTGCGCACGGGCTATTCAACTTTTGTGCTGGACTATCCGTTGGCACCGGAATTTCCATTCCCGGCTGCGCCGGATAGAGTGACTGAGGTACTGAAGAGTCTCGTCGACAGCGGCATTGAACATATCGCGCTGGTGGGAGATTCTGCCGGTGCTGCGCTATCACTGGTGGCGCTGCAACATCCGCAGCTGGTTAAGAAAATCCGTGCTGCGGTGCTGTTTTCGCCGTGGACCGATCTGACCTTCAGCGGCGCTTCGTTTAACGATCCTAATACGCGTGATCCGATTTTCCAGCCATCGATCCTGCGCGATGCCGCTGAGGCTTATTTGCAGGACATATCGGCGGAAGATCAACGCGCCTCGCCGCTGTTTGCCCACTACAGCCAGTTACCACCACTGGTGATTCAGGTCGGCACTGAAGAACTGCTGCTGGATGACGCCACGCGCTTAGCGGCGCAATTAGCTGCGCAGGGCGGTGAAGTGCAGTTGGATATCTATCAGGGCATGCACCATGTATTTCAGCGGGACATCCGCCTGGATGCCGCACGTCACGCACTGGATATCGCCGCCAGTTTTATTCGCCAGCATCAGTAACACTTCGCAAGCCCGGCCAGAGATTTTCGCAACGCAGGCCGGGCACAAAACCCCTCCTCACATCCCCCATCACATTTATTTTAGCAACCGCTACATTCACCGATATAACCGTTAAGGGATCGTTTCCGGAGAGGGGTGGCTGGCGAGGCAATGGCGAGTCAATTGGCGCTGATGCCTGACAGTTGACGGCGCACGTCAACTCACCCAGCCGCTCTACTTTATCGGTCAAGGCGCGGGACGGGGTGAAAAATGGAAAAGGTACTGATAGTTGATGATCATCCAATCACGCGATTAGCGCTCAAGCTAGTCATTGAACAAGACAATCGGGTAGTCGTAGGGGAAGTGGGCGATGGCATTCAGGCTATCCAGTGGGTGAAAAAACTGCAGCCGGATTTAGTGATTATTGATATCGACATTCCGGTGCTCAACGGTATCGATGTCATTAAGCGTGTGCGCCAGAGCGGGTACAAGAGGGGCATTTTGGTGCTCTCCGGCAAGGACAGCGAGAATTATATCCGTCGCTGTGCCACGGCGGGTGCCAACGGATTTATCAGTAAGTGCAAAGAGTTAACCGAGCTGAGAGATGCGATTCGCGCCATCAGCAAAGGATACGCCTTTTTCCCGATGAATTGTGCGCGTCAGGGCTTGCATCTTGAGGATGAAAACAGTGACCAGCGCAAGATTGACGAGCTGTCGCCAAAAGAGCTGGATGTGTTACGCCTGCTGGCGCGCGGTGAGAAGGTGGTGGATATCGCGCGAGGTATGAACATCAGCGATAAGACCGTCAGCACCTATAAAAGCCGTCTGATGTTGAAACTGGAGTTAAAGAATCTGGTGGATGTGCTTGATTTTGCCCAGCGGCATAATCTGGATTAAGGCGCAGCGGCAGTTTATGCGCTGAACTCTTCTGTCAGAAAGGTTTCGATAGCCTGATTCAACACATGCACGCAGCCTAGCGTTTCATCGAGCATCTGGCCGAGATGACGTTCATCGGCTGGGGCGCCACAGGCTTGCTCTAATTCGCGGCATTGATCGGCGATCGAGAGTGCGCCAATGATCTGCACCGATCCCGCCAGGCGATGCAGGCTGCGTTCCAGCGCGGGCCAGTCGCGATTGTCGTAACAGGCGCAGGCCACCTGCATATCCTGCAAGTTTTCATCGCGGGTGGCGTTGAGCAGGCGCTGCAACATTTCGTTGTCCTGATGAGCCAGTTCGCGCAGGGCGTTGAGATCGAGCAGGTGATTCAGCGCGACATGGCCGGGATAGGGCACAACAGTCGGGCGCGGCACTCTTTGCAGCAGTGCTTCCAGCTGCGGTAGGCGCAAAGGTTTGAACAGGCAGTCATCCATGCCCGCTTCCAGACAGCGCGATCGCTCTTCTGGCTGGGCGTTGGCGGTCAGTCCCATGATGGTGAGCGGTTCGCGCTGCTTCTTACGCAGTTCGCGCGTCAGGGTGAAGCCATCCATCACCGGCATGCTGCAATCGGTGATCACCAAATCAATCTGGTTTTCCTGCCACAGCCACAGCGCCTGTTCGCCATCCTCGGCTTCGATCACTTTGTGTCCAAGGCGAGTAAGCTGGCGTTTGAGTAGCAGGCGGTTGGCGGGATGATCATCCACCGTGAGGATGGTTAACGGCAGGCCGCAGGCATCTTGCTGGCGTATCGGTTCAACCGGCGCGCTGACCGCCTCTCGGCAATCCACCGGGATGCGCACGCAGATGCGGGTGCCGCGCCCCGGCTGGCTGTGCAGCGACAGGCTGCCCGCCATCATCGCCACCATCTGCTCGCAAATCGCCAATCCAAGGCCGGTGCCGCGCTGTTTTTTGCCCGATGCGGACTGTTCATAAGGATTGAATATCAGCTGCTGATCCTCTTCGCTGATGCCGATGCCGGTATCCTGCACCGTGAGTTCCAGCGTGGCGCGATCGCCTTCGCCCGGTTTGCTGCGCACCTGGACTTCCACCGTGCCGCGCTCGGTGAATTTGATGGCATTGCTGATCAGGTTGGAGAGGATTTGCCGCAGACGCATCGGGTCCAGTAGCAGTTCGTCCGGATGCAGTACGTCAACCTGATAGTGCAACAGCAATCCTTTCTGACGCGCCAGCCCTTCGAACACGCGCACTACCGGTTCGGCCAGCGTATCGAAGCGTACCCATTCCGGTGACAGTTCCAGCTTGCCCGATTCGATTTTTGCCATGTCGAGGATATCGCCAATCAGTCCCATCAGCGATTGCGCGGATTCATAGGCGACGCGCACCGACTCTTTATCGCACGGCTGTTGCAGACGATTGGCGACCGCCAGCTCCAGCAAGCCAATAATCGCGCTGATCGGTGTGCGGATTTCGTGGCTCATGGTGGCGAGGAAGGTACTTTTGGTGCGGTTGGCCTGCTCGGCGCGTTCGCTGGCCTGCAGCAGATCGCGGGTCAGCTGTTCATGTTCCGTCACGTCCTGCCAGCTGCAAATCATACCGGCGATGTTGCCGTGATTATCGCGAAACGCCACCGCCCGGTGGATAACATCACGCAGTTCGTGGCCGTTGTCGATTTGGCCGCGCTGCGGTGCCATCTCCAATGAGGTTTGCTCGGCCAGTGAGGACATTTGCGCCTTGCACAGGGCGTGCAACGGGTGCGCGCTGTCGCTGAGCGGCAGCTGGCTGATATTAGAGTGTGGATCGTTGAAGAACTGGCTCCAGGCCGGATTTTTGTTGGTCATTTCCCCTTTATGATTGATGACGTAGATCGGCACCGGCGTGCCATTGAACAGGGTGTTCTGGAAGGTGGCTTGCTCCTGCAACCGCGCCTGTGCCTCTTTGCGCTGACGCACCGCGCGATGCAGATGGTAGTTCCAGAACAGTGAGGTGATCACCAGCACTGCGAAGATCCCGGCCAGCCAGTAGAATTCGTGACGATAGGCCATCCAGGTATCGAGTTTGACATCGGGCGTGCCTTGCCATTTCATCGCCAGCAGCGAGATGTCGCGCGGCGGGATGGTTGCCAGCACCTTGTTCAGAATACTCAGCAACTCCGGGTTATCGCGTCCTACGGCAAAGGCGATTCGCGCCGGATTTTCCCCGAGGCGCGAGACAATTTGCAGCCGATTACTGAAGTAGCGATCGATCATATAGCGCGCGGCAATCAGGTTATTCACCGCGCTATCCACCCGGCCTTCGTTGACCATCTGCAATGCAATACTGGCGTTCTCAACGGTGATCAATTTGATGTGGGGAAAATTTTCCGTCAGCCAACTGGTGAGTTCATGCTGGGGTGTGATCGCCAGCGTGTCGGTGTCATTCAGTGATTTGGGCGCGCCCAGCGTGTTTTTGCTCACCAGCACATACGGCGGCAGCACATAAGGGTGAGAGAAAAGGGCGCGCGCTTCACGCTGCGGGCTGTGGGCCAGCGAGCCAACCAGCTCAACGTCATGGCGGCTCAGCTGGTCGATCATCGCGTTGACGGAGGAGGCCTCCACCATGGTGAAGTCGATGCCGGTGCGCAGATGAATCAAGCGCAGTAAGTCTGCGGTCATACCGTTAAATTTGTTGTACCGATCTTTCAGCGTGAAAGGCGCATCGAGCGGGTTCATCACCACGCGCAGCGTCTGGTGCTGAGCCAGCCAGCGTCGCTCACGGTCAGTGAGTTGCAGAGGCGGCGCCGCCATCATTGGTGGCATGCTTTGCACCCATTGATGGAAGATGGCTTTGTGCTGCTGCAAGGGAATGGCACTCAGCACCGCATTGACGCCCCGATACAGGGGTGAATTGCGAATGGGAAACACAAAGCGCGGTCCGGCATCGGTGGGTTCAAAAATGCGTATCACGGAAAGGGTTGAGGCGTAGTTGCGTTCAATCAGGTAGTTGGCGGTATTAAGGTTGCCAATGAAGTAGTCGTTTTCGCCAAAGGCTAATGACGCCAACGCACTGAGCGCAGAAGGATAGCGGGTGATTTTCGCTTCCGGATAGCGCGCCTCAATCCAGGCATCGCTCAGGTAGCCGCGCGGCATGGCGATCTGCATCGGGGAATTGTCATCACTCATTTCAGACATGATGTTATCGCGTGACACCATCGCAGGGTAATCCGAGGCAAACGGAGTACTTAGCAACAGCTCTGCACCAGTCGGTTCCGGACTGCCGGCACTGTCCACCAGTATATCCACCTTGCCTTGCTGCAAGGCATCG
Source organism: Pantoea sp. S61 (assembly GCF_016625145.1). Taxonomy (NCBI): domain Bacteria; kingdom Pseudomonadati; phylum Pseudomonadota; class Gammaproteobacteria; order Enterobacterales; family Erwiniaceae; genus Pantoea; species Pantoea sp. S61. The sequence goes on from NZ_JACVUO010000004.1 coordinate 250,333, forward strand.
AGTGCGGCACTGCGACTGCTGTAATAGTGTGCGTTGATGTGCAAACCGAGGTAATGCAGGACCAGAGCCGTGTAGTCAGCGGAGATCCCTTCCAGCGTGTTGGCATCAATGATCATATCGAAAGGCGGATTTTCTGGCGCGTAGAGGGCGACGCTAACTTCGCGTTTTTCGCCCAGCCAGCGCCAGTCGTTGTCGGGCAGATCAAAGGTCAGCAGGACATTTTGTTCACGACTGACCAACTGCATGGTGCGCGGATCTTCAGCCCTGATTGGCTGACTCAGCAGGCAGAACATCAAACCCATCAGGCAGAGTAATTTAACCATGACGATGTCAGGCGATATTATTTCGTTTGGCAAACTCGTAAAGGCCGACCATATTTTGAATATCGAGCTTTTCCATTAATCGGCGTTTATAAGTGCTGACGGTTTTATCGCTGATCTTCATCCGTTGTGCCATTTCCACCACTTTCATGCCTTTGGATAAATACACCAGCACCTGCAATTCTTTACTGGAGAGATTAGCAATTTTATTTTTGTCTTCCTGAATATCATCCGGTAAACCCTGACGTCGACGATTTAAAGGAAAGAAGCCATATCCGGCATTAATCGCGCGAATGGCGTCGTGCAATTCGGTCATGTTATTGCGTTTGCTAATAAAGCCATCGGCACCGGCGGTGGCGCTGCGTTTGATGTAGTGGTCAACGTCTTTGCCAGTCAGCACCAGAATGCCGCCGCTGAAGCCGTTGTGGCGCAGCCTTTGCACCAGATCGATGCCGTTGTAAGAGGGCATATCGATATCCACGATGATCAAATCCGGTGACAGTTTTTTGGTTAAGGCTAATGCTTCAAACCCGTCATCCGTTTCGCCCACCACATTCATGTTGTCCGTTTCAAGCAGCAGTCTTAATGCCATCCGAACGACGGGATGGTCATCAACGATGAGAACTTCCTTCATATAGCTGTCCTGTTTATTGCGGTGAATGGAATATTAATAAGGATTGGTTTTATTGGTTAGCGGATTTTAAGAGTAAAGTTTAAATGGCGCAAATAATTATTTTGTAAGGTTTTCCTGATGCAATAAATATCATGACCTGACGTGTTATTTATCTATTTACTATGGTTTCTGCTCAGTTTTATATTTATGCGAAGAGTCGTTTAAAGTAAGTGAAGTTATTGGGCATTGAGCTGATGATTTCGCTATGTAAGTAGTAAGAACATTATCGCTGTAGATAAAGGTTAAGTTGAGCAGGTAGTGGTCTTAACGGGGCGAAACGAGGAATAAAGGTGTTTCGACGAAAAGGCGAAGTGTGGCTTTGTTTAGATTGGGTTTAATTTTCACCTGAAGGTAAAGTTACTTATGTGGCCCTAAGTGTAACGTCATGAAATGTCACTGCACTGATAGTCATCACAGTAAGTAATCTTGCATAAATAAAGGGATTTATGAAATTAACTTGCTGTTTTAATTGATTTAACTGGTGGTTTTCATTGTGGGTTTTAATCGGAAAATAAAGCGTCTTCACCTCTGCTTCCCAGATTGTGATTAATTCGATATTGAATGGTAATTGGCGATATTAATTAACGGTCTTTTCAACTAAAACATGACCCCGGTCATCTCGGTACAAATTAACAATATTAAACTGGGTTTTTGTTTTTATTCTCCTTTTTTCAGTTTATTGCCAACCGCACGGGGTGAAATATGACCGTTGTTCCTTTCCGTCCAGAGCCATCAGATTCATCTGATCTGCCCTTATATCAGCTCGAGAGTGCCAGGGCCTTTGCCCGCCTAAACAGTTCGCCCAGCGGATTGCAGAGCGAGGAGGCGCAGTCGCGTCTTGCGACCCACGGCCGCAACGTGCTGCCACAGAAAGCCGGGAAATCCATATTGATGCGTTTTCTGGCGCACTTTAAAGATGTGTTGATCTACATCCTGTTGGCGGCAGCGCTGATCACCGCGGTGATGGGCCATTGGGTGGATACCTTTGTCATTCTCGGCGTTGCTGTCATCAACGCACTGATTGGATTTATCCAGGAAAGTAACGCCGAGAAGTCATTGAAAAGCATTCAGAACATGCTCTCGAACGAAGCAATGGTATTGCGCGATGGACGGCAGATCACTGTGCCGACCGAAGAGCTGGTGGTCGGTGACGTGGTGCTGCTGCGGCCTGGCGACAAGATCCCTGCCGATCTGCGTTTGTTCGACGTGCACAATTTACGAGTGGAAGAAGCCATCCTCACCGGGGAATCCACGGTGGTATCCAAGTTGAGCGACGCGCTGGAGGGCGAAAAGTCGCTGGGCGATAGGCTGAATCTGGCTTATTCCGGTACCACGGTGAGTTCTGGCACTGCCGCAGGTGTGGTGATCGCCACCGGCGGGGATACCGAGTTGGGGCACATCAACGCGATGATCTCCTCCATCGAAGAGGCAAAAACCCCGCTGCTGGTGCAGATTGAAAAACTCGGTAAGGCGATTTTCTACATCATTCTGCTGATGATGGCCGCGCTGTTCGTGTTCGGTTATCTGCTGCGCGACATCCCGCTGGCGGAACTGCTGCTGGCAGTGATCAGCCTGGCGGTCGCGGCGGTGCCAGAGGGTTTACCGGCCATCATCTCGATAATTCTCTCACTAGGCGTGCAGTCAATGGCGCGCAATCACGCCATCATTCGTAAGCTGCCGACGGTAGAAACCCTCGGTGCCATGTCAGTGATCTGCTCGGATAAGACCGGCACGCTGACCATGAACGAAATGACGGTGAAAGCGCTGGTGCTGGCGAATAGTCACTGGCGTATCAGTGGCAATAGCTACGAGCCGAAAGGAGAGTTTCAGCTAGAGAGTGGACACCGCGATGAGGCACTGCTCAACGGCTTTTTACAGACGGTGGATATCTGCAACGAGAGCCAGTTGAGGCAGGATCAACAGGGCCATTGGGGGATTGTCGGTGGCCCCACCGAGGGTGCGCTCAAGGTGCTGGCGGCGAAAGCGGGCATCCATTCGGCAAGTGTGCAGGTGCTGAGCAAGCTGCCGTTTGATTCGGCCTACAAATATATGGCCGTGAGTTGCCTGATTGATGGCAAAGCGTGCCTGTTGCTGACCGGCGCACCGGATGTGTTGCTCGCGCTATGTCAGCAGCAGCAGGGCGCGCTGGGTGCCGAAGCGCTGGATCGCGACTACTGGAACGCCGCGATCACCACTTATGCCAGCGAAGGGCTGCGCACCGTGGCCGCGGCCTGGCGCTGGCTGCCGGAAGGCCAGCAGCAGATCGATCACGCCGATCTGCGCGAGGGCATGATGATGCTGGGTCTGGCGTGCATGATGGATCCGCCACGTCCCGAAGCGATTACCGCCATACGTGACTGCCAGCAGGCGGGGATTCGCGTCAAAATGATCACCGGCGATCACCCGGAAACAGCGATGGTCATCGGGCAGATGTTGGGGATCGGCAACAGTGACAGCGCCATCACCGGTTATCAGCTGGAGCACATGGACGATGCAGAACTGAGTAAAGCGGCGCGCGAGTACGATATTTTCGCGCGTACCAGCCCGGAACATAAGCTGCGTCTGGTGAAAGCGCTGGCGGAGAGCGGGGAGATCGTCGGCATGACCGGTGATGGCGTGAATGATGCGCCTGCGCTGAAACAGGCCAATGTCGGCATCGCCATGGGCATCAAAGGCACTGAAGTGACCAAAGAGTCGGCGGACATGATTCTGGCGGATGATAACTTCGCGACTATCGCGGCGGCGGTGAAAGAGGGGCGTCGTGTTTACGATAACCTGAAGAAAACTATCCTGTTTGTGATGCCGACCAACCTCGCGCAGGGGCTGTTGATCATCATCGCGATTCTAATGGGCAATCTATTGCCGCTGACACCGGTGCAGATTCTCTGGATGAATATGGCGACCTCGGCAACGCTCTCATTTGGACTGGCGTTTGAAGCCGCCGAGCGCAATATCATGCGTCGGCCGCCGCGTAATGTGCGCAGCCATGTGATGGACGGTTACGCCATCTGGCGAGTGGTTTTCGTCGGCCTGCTGATCTCGATTAGCGCCTTTGTGCTGGAAGCCTGGCTGCAGCCGCGCGGTTATTCGCCGGAGTTCATTCGTACCGTGCTGTTGCAGATGCTGGTCACTGCCCAGTGGGTGTATATGCTCAACTGCCGCAACAGCGATGGCTTCTCACTGGATGCTGGTTTGCTTAAAAACCGCGGTATCTGGCTGGTGACGCTGGTGCTGGTGGCGTTGCAGGCGATGATTATCTATCTGCCGCTGATGAACACGCTGTTTGGCACCGAGCCGCTGCCAATTAAATATTGGTTTATCTCGCTCGCGGTCAGCGCCGGGATTTTCGTGCTGGTGGAAATCGAGAAGCAACTGACGCGCGGCTGGCGCGTCGCCCGATAGCTCACTCTGGCTGGCGCAGTGCCAGCCAGACTTTTTTCAGCAGGAAGGTGAGGGGAATTGCCAGTATCGCGCCGGTCATACCGAGCAGCGCTTGCCAGAACAGGAAGGCGAGCAGTTGCACGGTCAGGGTGAGATTGAGGCGCTTGCCGAGCATCAGCGGCTCCAGCACCGAACTGAGCAGCAGGTTCAGCACCACAAAGAATCCCACCATCATCAGGCTGGTTTGGGTATCGAACAGGATAAAGGTCTGGATCACTGGCGGAATCGCCGCCAGAAACGACCCGAGCACCGGAATGTAGTTGAAGATAAACATCAGCACGCCCCATAAAAAGGCGAACTTCAATCCCAGCAGATGCGCAACGCCCCAGACAATCACGCCGCCCAGCAGGCCGGTCAACGTTTTCACTCGCGCGTAGACAATCACACTCTGAATCCCTTCTTCCAGTGCGATAAACAGTGCGGAGTGCTGTTTGCTGGCGCGCAGCGTGCGTTTCAGCAGCGGCAGTTCAATCAGCATAAACAGCAGCATCAGGAACACCATTAACCACCACGAAAGCAGGCCGGGGATTAACGACAGTTGCGTCGTGACAAAGCGCACCACGGCACCGGCATCGACAAAATTAAGCATCTCATCGGCGGTAAGCACGATGCCCATCTGACTCAGGGAAAGCGTCAGGTATTGCAGTTTGGCTGCTACCAGATTGGGTGCTTGTCGGCTCAGTTTGATCAGATCCGGAGCGGAGGCGCTCAGTGACATGATGGTGATAACGATCAGCAGCAGCAGGATGGCAATCACCAGCAGGGAAGAGAGCACGCGCGGAATACGATAGTGCGCCAGGCGGCTAATCAGCGGATCGAGCATCACGGCGAGGAAGATGGCCAGCAGCACCTGATTGATCAGCGGCGCGCCGAGCCGTAGTCCTAACAACACAATTGTCAGGCAAGCGAGTAAAAACAGGGCTTGTGCCAGTGGCGAGAGGGATTTTAACCAACCCTGGTGCATGGGTGCGATTCTCCAGTAATCGGCGGTTGCCCGAATAGAGCAACCGCCTGATGGGGAAACGGCTTACTCGCGCGTTTTTCCCTCTTCGATAAACTCTTCGTCGATCTCTTCGGCGTTTTCGCGGTTGTCACGACCCGAGAGCAGATTCCAGCAGGCGATAAACAGCGCTGCAATCAGCGGACCGATAACAAAACCGTTGATACCGTAAACTTCCATGCCGCCCAGTGTGGCGATCAGGATCAAGTAGTCAGGCATTTTCGTGTCTTTACCCACCAACAGTGGGCGCAGGATGTTGTCCACCAGGCCTACAATCACTACGAAGAAACCCACCAGGAACAACCCTTTCCATATGGCGCTGGTGGCGAAGAAGAAGATGGCAGCGGGCACCCAGACAATCGCTGAACCCACAGCAGGAATCAGCGACAGGAACGCCATTAATGCACCCCAGAGTAAGCTGCCGTCAATGCCCGTGAACCAGAAGGCAAGACCGCCCAACACGCCCTGAACCACCGCGACCACCACCGTGCCTTTGACGGTAGCGCGTGAGACGGCGGCAAATTTCACCATCAGGTGATGTTTAACATAGGTGGAGAGCGGCAGCGCTTCCAGTATTAAGTTGACCAACCACGCGCCATCCTTCAGCAGGAAGAACAGCAGGTAGAGCATCACGCCAAAGCCGACGGTAAAGGTGAAGGTGCCTTTGCCGATCAGGAAGACGCTGCCCGCCATATACTGGCCGCCTTTGAGCGCGAACTCAGACAGCTTCTGCTGCAATTTGCCAGCGTCATTCAGATTATGGTCGGAGAGATAACTTTGTGCCCAACCCGGTAAATGCTGGATCAGATCAGCAAACACCGCAGGGAATTGCGAGGAGTTGTTCTGCAGCTTGGTGTACACCGTGTTGACTTCCACCACCATTGACGAGGTGATGATTGCTAATGGCGTGAACACGATCAGGCAGATGATCGCCAGCGTGGCAAAGGCAGCGAGTCCGTTACGATCGCCCATTTTGCGGCGTAACAGCGACTTTAAAGGATGGAAGATCACCGCCAGAATGGCAGCCCAGAAAATGGCGGAGAAATAGGGTGTCAGCACATCGAAAAAGGCGACCGTGACGATCGCTAAAATCACAATAAAGAAACCGAAGTTAAGGCCTTTGATACGCATTCAATAGTCTCGTTAGTAAACGTGGCGATTGAACTATAGAACGTGAAACGCGGAATGTAATGCTTTTAGGCCACGCGTGCGGACATCGGATGTCCCGATCTGTCCTGCTGATGTCTGCCAGCGGGCTGGCGCAAAGGTTGTTTCACGGTGATGATGATGAAAAATCTGACGGGAGATGAGCGATGCTGGAATTACGCCCCAACTGTGAATGCTGTGATAAAGACTTACCGCCGGACTCACCGGATGCGCGTATCTGCTCGTTCGAATGCACCTTTTGTGTCGAGTGCGTGGAAACGACGCTGAACCACCGTTGTCCGAACTGTGAGGGTGAGCTGGTGCGCCGTCCGGTGCGTCCGGCGGCGGCGTTGGCGCGCCATCCGGCTTCGACCACGCGTCATTTATCGGCTTCCCCGACGCGCTGAATCCACTGGCACCGTTGCGCCTCGCTCAGGTGTTTAATGCCGTACTGGCGCAGCAACGTGCGGGAGATGGGGACTTAGCGTAGCCGTTTAACCAACCGTGATCCCCCTCAGGCTGGCACTGACTATTATTCTTTCCACGATTTCTTCCCGCGGAAATAAACAGTAGCGGTAACGTAATATTCTTACGCTGACAGCGAAGTTGAAATAAACATCCGATAATCGATATAGAACCTGAACTATATTTAGCGCGATATTAATCACGATTGTGAATTAATCGGGATGCGTCGCTATTTTCGCTAATTAATGCCTGGTGAATTGATGAATAACGCTGAAGTCTGGTGAGGGAAACGCTTTGCTGAAGCATTTTTAACGAAATAGCATTGATTTGGCAGTGTTTTATCGCCTGGTGGCTGTGGGGTTATCGCGGGTAGTCGGTTCATTTCATTCCACTGCGCGAGCACGAAATTTATCAAACCGCTATTCTGGTCAGAGCACAGACCTTATTTGTACTTCAGAACCGTCGCACAGCAGATTATTTTTCTGCACCGTTTTATTTTTACGGTTTTTTCCGAAAAGCAGGGGTTTTTAAAAGAATTTTGCATTTTAAAATGGTATTGTTTATCCGCAATGCTAGTGATGTGGCGTTGTGTGCTTCAGTTTTACCCTCAATTTTAGGGTTTACCCGCTTTATGCAATTTATGGAAATAGCATTCTCCACCCGATCCTCGCGATCGGGTTTCTTTCCTCTCCGCTGTAGGATGAATCCGCTGACTTTAAGACCAGATAATGTCAGAAAAGATACAACCGTTAAGAAATCGCTAATTTGTAGTAATTTAATGTAAGTCTGCGGTTTTTAAGAGTTTTGGAAATCCTTTTTTGTTTTTAATTGGTGAATAGTGTCTCTCGACGGTGCAGTAACTGCCGTTATCATTGGAGGCAACATCATGAAAAAAACAACATTAAGTCTTATTGCGTCACTTATTGCATGCAGCACACTGTTCTCTTCCGTTTCCTGGGCAGATGGCCCGGGCGACCAGCGCTGGCAGCAGCACGGCGGCGACCAGCATCAGGATCATGGCCGTGGCCCTGACCATGGCGGCGATCGCGGCCCGGATCATGGCTACAACCATGGCCCGGACCGTGGCCCGGATCATCATGACCGTTATGCCGACCATCGTGGCCCAGATGGACACCATGACGGCGATCACTTCGCCTGGAACGGCCACGATTTCCGTCGCGGACACCCAATGCCGCCAGAATTCCGCGGCCCGCACTATCGCGTAGATGACTGGCGTGAACGCCGTCTGCCAGAGCCGCCACGCGGTGAGTACTGGTCTTACGTTGACGGCAATTACGTCCTGATTGCTGCCGCCACTGGCGTGATCACCTCGCTGTTGCTCAACGGCGCGTTCAACTAGTCTCTCCCACGGATGGCTACGGCCATCCGTGTTTCTCTCTGCTTTCTGCCTTCACCAGGTTATTCTGTCTGCGACCCTTTTTTCCCTACAACGCGCTAAGGAGTCATGATGACCGTGGTAAAAATGGTGGCAGTAGACAAGGACGGCACCTTTCTCGACGATAAAAAGCAGTACAACCGGGCTCGTTTTCAGGCTTGTTATCAGGAAATGAAACGGCGCGGCATCAAATTTGTGGTCGCCAGTGGCAACCAGTATTACCAACTCAAATCCTTCTTCCCCGATATCTCCAGCGAAATTGCCTTCGTCGCCGAAAACGGTGCATGGATCATCGATCGCGATGAAGAGCTGTTCTGCGGCGCGTTCAGCCGTGACGATATCGATGCGGTACTCGATACCCTGCACAACGGGCACTACCCGGAACTGCGTTATATCCTCTGTGGACGTGAAAGTGCCTACTACTTCGAAGGTCTTGAGGAGAGCTGGCTGGTGAAGATGCGCCACTACTGCCACCGTCTGAAGCCGATTCGCAGCCTCGATGAGGTCGCGGATGACAAACTCTTCAAGTTCGCCCTCAATCTCTCCGATGATTATGTTGAACCGTTAATGGCCGATATCGAACGCCTGCATCAGGGTTCGGCCGCAGCGACCTCCAGCGGCCACGGCTCAGTGGATCTGATTGTGCCTGGCAATCACAAAGGGCATGGGCTCGATCTGCTCGGTAAACGCTGGGGCATCGATCGCAGTGAGATTTTGGTGTTTGGCGATGGCGGCAACGATCTGGAAATGTTGCAGCAATCGGGCTTCAGCTTCGCTATGGCGAATGCCCCGCAAAAAGTGAAAGACGCCGCACGCTATGAAGCGCCCAGCAATAATGAAGAGGGTGTGCTGCAGGTGATCGAACAGATGCTGGCAGGCAAACCGCCGTTTACCCTCTGAGTGTCATCTGACACGTTATTCATTATTTGCTTTGTCGATGCGCTAAGCATATGCAGTCGCGGTGAGATGAAGCGGCGCACATGGCGCGGTAATGTGGCGGAAGAGTGATGGTGTGCGGGCGTGCTCTGGCGCGCCCGCACCGTTTAAATCAACCGATGTTAAGCAACGTGCCAGGCCGCAGTAATCATCTCGGTGAGGGTGGGGGCATCGTAACTGACCCAGCCGTTTTTACTGTTGGCGCGCGCGACAATCCAGTCAACGTCGGTGGCGCTCAAGGTCGGCCCATCCTGCCAGAACGGCACAATCGCATGCTGCTGCAACCAGGCTTTGAGCGCCAGCGCGGTCGGCGCCGGATCGTCCGGTAACAATGCTTGTCCCAACTGTGTCATCAAACGCTGCTGTTCAGCGTGTTCGGTTTCCGCCAGCACATCGAGGAATGGGAACAGCAAACGCCCACACACTTCTCCGTGATGGAAAGGTTTGATAGCGCCCAGTTCACCGGCAATCCCATGAATCACGCCCAATCCCGCACTGCTCAGGCATACGCCGCCCAGCCAGGAAGCCATCATCATCGCTTCTCGCGCTTCATCACCTTGCGCATCGTCACGATTCAGGTTTGGCCACGCCTGAAAGAACAGCCGCAGCCCATTCAGCGCCGTTTGTTGGGTAAACAGATTGCCTTTGCGCGACAGATACGCTTCAAACAGATGGGTAAATGCATCAATGGCGCAGGTTGCCAGTACGCTATCTGGCGTGCCCTTGAGCAAATCGGCATCCAGAATGGCCACCTGTGGCACAAACACCGGATGGCGCAGCGAGGCTTTCACCTGAATATGCTGCTGATCGGTCACCACGGCGTTTTGCGTCGCCTCACTGCCCGTTCCCGCGGTGGTGGGAATGGCGATCAGCGGCAGAGTGATCGCCTGAACCGGCGTATCGCCCACTTTCTCCAGGTAGCGTGCGGTGTTCAACGGATGCTGCATCATGGCGCTGAAGGCTTTGGCGGCATCCAGCACGCTGCCGCCGCCGATCGCCACTACGCGATCTACATGACCGCGCCAGCGATTGACCCAGGCATCGATTTCATCAGGCGAGGCTTCATGGCTGACAATCTCATAGCCCAGAATCTGGTCATTGAGTGCCGCACCGAGTCTCTGCCAGGCGGGACCGTTAAGGAAAGATCGACCACAAAACAGCAATGTCGGTTGGGGATGGGCAGCCAGCAGCGGCAATAATCGGTCAATGCTGCCACGTCCAAACAGGGTTTGTTGATTACTGTACAACTCGATCAGATTCTCACTCACCTGCAGATCCTTTTTTGAAGGGCATAAAGACCTTAGTGTAACCAAAAGCGGTGACGCCCCCGCTGCAAACATTCTGATAACTGCCTGGCAAAAAGTTGATCACCTTCGCAAAACAGAAATTCCCCCCGCGCGGCTGATGCTTTGTGCGCAATGTTACCCTTAACATGATACCCGTAACATTGTGCGACAAACCGCGTGCCTCTCAGCGATGTCACCGAATCGACTGTCCTTTGGGATAAACAAAACAAACCGCTGCCGACATGCTGTCGTGCGCAAAAGTGGAGAAAAATTATGCCATTACTCTATGTGGCGATTGGCGTAGCCTTACTGCTGCTGTTAATGATTCGCTTCAAGCTGAACGGATTTATTGCGCTGATCCTGGTCGCGCTGGCGGTGGGCATGATGCAGGGGATGCCCGTCAACAAAGTGATTGGATCGATCAAAACCGGCGTGGGCGGCACGCTGGGTAGTCTGGCGCTGATCATGGGTTTCGGCGCGATGCTGGGGAAACTGCTGGCCGACTGCGGCGGTGCCCAGCGTATTGCCACCACGCTGATTGCTAAATTTGGTCAAAAACACATTCAGTGGGCGCTGGTCTTAACCGGCTTCACGGTGGGCTTCGCCCTGTTCTATGAGGTGGGCTTTGTGTTGATGCTGCCGCTGGTGTTCAGCATCGCGGCGTCGGCGCGTGTGCCGCTGTTGTACGTCGGCGTGCCGATGGCTGCGGCATTGTCGGTGACGCACGGTTTCCTGCCTCCGCATCCAGGCCCAACAGCGATTGCAACGCTGTTCAACGCCGATATGGGTAAAACGCTGCTGTATGGCACACTGCTGGGTATTCCGACCGTGATTCTGGCGGGTCCGGTGTATGCGCGCTTCCTGAAAGGCATCGACAAACCGATCCCGGAAGGTTTGTGGAACCCAAAAACCTTTACCGAAGCAGAAATGCCGGGCTTTGGCGTCAGCGTCTGGACGGCGTTAGTGCCGGTAGTGCTGATGGCCTTGCGCGCCGTCGCGGAAATGGTGTTGCCGAAAGGGCATCTGTTGTTGCCGTATGCGGAGTTCTTTGGTGACCCGATTATGGCAACGCTGATTGCGGTACTGATCGCCATCTTCACCTTTGGTCTGAACCGTGGACGGAGTATGGATGAAGTGATGGGCACCATCACCGACTCGATCAAAATCATCGCCATGATGCTGTTGATCATTGGCGGCGGCGGGGCGTTCAAGCAGGTGCTAGTGGACAGCGGCGTTGATAAATACATCGCGAATATGATGCATGCCACTAATTTGTCGCCGATCTTTATGGCGTGGTCTATCGCCGCAGTGCTGCGTATCGCATTGGGTTCAGCCACCGTGGCGGCGATTACCGCCGGCGGGATCGTTGCGCCACTGATTGCTACCAGCGGTGCCAGCCCGGAACTGATGGTGATTGCCGTGGGTTCCGGCAGCGTGATCTTCTCTCACGTCAACGATCCGGGCTTCTGGCTGTTCAAGGAGTACTTCAACCTGACCATTGGCGAAACTATTCGCTCCTGGTCCGCGCTGGAAACCATTATTTCGGTGTGTGGTTTGGTCGGCTGTTTGCTGCTGGCTAACGTTATCTGACGGAATTCAGCTGAGGCGATGTGCCTCAGCTTCTTCACTGCTGCGGTCTACTGCGCCAGTGCGCGGAAGGCCGACAGCTCTTCATCGGGCATGCCCGCTTGTAATGCCGCTGCACAAATTTGTTCCCAGCTGTTGCTGTCGAGCGGAATACCCTCACGATCGCGTTCGGTACGATTCTGTTCTTCCCATTCACCCGGCACCTGAATCGGTGCATCGCCGCTTTGTGGCGAGCGTTTTACCCATTCGAGGAACGATTCTGCTTCTTCCTGCATGGCAGGGGCATCAAACGCTTCGGGATTGACGATGATAGTGGTCATGCAGTTGAAAATGGCGTCATGGCTGCTGACCAGCGTGGCATCGTGCGTGGTTCGTCCGCCGGAGAGCGCACCGCCAAGAATTTCGCACATCGTGGCCAGCGCGTAACCTTTGTGCAGGCCAAACGGCATCAGCGAGCCATAAGGTGCCTGATGCATCACGCCGGGCTCGGTGGTGGGCTGCCCCTGGTGATCGATCAGATAACCGGGCGCGACCTGTTGCCCTTTGTTCCATGCCACGCGCGTTTTACCGTAGGCAATTCCGCTGGTGGCGAAATCGAGCAGCAGCGGTTTGGCATTTTGGCGCGGGAAGATGGCACAGAACGGGTTAGTACCAAAACGGCGATCGCTGCCGTTAAAGGGCGCAACCATCGGATCGCCCATCACGTTGACGAAATGGAAAGAGACGAATCCCGCCGCTGCGCACTGTTCCGCCCAATGACCGATACGACCAATATGGTGGGAATGGTGTAAGCCGACCGCAGCGACGCCCAGCTTCGCTGCCCGCTCAATACCCAACTGCATCGCCTGATGCGCAGCCACCTGACCAAAGCCGTTATGACCGTGCAGGGTGAGCACCGCACCAGCATCCTTTTCAATGGTGGTGTGCTGGTTCAGTTGCAGGAAGCCCTGCTTCAGTGAACTCATATAGCTCGGGATCATTCCCACGCCGTGGGAATCGTGACCGGCCAGATTGGCGGCCACCAGATGGTCAGCCACTAAACGTGACTCTTCGGCGCTGCTGCCGGCATGTAACCAAATGGCCTGAACAAATTGATGGAGCTGGGAAGGGGGAAGTCGGTAAAGGGTACTCACGCGGTCAATCTCCTTGTCATGTTCGATATTGCATCCTGCGCTTAAAACTATCATCACCGCAAGTGAGGGTTATCAAAAGCAAAGGGCCACAATCTGTGGCCCAAAAACTCAATGCGGCTGTTCAAAGCCCGCTTTTACCATCTGATCGCGCAACGCGCGGGTAATTTCACGGTTCCCACCCGTGACCGGATAAATGACATTGTTGACGACATCGTCAAGGTAATGCTCTTCAAACTCTTGCATGGTGAGTTGGGTGCCACCTTCATCATTAATGGCAATACTGCCACTGATGTGGTTGCCGTAATCCTTTGCCTTCAGGCTGTAACGCCCCATGCTGGTATTAATCGTGCTCATATGATCTCCTTGTTACGTAGGCAGTGATAACAATTGAGGCCTGCTAGAGGCGCTGTAAGTTTAGACAGCACAGGCTGGCGGTGCGCAGCGGGAGAGGGGGATAAAATTGCGACATGCGACCCGTCTCGCAGAAATAAAACTGAAGGCAAGGCAACGCTCATCACGATGCGTGACAGTGCTCGCACTGCACAGCGAACACAGAATGATCATCTATACTGGTTTACAGGCGCGTTATTTTTCATCACTGAAGGAGCGAACAATGAAAATAATTCTGTGGATTATTGCCATCATTTTTATCGTGGGATTACTGACGATTACGGGTGTATTTAAACTGATTTTCTGACACGAACAGGCACCCGAGGTGCCTGAATTCGTTATTCTGCCCGGGACGCGGCAAATTCGCGATAAGTTTGCATTGCCGGAATAAGGTCACGCCAGTCAATGGGTTTGTCACAACCCGCGCAACACGCACCGTGGTGAGAGTTATTTCTCTCCTCTTCCACTTTTGGCAATGTGAAATAAAATTTAGCGCAGCCGCAGCGTCGACAACGAATCGTCATTTCAATCTTCCTCCCTCTCCGTCCTGGAAAGATGAGATTTATCTTATTCGCCTGCAGAGTTCAATTCATAAATTTAATTAATTTATTTCCCATGTAAATGATCGACGTTAAGTTGCTGAAAATTAAGTTATATAGCGGAGTGACTATCACGCATCAAGTGCACTTAATGTGCATTTTTCCTGACGACCGAGATATTTCTTTCCATAGATAAACCACAACCTAATCTAAATCATCGGAAAATAATGTTGTAACACAGACAATACCTGGAGTTTTTAGCCGCTTTTTTAAATATCCTTTTAACTCGTTGCGCTAATAATCGCCCACTCAACGAATGCTTTTTTTAACAGGGTGGGGCGAGTTTAAGAGATGACTTAATAGGATTTTTTTGTGAATCGGCACATTTTCTCCGCACTTTTAGGCGGAATTTTGACGTTACCCATGACGTTTTCGGCATCAGCAGCCACGACATCGCAAGCCATTGAAGCGGGATGGAATACATTTAGTACTAATGTTGAGCAAACCTGGTCGCAGCCACAGCATCATGATTTTTACCTGCCCGCGATCACCTGGCATAACCGCTGGACCTATGATGACCAGCATATCGAAAAGTACAACGAGCGACCGTGGGGCGCAGGTGGCGGTGTATCTCGTTGGGATGAGAAAGGTAACTGGCATGGGCTGTATGCCATGGTGTTCAAAGACTCGTTCAACAAATGGGAGCCTATCGCCGGCTATGGCTGGGAAGCGACCTGGCGGCCATTGAACGATCAGAATTTCCACATCGGTGCAGGCTACACCGCGGGCGTAACGGCGAGAGATAACTGGCGTTATATCCCGGTTCCACTGGTTTTGCCATTAGCATCAATAGGATATGGTCCAGCTACATTCCAAATGACTTATATTCCAGGGACTTATAATAACGGTAACGTCTATTTTGCCTGGCTGAGATTCCAGTTTTAGCGGGTGAAATGCGTCAAAAAGTGTGAAGGGGATGCAAAAAATCAATATTTATCACTTTTTCATCAATTCTCACTGGACAAATGTCACCGCAATTGCTGTACTAGATGCCGACACAGTTTAGTGTCCATTTTTCATGTAAAGGTAATATAGATGTCCAAGATCAAAGGTAACGTTAAGTGGTTTAATGAGTCGAAAGGCTTCGGTTTCATTACTCCAGAAGATGGCAGCAAAGATGTATTCGTACACTTCTCTGCAATCATGAGCAATGGTTTCAAAACTCTGGCTGAAGGTCAGCGTGTAGAGTTCGAAATCACTGACGGCGCTAAAGGCCCATCTGCTGCTAACGTTATCGCTCTGTAAGTTAACAGTTAGAATTTTGAAAACCCGCCTAATGGCGGGTTTTTTTTGTCCTTTTTACATGTGCCACCAGGTCAGGGAATAGCCCAACACGGCCGCCATGGCGACGAAAAGCGCCATCACTTCATTGTAGCTACGTGGAATCAGATTTTTCATGTGCGCGCCCCAGAGATGTATTTCATTCAGCATCGCAAAGCCAGGTTAAGCCAACCTTAAGCCGTGATGACAGTCTGATGACAGGGCACATTCTGCGGCGTATTTCACAAAACCTGGCAGTAACATTCTCATAACAATCCTTACTTGCAGCTTTTTACGCAACAACGCTATATAACTGCATGCAAGGACTCATGAGGAGGCAGGATGAATATACGTCAGGCACTGGCAAAAGACAGTTTTGCCCTGAGTGCGCTGTTAACCGAACTGGGTTACAGCGGCACAGAAAAGTTTATTGATACGCGTCTGGCGCAGTTATGCAGCCATCCCGACGAAATTTTATTGGTGGCAGAACACGGTAATCAGGTTCTGGGGTTTCTCTCTTTGCACTTTATCCCCCAACTGGCGCTGCCCGGTGATTTCGCCCGCATCAGCTATTTTTGCATTGCGGAAGGCGAGCGCAGTAAAGGCAGTGGCCAGCAGCTGCTCAGCCATGCCGAGCAGTTAGCGCGGGAGCGGGGTTGCGATCGCATGGAAGTGCATTGTCACGCTTCCCGCCTTAAAGCCAACCAGTTCTACTCGCGTGAAGGCTATGTGGAATCTCCACGTTATCACATCAAAGATCTGGGCTCGCTTTAAGTTCACGCCCGGTGGCGATGACCAGCGCGTCAGCAATGCTTTCAAGCTGATCGAACGGGAGCAGCGAAGCACTGACGCGAATAAACGGCTCGCCGTTGAGGCAGCAGCGTTCTCCCGGCAGTACGGCGATGCCGCGGGCTGCCAGGGTGATCATGGCGTACTGCTCTGATTCCACCGGGATCTGCACACTCAACCCATCTCGTTCTTCCAGCACCACTCCGCGTTTTGCCAGTGCCGCCAGTAACTGCTGGCGACGCTGCGCGTAAACGGTCTTCGCCTGTTCAATGCTCTGCTGTGTGGCCTCATCGGTGAGCATCCACGCCACCGCATCCTGCAAGATACGGCTGGTCCAGCTGACGCCGAAATTACGCCATGACTGCAGTCGTTTCACCATGTCTGCCGTCGCGGATAACGCCGCCAGGCGCAGATCGGGACCATAGGCTTTGGAAAAAGAGTGAACGTGAATGACCCGCTCCGGGAAGTGGAAACCCAGGCTCCAGGCCGGCCAGCGCGACAGATCGCCAATGCCATCATCCTCGACAATCATCGTGGTACTGTTCGCCAGCACCCGTGCCAACTCGGCACTGCGACGCTGTGTCACGCTGTAGCCGGTGGCCGAATGCGTGCGCGGCTGATAGATAAACATCGCCGGTGATTTCTGCAGATGTGTGGCCAGCGCCGTGGCTATCGGCCCCTGATCATCACAGGGTAGCGGCAAAATTTCTGCGCCGATATTCTCCAGCATATCCAGCAAACGCGTAGCGGTGGGATTTTCAATCACCACCCGATCGCCCGGCGACAGTAACGTTTGCACAATCAAATTCATGGCATCAAAGCCGCCATCAGTGGCCAACCAGGCTTCCGCCGGATAGGGCCAGCGTGGACTGATGGCCGCTTGCAATTGCGGGGAGATCGCCTCGCGTTGATAGCTGTTTAGCTCAGGCGAAGCAATGCCGGCGAGGATCGCCCGCTGGAGATCGGGGAGCAGCGCCGGATCGGGTGATGCCATGGCCAGTGCAGCACGGATGTTCTCGCCATAGTTGCCAATCTTCTCAAAGCGTATAGGGCGGGGCAGCACGCTGTTGCCACACACCCAAACGCCACTGCGTCCTTTACCCGCCAGTACTTTCTGCTTCTTCAGCTGCGCCCACGCAGCAGAAACGGTTGCCGGACTGACGCCCAGCCGCTCCGCCAGTTCGCGCACCGCAGGCATTTGCATACCGACAGCAATTTGGCCGTCCCGAATTAACGTTGAGGCGGTAAGCGTTATTCCCTTTACCGAAGCATCATCTATTTGTTGGCTAAGCCACTCGACATCTACCGTTTGCGTCATAAGAAAATCATTTGTTCAGTAACAAAGAATTGATTGTTCAGATTAGTATTCGCGTTTTAGACTCAAATTCAAGCACTATTTGCTGAATAAATAAACAGCGCCAGGTCTCTGGCCGAAAACGGGGAAAGTACAATTATGGTAACCATCAGACTGGCGGTGCGTGACTGGGATTATTTCACCCCGCTGGCACTCGGCGACATCAAACCAGAAGGCTTCACGCTGGAGATTGACCGCGTGGGCACGCTGGTTGATAACCTCGCGACCAGTGACAAATACGATGCGGGTGAAGTGTCATTCAGCCGCTATGCTCAGGCATGCGCCAGAGGTGATAACGCACTGCTCGGCCTGCCGCACTTCCTGATGCGCGGCTTTCGCCAGCGCTGCATCATCACTACCGCTGACAGCCCAATTACCACGCCCGCACAGCTGAAAGGCAAGAAAATCGGGGTGACAGGCTGGCAGGATTCTGGCAACACCTGGACGCGCACCGTGCTGCGTGAGGCTGGCGTGGAGATCGATGATGCGCACTGGTTTGCCGGACGTTTGACTGAAGAACATCCGATTGTTGATCGCCTCGCGGGCTTTGGTCGTCCGGGTCGCATTGAGCCGGCACCGGGTGAGCGCCCGCTGATCGATCTGCTCAAGGCCGGTGAACTGGATGCGGTGTTCACGCCCTTTATGCCGGAAGGTTTCTTCCTGAAGAATTCTGGCCTGCGCCAATTGCAAAACGACTTTGTGACCGCCGAGCGCGACTACTTTAACCGCGTCGGCTACGTACCGGGCATCCATCTGCTGGCGATGAAACCGGCACTGGCGGAAATGCACCCCTGGCTGCCGCAGGCGTTGAGCGAAATCATCGATCGTTCGTACCAGATGTGGATGCAGAAACGTGAGAAATACGCCGACACCACACCGTGGCTGCTGGATGATTTGCGACGTACCGCGCAGGAATTACCGGCGGACTGGAATCAAAACGGATTCTCCGCTAACAAAAAGATGATCGCCGATTTTGCTAACGAGCTGTTCCAGCAAGGCTTAACCAAAACATTATTGACGCCGGAAGCGATTTTCCCGGCAGCAGTGCAAGGGGAGTGAAGATGAAAGTTGCAATGGGGCAGTTTGCTGTCAGCCGCGAATGGCAGGAAAACACCGATATCTGCATCGGTTTAATGAACAATGCACTGGCTGGAGGCGCGGATTTACTGGTCCTGCCAGAAGGCGTGCTGGCGCGTGATATTGCCGACCCTGATTTGGTACTGAAAGCCGCACAGCCGTTGGATGGCCCTTTCATCACACAGTTGCTGGCGGTCAGTAAGGGCAACGACTTAACCACCATGATGAGCGTGCACGTGCCGACAGAGGGCAACAAAGCGCTCAACGTGCTGATTGCCATTCGCAACGGTGAACTCATCGCCGCCTACGAAAAGCTGCATCTTTATGATGCGTTTGCGATGCAGGAGTCGCAGCGCGTAAATCCAGGCAACGAAATCCCACCGCTGGTGGAAGTGGCGGGGATGAAAGTGGGCCTGATGACCTGCTACGACGTGCGCTTCCCGGAGCTGGCGCGCCGTTTGGTACTGGACGGCGCGGATGTGCTGGTGCTGCCTGCCGCCTGGGTGAAAGGCCCGCTGAAAGAGATGCATTGGGAATTACTGTGTACAGCACGCGCACTGGAAAACACCTGTTACATGGTGGCGGTGGGCGAATGTGGCCCGCGCAATATCGGCAACAGTCTGGTCATCGATCCCCTCGGCGTCGCGATTGCCAAAGCGCCAGAGTCGGCGGCACTGGTCTTCGCCGACCTCGACCCACAACGTATTGCCTACGCACGTAGCGTACTGCCGGTGCTGGAAAACCGCCGTTTTGCTCTTCCTGAACTGAAACCACTTTGATAGATTTTGGGGAACTGGCTCATGAATAAACTAACAACAGTAATAGCGTTGGCGCTGGGGCTGACGGTCAGCGCGGTGCAGGCAGCGGAAACTATCCCAACGCAGAAAGTTGATCAGGCACTGCATGACCGCCTGCCGGCAGAGATTAAAAGCGCTGGCAAAATGATTTCCGTTAACAACGGCTCGTTTCCTCCTTACGAGATCGTTAACGGTCCACATTCGATGGACGGCGCCTCTGCTGACCTGACGAATGCTTTGGCTCAATTGCTGGGCGTAAAAATTGAACACGCCACGGTGAGCGGTTTGTCGGGGGTTTTAGCTGGCATTAACTCGGGCCGTTACCAGATGGCGATTGGGCCGATTGGTGACTATCCCGATCGTCAGCAGAAAGTCGACTTCATCGATTTTGTGCAGGAGTTCGTGGTGTTCGGCGTGCAGAAAGGCAATCCAGCGAAAATTAACGGTCTGGAAGACACCTGCGGCAAGCGTATTGCCGTGATGGCAGCCGGTTCAGCTGAGCAGGTGATTCGTAAGCAGTCGGATGCCTGCGTTGCAGCGGGCAAGCCTGCGGTGGTGGTGCAATCCTTTACCGATCAGCCTTCATCGATTCTGGCGGTGCGCTCTAAGCGTTCTGATGCATTCTTCTCTTCTCAGGCGCCGCTGACCTACTTTATCGAGCAGGCCAATGGCCAGCTGGAGCTTTCCGGTAAAGGGCAGAAAAACGGCTTTGGCGACATTTTCCAGGGCACGGTCGTACCAAAAGGTTCTGATCTGGGCAACGTGGTACTGGATGCTTACAAAGAGCTGTTCGCGAACGGCACCTACGCGGCGATCATGAAAAAGTGGAAACTCGACGGCAATATCTTGCAGCAGCCGGGTCGTAATCTGGCGCAGGGGACAGCAAAATGAATCCGGTCACCCACAATACGCGAGCCAGGGATAAGGCCAACGTGCAACAGCGCGATGTCGCTTTCGCCCGCAGTGCGCCCACTTATGGACGCTGGATCTCATGGATTGTGGTACTGGTGATCGCAGCCAACTTTCTCTGGCTGGTGGCGACCAATCCCAATTTTGAATGGAAAGTGGTGTTGCAGTGGTTTACTGAAGGCTCAGTGATGAAAGGGCTGCAGGTGACGCTCGGGCTGACGGTGGTCTCTATGATCCTCGGTACGCTGCTGGGCCTGTTGCTGGCGGTATGGCGTCTTTCGGAAAACAAACTGCTGAGCGGCATCTCGTCGCTCTACATCTGGTTTTTCCGGGGTACGCCACTGCTGGTGCAGCTGATCTTTTGGTACAACCTGTCGACGCTGTTTCCAACCCTTTCGATTACCGTACCCTGGACGGACATCACCTTCGCCAGCTGGAATACCAACGATCTGATTACACCCCTGACCGCTGCGTTTGCTGGTCTGGCGTTGAATGAAGCGGCGTACATGGCCGAGATTATCCGCGCCGGACTGTTGTCGGTGGATCAGGGGCAGGTGGAAACCACTCAGGCGTTTGGCATGAGCCGCAGCCGTGCGCTGCGCCGCATTATCATTCCGCAGGCGATGCGATCCATCATTCCGCCAACCGGTAATCAGCTGATCAGTATGATTAAAGCGACCTCGCTGGTGAGCGTGATAGCCATGGGCGATCTGCTTTACTCGGTGCAGGCCGTCTATAACCGCACCTTTGAAATTATTCCGATGCTGATGGTCGCCGTGATTTGGTATCTGCTCATCACTTCGATCCTGAATATTGGGCAGTCCGCTATCGAACGCTACTACGCACGCGGCACCAAACGTACCGTGGTGAACAAGCGCCGGGCAGACACGGCTGTAGCAGCCACACATCAGCTGAAGGAGGATGTATGAGTGAGATTCAGCCGCTGGTATCTGCGCGCAATGTCCAGAAGAGTTATGGCGATAACGAAGTATTGAAAGGGATCGATCTGGATGTGTTTCCAGGCGAGGTAGTGGTAATTCTCGGGCCATCGGGCTCGGGCAAATCGACCTTCCTGCGCTGTATTAACCATCTGGAAGATATGAACGCCGGCTCCATCATGGTGGGTGAAGAGCAGATTGGCTACGAATTGAAGCGTGGGATTCTGCATCGCCTGTCGGCACGGCGGATTGCTCACCAGCGTCAGAAGATCGGCATGGTGTTTCAGCAATTCAACCTCTATCCACACATGACCGTGCTGCAAAACATCATTGAAGCGCCCATTGGTGTGCATAAGTTTCCTCGCCAGGAAGCGTTGCAGCATGCGCGCGAACTGCTGACGACGGTGGGATTGAGTGACAAAGCCGATGCGTGGCCACGTCACCTTTCCGGCGGCCAGCAGCAGCGCGTGGCGATTGCTCGCGCTTTAGCCATCAAACCGGCGTTGATGCTGTTTGATGAGCCGACTTCCGCGCTGGACCCTGAACTCGTGGGGGAGGTGTTGGCGACGATGCGCACGCTGGCCGATCGTGGTCTGACCATGATCGTGGTGACACATGAGATTGGCTTTGCACGTGAGGCGGCGGACCGGGTGGTGTTTATGGATGGCGGCGTAGTGGTAGAGCAGGGGACACCGGAGCAGGTGATCGGTAATCCACAGCACCCGCGAACGCAGGCATTTTTGAGCCGCTTTATTTAATGTTGCGCGGATGTTGATCGTAATCTGTTACAGATTCCAGTTGTGACAGCTGATAAACTGCGCGTTAATAGTCATGTCTGTTTTTCGCTAAGGTTGAAAGGTAAAGTATGGAAGGTTTCAGCATTGCCAAACTGCTGATCATCGGTGCACTTATTGTACTGCTGTTTGGTACCAACAAGTTACGTTCACTGGGTGGTGATCTGGGTTCCGCCATTAAAGGCTTCAAGAAAGCCATGAAAGACGATGAATCCACCGCAACCAAGAGCACCGCTGAAGAAGCGCCGGCTGAACGCGTGAGCCACAAAGAGTAATCCGACTCCAAACGTCAATAAGTGTAAATATTTATGACGTTGATAAAAAAACCAGACTGCTTCCAGTCTGGTTTTTGTTTTTGGGCGCAGGTTAAAACAGCCTGAGTGCGGGCATCACACCCGCAGCACCGATTATTTCACTTCCAGCCCTTTAGCCTGCATATCCGCATGATAAGAAGAGCGGACGAACGGGCCACAGGCCGCGTGGGTAAAGCCCATTGCCATGGCTTCTTCTTTCATCTCATCAAACTCTGCCGGGCTAACATAGCGCTGTACCGGCAGGTGATGGCGGCTTGGCTGCAAATACTGGCCGAGTGTAAGCATGGTGACGCCATGACGACGCAGATCACGCATGACTTCAACGATTTCCGCATTGGTTTCGCCCAATCCGACCATCAGGCCAGATTTGGTCGGCACATCCGGATGCGCTTCTTTAAAACGCTCCAGCAGCTTCAGTGACCAGTCGTAGTTGGCACCAGGACGCACCTGGCGATAAACGCGCGGCACGTTTTCCAGATTGTGGTTGAACACATCTGGCGGCGTGGCGGTAAGGATTTCCAGCGCACGATCCATACGACCACGGAAGTCAGGCACCAGAGTTTCAATTTTGATGGTAGGGCTTTTTTCGCGAATCGCAGTGATGCAATCTGCAAAGTGCTGAGCCCCGCCGTCGCGCAGATCGTCGCGGTCAACCGAGGTGATCACCACATAACGCAGCGCCATATCGGCAATGGTTTGTGCCAGTTTCAGCGGTTCGTTGGCGTCAGGCATATTTGGACGGCCGTGGGCGACGTCGCAGAACGGGCAACGACGTGTACAAATCGCGCCGAGGATCATAAAGGTGGCGGTGCCGTGGTTAAAACATTCAGCGAGGTTAGGGCAGGAGGCCTCTTCACACACCGAGTGCAGACCATTTTTGCGCATGGCGGCTTTGATACCCTGAATGCGGCTGGAATCCGCAGGCAGTTTGATCTTCATCCACTCCGGCTTACGCAAAATCTCTTCACGCTCGACCATCACGGTTTTCACCGGAATCAGCGCCATTTTGTCGGCATCGCGATACTTGACGCCACGTTCCATCTGAATTGGTTTACTCATAAATCTGCAGGTTCCGGTCGGGATTGCGATTTGAAAGCTTCCTCACTCAAACTGAGAACCAGGCTTTCAACTTTATTTGAAAATATGGCAAAAATTATATCATTTCGTCTGCGCATAAGCAGCCGATATGCGAGCGCTAAAGTTACAATTTTGTAAATGAGCACAGACAGTCAAGGTCAGACCGCTGCATCATTTTGCCATTTCAGTTGGGTGAAACCAGTCAAACGGGCGAAATGTTGTACCAAACGGGGTTGTACGTCGGCGGTTGTGACGCCCGGCTGTTTTTCACTTAACTGCGTCATACGCATACCGGCATAACCGCAGGGATTGATGCGCAGGAAAGGCGCCAGGTCCATCGCCACATTCAACGCCAGACCATGGAAAGAGCACCCTTTACGAATACGAAGGCCTAACGAGCACACTTTGTCATCGCCGATATAGACGCCGGGTGCGTCGGCACGCGCACGCGCAGCGATACCATAATCCGCCAGGGTGGCGATCACGGTTTCCTCCAGCGCAGTGACCAGATCCCGGACACCGATTTTGTGACGTTTAATATCAATCAGCACGTACATCACCTGTTGCCCAGGCCCGTGATACGTCACCTGACCGCCACGATCGCTCTGCACTACCGCAATATCTCCCGGCATCAGCAGATGTTCGGCTTTGCCTGCCTGGCCCTGGGTAAACACCGGATGGTGTTCCACCAGCCAGATTTCATCGGCGGTGCTGCTGTCACGTTGATCGGTAAACTGATGCATCGCATCGGAGACAGGTTGCCAGTCGCGCTGGCCCAGTTGACGAACAAGAAGCGTGTTAGCTGACAAAGCGGAGATCCGGTAAAGAGTGGAGGGCTGAGTATAACGCTGGCAAAGCCGCCTTTGCCAGCGCGGGTATTACAGAACCATGCGCACGATATCGATGTTACCCAGTTCTTCATACAGGGTTTCTACCTGTTCGATATGCGTTGCGGTGATGGTGATAGAAACCGAATGGTAGTTACCTTTGCTGCTGGGTTTCACCGCCGGGGTATAGTCGCCGGGGGCGTGGCGCTGTACCACTTCAACCACTTGATCAACCAGCTCCGGTTGCGCCAGACCCATTACTTTATAGGTGAAGGGGGTAGGGAATTCGAGCAGTTCATTCAGTTTGGTTTTCATGTTGGCTCCGGTGCTTAAAATTGAGAAGAGAAGCCCGCAGGCCGCCCCTACAACAGGTGATGCATAAAAATCGATAAGGGAGGCTTTCCAGCCTCCCCTATACGTTTGAAACGGGGGTTTCTAATTATATGGTATCAGACAGACGATTTTTCAAGCGTCTTAGCCAAACCAGTGATGGAACATCAGTTTGATGTAATCAATGATACGGCTGAAGAAGCCGCCTTCCTGCACTTCGTTCAGGACCACCAGTGGACGCTGTTCAATGGTTTTGCCATCCAGCTGGAAGTTGATGCTGCCCACAACCTGATTTTTCTGCAACGGCGCATGCAGTTCGGTATTGGTCAGCACATAGCTGGCTTTCAGGTCTTTCATACGGCCGCGTGGAATGGTCAGGTAGGCATCTTTTTCAACGCCCAACTGGACACGATCGCTGTTACCAAACCAGACCGGCTCAGAAGCGAACTCTTTGCCTGCTTTCAGTGGTGCCACGGTCTCGAAGAAACGGAAGCCCCAGGTCAGCAGCTTTTTGCTTTCGGTTTCGCGACCTTTATAGGTGTGACCGCCCATAACCGCAGAGATCAGACGCATCTGGCCTTCAGTGGCAGAAGCCACCAGGTTGTAACCTGCTGCATCAGTGTGACCGGTTTTAATGCCGTCCACGTTCAGGCTGGTATCCCACAGCAGACCATTACGGTTCATCTGTTTGATATTGTTGAAGGTGAACTCTTTTTCACGGTAGACCGAGTATTCGTCCGGCACATCACGAATCAATGCCTGGCCGATCAGCGCCATATCACGCGCTGAGCTGTACTGGCCTTCTGCATCCAGGCCGTGCACGGTCTGGAAGTGGGTGTTTTTCAGACCCAACGCGCCAACGTAGTTATTCATCAGGCTAACAAACGCATCCTGGCTGCCGGCAACGTAATCAGCCATCGCCACACAGGCATCATTCCCTGACTGCAACACGATGCCGCGCGTCAGTTGAGAAACCGGTACGCGATCGCCTGGCTTCAGGAACATCAGTGACGAGCCTTTGAACACCGGATTACCGGTGGCCCATGCGTCTTTACCGACGGTGACGATATCATCGTTATGGATTTTGCCTGCTTTGACCGCCTGACCAATCACATAGCTGGTCATCATTTTGGTCAGACTGGCGGGATCGCGGCGCGCATCGGCGTTCTTTTCTGCCAGGACTTTGCCGGAGTTGGCATCGATCAGCACATAAGCTTCAGCATCGATTTCCGGGACGCCCGGGATCATCGTCTTAAGGTTAACATCGTCCGCAAAGACGGCATGGCTGAGAGAAAGGGCGACCAGTGATCCCACTGTCAGGCGTTTCAGAAAACGAGAGGGTTTCAGCGTATTCATGTTAAGGACTACAACATCCGTGGGCTAAGAGTGAAAAAAGTGCCTTACTATAGCAAACGCCCGATCGAGCGACATCTTGCTTTGCAAATCAGTTTCAGCAGTAAAGGTAACTGCCCGTAACATTACGGGCGGGCAGTGGTAATAAATGAGCTCATCTGTGCTTCAGTGGTCAATCGCTGTTGTAACGCAGCGGCTTCCGCCCGGCTGCTGTAGCCGCCGAGTTGAATACGATAAACGTTGCCATTGGCTTCCACATTGCCGGGGACGCCAAAACGTTTACCCAGGCTGGTCGCCAACTGACGGGCGCGCGCTGCATCATTGACTGCCCCGACCTGTACCACATATCCACCGGCGGTACGCGCACTCTGGTTAACGGGTGCAGTGCTGGCTGGAGCAGAAACCGATGCCGCAGCCGGTGCAGCGGACGTTGATTGCGCAGGCGTGGCGGCCGGTTCACTGCCTTCCAGTACGCCGTTGGCTAAAGGCTGAGGTGCGCCGAGGAAGCCGCTGGTCTGTACCGGGGCACCCAGGCCACCGTTGCTCTGCAGGGTACTGTTATCGACTGCGCGAACATCCTGCGGCGCAGGCGCTGGCGTCGTATTGGTGCTGCCACCCATCATCACCATGCCGCCGTTAAGATCCGGGCGGGCGGGCAGGGCGTAGCTCTGCTTCGCCACGGTGGTGCCAATAGTACCCGGGCCAGAAACGGAACCATCCGGCGCGACTTTGATGTAATCCACACGCACACGCGAATTATTGGAGATATTCAAACGGTCGCCTGCCGCACGAGACAGGTCAATGATGCGGCCGGGCGTATACGGGCCACGGTCATTCACACGCACCACAATCTGGCGGCCATTAGCGAGGTTAGTGACGCGCACATAACTTGGCAATGGCAGCGTTGGGTGTGCTGCAGTTAAGGCATCCGGGTCGTAAGCTTCGCCGATCGCTGTGCGATTACCTTGCGCTTCTGCACCGTACCAGGTGGCCAGTCCGACTTCACTGTAGTTCGAAGGATCTTTGATCACGCGATAATTTTTGCCATTAACGCTGTAATCCTGGCTGGTAGAAGGATTGATGGGTTCATAGCGCGGTTCAACGCCTGGGATTTCCACCACCGGGCCATTATAGGCCGGCTGCGGTGGCGCAGTATTACTCTGCTGTTCCGGTGCGGAACAGGCAGCCAGTACCAATGATGCCAGTGCAACCCCAAGCCAATCCTTACGCATGTGCAGCCTCTTAAACGCTTTTAGATAACATTTTTCGATGAGTATGGATCGACATCACGATGCCAAATCCGGCCATTAACACGATCAACGCTGACCCGCCGTAGCTCACCAGCGGCAGCGGAACACCGACCACCGGTAAGATACCACTTACCATACCAATGTTAACGAAAACATAGACGAATAAAATCAACATCAAACCGCCGGCCATCACGCGACCGAACGTGGTTTGCGCGCGCGCCGCAACAATCAGGCCGCGCAAAATCAGCAGCAGATACAGTACCAGTAACACTAATACGCCGACCAGGCCGAGTTCCTCTGCCAGTACCGCAAAGATAAAGTCGGTGTGGCGCTCGGGCAAAAACTCCAGTTGTGACTGGGTGCCATGTAGCCAGCCTTTGCCACGTAAACCTCCGGATCCAATCGCAATCTTGGACTGAATAATGTGATAACCGGCACCAAGCGGATCACTCTCAGGATCGAGCAGCATCATCACGCGGTCGCGCTGATAATCATGCATCAGGAAGAACCACAGCACCGGAATAAAGGCCGCCACCAGTAGCACCGCCACGGCGATCAGCTTCCAGCTCATGCCCGACAGGAACAACACAAACAGGCCGGATGCGGCGATCAGAATCGAGGTGCCGAGGTCAGGCTGTGCCGCTACCAGCAGCGTCGGCATGAAGATCAGCACCAGCGCGATACCGGTGTTTTTCAGCGTGGGTGGACAGACATCGCGGTTAATAAATCGCGCCACCATCAGCGGAACCGCAATCTTGGCTATCTCGGAGGGCTGGAAACGCACAAAGCCGAGATCGAGCCAGCGTTGAGCCCCTTTACTGATATGGCCAAAGGCATCCACCGCCACCAGTAATATCACGCAGACAATGTAGAGATAGGGCGCCCAACTTTCATATACGCGCGGCGGCACCTGCGCCATGACCAGCATGATGATCACGCCCATGGCAATCTGACCGAGTTTACGCTCCATCATGCCGGGATCCTGACCGCTGGCGCTCCAGATGACGATGGCGCTGTAAGCCAGTAGCGCAAGGATGATCAGCATAAACAGGGGATCGATATGGATACGCGTCCAGATCGATCTTTTCTGCGGACTATCGTTCATGGACATCTTTATTCACCTTCGTAGCCAGGCGGCGTCGGTGCGGCTTCAGGCAGCACGGTATTGTTGTCGCCTAACATTATGTGGTCGAGAATCTGACGCATCACCGTACCCACTGCCGGGCCGGCACCGCCGTTCTCCAGAATCATGGTCACGGCAACGCGCGGTTTATCGTAAGGCGCGAATGCCGTCATTAACTTATGGTCACGCAAGCGTTCAGCAATTTTGTGCGCGTTATAGGTTTCGTTCTCTTTCAGACCGAATACCTGCGCAGTACCGGATTTCGCAGCGATTTTGTAAGGTGCATCGGCAAAACTCTTGTGCGCCGTCCCGTTCGCGCGGTTGGCCACGCCGTACATGCCATCTTTGGCTATTTCCCAGTATCCCGAGTGAATATCGCCAATCGGCGCATCCGGCGGCTGACGATACGGCACCATGGTTTGGCCTTCACGGGTGGCGCGCAGTAAATGCGGCACTTTGATGATGCCGTCATTGATGAGAATCATCATGGCTTTGTTCATCTGCACTGGCGTTGCAGTCCAGTAACCCTGACCAATGCCCACCGGAATGGTGTCACCCTGATACCACGGCTTCTTAAAGCGCTTCAGCTTCCACTCACGTGTTGGCATGTTGCCGGGACTTTCCTGCGGCAAATCAATACCGGTGCGATGGCCATAGCCAAATTTGGTCATCCACTCAGACAGGCGATCGATGCCCATATCGTAGGCGACCTGATAGAAGAAGGTATCGGCAGATTCTTCCAGCGATTTGGTGACATTCAGACGGCCGTGTCCCCATTTTTTCCAGTCGCGGTAGCGCTTTTCCGAACCGGGCAATTGCCACCAGCCGGGGTCAAACAGGCTGGTATTGCGGTTAATCACCCCTGCACTCAGCGCAGAGACGGCAACATAAGGTTTCACCGTTGAAGCTGGCGGGTAGGATGCCTGTAACGCGCGGTTATACAGCGGACGGTTCTCATCGCTCAGCAGGGCTTTGTAATCCTTGCTGGAGATGCCATCAACAAATAGATTGGGGTCGTAGCTGGGTGTGGACACCAGCGCCAGAATTTCACCGGTGCGTGGATCGCTGACCACGACGGCGGCGCGGCTGCCGGTCAACAAGGTTTCGATATACTGCTGCAGTTTCAGGTCAACGGTCAGGTAGATATCACGGCCGGCCTGTGGAGATTGCTCATGCAACTGACGGATCACCCGGCCACGGTTGTTAACTTCAACCTCTTCATAGCCGGTTTTGCCATGCAGCACATCTTCGTAATAGTTTTCGATACCGAGCTTGCCGATATCATGCGTCGCGGCATAGTTAGGCCATTTACCTTCATCATCAAGGCGTTTAACGTCACGATCGTTAATTTTAGAGACGTAGCCCACCACATGCGTCAGCGTCTGACCGTAGGGATAATAGCGGCGCTGATAACCTTTCACTTCCACACCGGGGAATCGGTACTGATTGACGGCAAAGCGCGCCACCTGCACTTCGTTGAGTGCGGTTTTAACCGGAATGGAGGTGAAACGACGTGAGCGCTTACGCTCTTTTTCAAAGGCGTCGAGATCGTCGTCCGTCAGATCGAGCACCGGGCGCAGATCCTGCAGCGTCTGCTTCAGGTCATCGACTTTTTCGGGCACCAGTTCAGCCTGGTAAATGGTGCGGTTCAGCGCCAGCGGGACGCCGTTGCGATCAAAGATGATGCCGCGGCTGGGCGCAACCGGCACCAGCTTGATGCGGTTCTCATTGGAACGGGTGCTGTAATCGTCAAAACGCAGAATTTGCAGATGATAGAGGTTGACCACCAGCACGCTGGAGAGCAGGAAAATGCCAACAAAAGCCACCAAAGCCCGGCGGACAAAGAGTTTCTGTTCGGCAGTGTAATCGCGAAAGGCGTTGCTCTGTAATTTCATCCGCTGCGTTTATTGTCTGGAGGTTGTCAGGCGTTTATTCACGGTGATAAGGATGATTCGTGGTGATGCTCCAGGCACGATACAGGCTTTCGGCTACCAGCACACGCACCAGCGGGTGAGGCAACGTCAACGTGGACAGCGACCAGCTTTGCTCGGCAGCGGCTTTACAGGCCGGCGCCAGTCCTTCCGGGCCGCCAATCAACAAGCTGACATCGCGGCCATCTTGTTTCCAGCGCTCAAGCTGTTGCGCCAGCTGTGGGGTTTCCCACGGCTGCCCTGGAATATCCAGCGTGACGATGCGGTTGCCTTTGCCGACGGCCGCTAACATCGCTTCACCCTCTTTTTCCAGGATGCGCTTGATGTCCGCGTTCTTGCCGCGTTTACCCGCGGGCACTTCGGTCAGTTCAAACGGCATATCCTTGGGGAAGCGGCGCAGATACTCCATGAAACCGGTCTGAACCCAGTCAGGCATTTTGGTGCCGACGGCCACAAGCTGCAGTTTCAAGGCTTAGCTCCAGAGCTTTTCCAGCTCATACAGCTGGCGGCTCTCTTCCTGCATCACGTGTACGATCACTTCGCCAAGATCAACGACGACCCAATCAGCGGCAGCTTTACCATCAACGCCCAGCGGTTTTAAACCCGCGGCACGGGATTCCTGAACCACGTGATCGGCGATCGAAACCACATGACGCGTCGACGTGCCGGTGCAGATGATCATGCAATCGGTGATGCTCGATTTGCCCTGAACATCAACAGCAATGATGTCCTGGCCTTTAATATCGTCAATCTTATCAATAACGAAATCTTGGAGTGCTTTACCTTGCAAAAGGTTCCCCTTAAAAACAGGTGATTACGAGAAGGCTGAGTGCCCGGAAAACATAGCCTAAAATGAAGCGGCGCAGTATAGCACGCAACGATCAACCGCGATATAAGCCAGCGCGATCGATGTAGTCGATAACCGCGTCGGGCAGCAGATCGGTGCAGGATTGCCCCAGGTGACGACGCTGGCGTATTTCCGTGGCGGAGATGTCGAACAGCGGCGTATCAGCCAGCCAGATACGGCCTGCCGGTGCATGATGCAACTGCTCTGCGTGCTGCGCCCGATGCACATCCAGCCACTGCTGCATCTCAGGTGTTTCCATCTGCGTCGCATAGCCCGGTCGCTGGCACACCAACAGATGGCACAGAGAGAGGAGATCCTGCCAGCGATGCCATTTGGCTAACGTTAGCAGAGAATCTTGTCCGATGATAAACCCGAGGGGCTGTTCTGCTCCGCGTTCCGCACGGAGTGCTTCAAGCGTTGCGACCGTCCATGACGGCGTATCCCGTTCCAGCTCGCGCGTATCAATATCAAACAAGGGGCGGGTCGCAATCGCGCAGCGCAGCATTTCCACGCGCTGCCGGGCACTGGCTTCAGGCTGTGGCCGATGCGGTGGCACGTTGTTGGGCAGCAGCGTGACCTTTTTTAGCCCTACCTGTTGCGCCAGCGCTTCCACCGGGCGCAGGTGGCCAAAGTGGATAGGATCGAAGGTGCCGCCGAACAGCGCGTAGAGTTTAGACATCAGTAAAGCTTAGGGGAAAATCGCGGTGGCAAAGCAGCAGCGACAAGGTTTCAAGCTGCGGCCAGAGGTTTTGACCGTAATCCTGCTTCATGGTCAGCTCCAGTTCGGCGAGCAGATGCACAGCACGCTGCAGACGACGTGCATCAAGGCGTTGCAGCGCATCGGTAAACAGCGCGCGGCGGTTCTGCCAGATGCGTTGTTGATCCATCAGCGCTCGCAGACCCTGTTTACCCTGATTGCGTTGCAAATGAAGCAGCGTCAACAAATCACGTTGCAGAGAGCGCAGCAAAATCACCCCTTCAGCATCCTCTTTTTCCAGCTGATGCAGAATATGCAGGGCACGTTTGCTTTTTCCCGCCAGCAGGGCATCCACCCAGTGGAATGGGGTGAAGTGTGCTGCGTCATTCACCGCGTCCTCTACCCGGGGCAGAGTGAGCTTGCCATCCGGCCACAGCAGTGACAAGCGCTCCAGCGCCTGCGCCAGCGCCAGCAGGTTGCCTTCATAGCAGTAGCACAGCAGTTGAATCGCCGCGTCATCAACACTCAGCTTCATGGCTTTGGCGCGGCTCGCGACCCAGCGCGGCAGCTGCGCTTGTTCGGGCGTCTGACAGGGAACCAGCACGGCATGGGCGCTCAGCGCTTTAAACCAGGCGCTGTTTTCCTGCGCTTTGGTCAGTTTTGCCATGCGCAGCACCAGCAGGATATCGCTGTGCAGCAGGCTGGCGAGTTTGACCAGTTGCTCGGCCATCGCTGCATTGGCACCGTTTTCTGGCAGTTGCAGCGTTAAGGTCTGGCGTTGTGTGAACAGGCTGAGTGCCTGACAGCTGGCAAAGATCGCATCCCAGTCGGTTTGCGCATCGAGAGTGACACTGAAGTGTTCTTCAAAGCCTTGAGAAGAGGAGGCCGCGCGAATGGCGTCGGCACTTTCCTGAATCAGCAGCGGTTCATTGCCGGTCAGAAAATAACAGGCGCGCAGCCCCTCACGAAGCTGCGCGCTCAGTTGTTCAGGATAAATCCTGATCATTGCAGACTGGTTGCTGACGAAGAGGACACTTCTGGTGAATTCTCACCTGGTGCGATGACCTCCGGCTGTGGCAACGTGTCTTTGTTGCTTTCCTGCGCGGCATGAACCGTTAACAGTTTACGCACCAGTTGCTCGGCGGCACGCTGACGCATCTCCTGCACGATCATGTCTTGCTCGGCATCCTTCGCCAGTGCGGCATTCGGGTTGTCGAAGAAAGAACGGTACACGGTGGTGCTGATCGGGTAGATGCCTTTGCCCGGGATCAGAACCTGCGCGGTCACTGTCATTACCAGTGAATACTCAGCAGTGGTGCCGCTGATAAACACTGACGCGGTATCACGTCCCTGCACCTCTGCGCCTAAGCGCAGAGTCGGGTATTTGGCACTGGCCTGTTTGCTGTCATCAACAATGGTGACATCGTTGATACGCAGCTGTTGGCGCACGGTGCGCGCCATTGGGCCATACGGGTCGCCACTCTGGACGATCAGCGTTTTCATCTCGTTTGGCACCATGGTGGTGCCGCGCGGGTGAAAACCACAGCCTGCGGTGATCATCACCGCAAGCAGGACAAACAGCCTGATAATCAGTTGTCGCACAGTTCCTCCTGAACTTAACCTACGACCAGGTTAAGCAGTTTGCCAGGGACATAAATCACTTTACGAAGTGTGACGCCTTCCAGATATTTCGCCACAATGTGCTCCTGCGCAGCACGCGCCTGAACCTGCTCCTGCGTAGCATCCGGCGCAACGGTAATCTTGCCGCGCACTTTGCCATTCACCTGTACAACGACCAGCAGTGAATCTTCTACCATCGCGGATTCATCCGCAACCGGCCAGCTGGCTTCATCTACGTTACCTTCTCCACCCAGCGCCTGCCACAGCACATAGCTGGCGTGCGGCGTGAACGGATAGAGCAGACGAACGACCGCCACCAGCGCTTCCTGCATCAGTGCGCGATCTTGCTCGCTCTCCTGCGGGGCACGAGTCAGCTTGTTCATCAACTCCATGATGGCAGCGATAGCGGTGTTGAACGTCTGGCGACGACCCACGTCATCGGCCACCTTGGCGATGGTTTTGTGCAGATCGCGACGCAGCGCTTTCTGATCGTCGTTCAGTGCATTGAGGTCCAGCGCCACGGTGGCACCCTTCGCCACGTGTTCGTAGGCCAGTTTCCACACGCGCTTCAGGAAGCGGTTCGCACCTTCGACACCAGATTCCTGCCATTCCAGCGTCATTTCTGCTGGTGAAGCAAACATCATGAACAGACGCACGGTATCGGCACCGTAACGTTCAACCATCAGCTGTGGATCGATGCCGTTGTTTTTCGACTTGGACATCTTGCTCATGCCGGCATAAACCACTTCGCGGCCTGCGTTGTCGACAGCCTTAACAATACGACCTTTTTCATCGCGCTCAACGCTAACATCAACCGGAGAAACCCAGTTACGCTCGCCGCTCGCGCCGGTGTAATAGAACGCATCGGCCAGTACCATGCCCTGACACAGCAGACGTTTGGCTGGCTCATCAGAGTTCACCAGGCCCGCGTCACGCAGCAGCTTGTGGTAGAAGCGGAAGTACATCAGGTGCATGATGGCGTGTTCGATACCACCGACATACTGATCCACTGGCAGCCAGTAGTTCGCGGCGGCAGGATCCAGCATGCCTTCGTTGTAGTTGGCACAGGTGTAACGCGCGTAATACCAGGATGACTCCATAAAGGTGTCAAAGGTATCGGTTTCGCGCAGCGCTGGCTGGCCGTTAACCGTGGTTTTCGCCCACTCAGGATCGGCTTTGATCGGGCTGGTGATACCGTCCATCACCACATCTTCTGGCAGAATCACTGGCAGCTGATCTTCTGGCGTTGGCATCACCGTGCCGTCTTCCAGTGTCACCATTGGGATTGGCGCACCCCAGTAACGCTGACGGGACACACCCCAGTCGCGCAGACGATAGTTGACTTTACGCACGCCAACGCCTTTCGCCGCCAATGCATCAGCAATGGCGTTGAAGCCTGCCTGATGATCCAGACCGTTGAACTCACCCGAGTTGAACAGCGCGCCTTTATCGGTCATCGCCGCTTCGCTCAGGTCAGGCGTTGAACCATCCAGATTCAGGATCACTGGCTTGATGTTCAGGTTGTACTTGGTGGCGAACTCCCAGTCACGCTGGTCATGCCCTGGCACTGCCATGACTGCGCCGGTGCCGTATTCCATCAGGACAAAGTTAGCAACCCAGACTGGGATCTCTTCGCCCGTCAGCGGATGGATAGCAAACAGGCCGGTGGCCATGCCTTTCTTCTCCATCGTCGCCATATCCGCTTCAGCCACTTTTGTGGTGCTGCACTCGGCGATAAAATCAGACAACGCAGGGTTGCTGGCCGCAGCCTGGCGCGCCAGTGGGTGACCGGCTGCCACCGCAACGTAGGTCGCACCGAGGAAGGTGTCCGGACGTGTGGTGTAAACCGTTAATTTCTCTTCGCTGTACGCCACATCGAAAGTGATTTCCACGCCTTCAGAACGACCAATCCAGTTACGCTGCATGGTCTTGACCGTTTCAGGCCAGTCTTCCAGCTTATCCAGATCGTTGAGCAGCTCTTCCGCGTAAGCGGTGATTTTCACGAACCACTGAGGGATCTCTTTGCGCTCAACTTTGGTGTCACAGCGCCAGCAGCAGCCGTCGATAACCTGTTCGTTAGCCAGCACGGTTTGGTCATGTGGGCACCAGTTCACCGCTGAGGTCTTTTTGTAGACCATGCCTTTTTCATACAGCTTGGTGAAGAACCACTGTTCCCAGCGATAGTACTCTGGCTGGCAGGTCGCCAATTCACGGCTCCAGTCATAGCCAAAGCCCAGCAGTTTGAGCTGGTTCTTCATGTATTCGATGTTGTCATAAGTCCATGGTGCGGGCGCGGTGTTGTTTTTTACCGCAGCGCCTTCGGCTGGCAGACCAAATGCATCCCAGCCAATCGGCTGCAGGACATTTTTACCCAGCATGCGCTGATAGCGCGCAATCACATCGCCGATGGTGTAGTTACGCACGTGGCCCATGTGTAGGCGGCCAGAAGGATAGGGCAGCATAGAAAGGCAGTAGTATTTCTCTTTGCCTTCCTGCTCGGTCACTTTAAAGGTTTCGTTTTCGTCCCAGTGCTGTTGGACGCGGGATTCTATCTCTTCCGGGCGGTATTGCTCTTGCATGGCTGCCTGTGGTCCTTTATGAAAATCGTTAACCCTGAATAGTTCGCGTCACAGGAAGGCGGCAAAGGTGTGATTACACTCGCGCTTAACGAAGTAAGCGACGGCGTGAACACGTGCAGCCAACGCACCTGCGACTTGAAGTATGACGGGTTCGCATACATTTAGATCCGCATAGCATACCCATAAGGCTCTTCCTCAACAACATTTCACGCCCCGGCAGAGCGGATTTCTACTCAATGCGCCGCCGCTTTCACCCTTTTGCGATTTACTCCGCTTTCGTCACGGCAAATATGACAGAACAGCTAAACTTACTATCAGCTATTCCCGCGGAAAGGAGAACAAAATGAATAACGTGGCGCAGGAGTATCGTGCAACGATAGCGGCATTAACCCAGCGGCTGGAGCAGGGCGAGCGTGATGTTGATGCCCTGGTTGCTGAGGCACGGCAGGATTTATTAGCGAAAAAGACGCTGACCTCTTCTGAAGTGAATGAGGTGATGCGGGCAGTCAGGCGCGATCTACACGAGTTCGCGCTCAGCTATCAGGAATCTTCAGATGTGCTCGGTGACTCCGTATTTTTGCGCGTGATTCGCGAGAGCGTGTGGAAAGAACTGGCGGATATCACGGACAAAAGCCAGTTAGAGTGGCGCGAGGTGTTTCAGGATCTACGACATCACGGTGTTTATCAAAGCGGTGAAGTGGTGGGATTGGGCAACCTGGTGTGTGAGAAGTGCGGTTTTACCCGGGCGATCTATACACCGGAGAGCTTAACGCGCTGCCCGCAGTGTGGGCACGATCATTTCCAGCGTCAGCCTTTTGAACCTTAATGAGCAGAAAACCCTAAGATGAATCGCGCCGCTGCGTGCTTGATGGGAAATCACAGCCATGCAGCGGCGCGATGGATGGCGCTAATTAATGCAGGATCTTCGCGAGGAAGTCTTTTGCGCGGTCGGACTGCGGGTTATTAAAGAAGTCATCTTTGTTAGTGTCTTCGACAATTTTCCCTTCATCCATAAAGATCACGCGATTGGCCACTTTGCGCGCAAAGCCCATCTCGTGCGTCACCACCATCATGGTCATGCCTTCGTTCGCCAACTCCACCATGACGTCCAGCACTTCGTTGATCATCTCTGGGTCGAGCGCAGATGTCGGTTCGTCAAACAGCATCGCGATGGGGTCCATACACAGCGCACGGGCAATCGCCACACGCTGTTGCTGGCCGCCCGAGAGCTGTCCTGGGAACTTCTCCGCATGCGCAGCCAGACCAACACGCGTCAGCAGCTTGAGACCCTTCTCACGCGCAGCGGCTTTATCACGCTTTAACACCTTGACCTGCGCCAGCACCAGGTTATCGACAATGCTGAGGTGCGGGAACAGTTCGAAGTGCTGGAACACCATACCGACCTTGCTGCGCAGTTGCGCCAGGTTGGTTTTCTTGTTGTTCACTTCGGTACCGTTAACTTGAATGCTGCCTTCCTGCACCGGTTCCAGACCATTCACCGTTTTAATCAAGGTTGACTTACCTGAGCCGGACGGTCCACAGACCACCACTACTTCACCTTTTTTCACTTCGGTGGAGCAGTTGGTCAGCACCTGAAAGTGACCATACCACTTAGAAACATTTTTCAGGCTAATCATTTAAACCGTCCTCTTTCTTTTCAGATAGCTAACCAACAGCGAAGCGCTCAGGCTGATCACAAAATAGACCAGACCGGCAAACAGAACCATTTCAACCTGGGTACCGTCACGTTCGCCAATCGTCGAAGCGGTACGGAAGAAGTCAGCCAGGCTTAACACATACACTAGCGACGTATCCTGGAACAACACAATGCCCTGCGTCAGCAGCAGTGGCACCATGGCGCGGAACGCCTGCGGCAGGATGATCAATTTCATTGATTGCCAGTGCGTCATACCCAACGCCAGCGCAGCATTCGACTGTCCGCGTGAGATGCTCTGGATACCCGCACGGATGATTTCCGAATAGTAGGCCGCTTCGAACAGTGCAAAAGCGATCATGGCGGAAATCAGGCGAATGTCAGTTTTGGGGGAAAGTCCCAATACCTGTTGCAGTAATGCAGGCACCACCAGATAGAACCACAGCAGCACCATCACCAGCGGCACGGAGCGGAACAGGTTGACGTACAGCTTAGCGAACCAGCGAATCGGCGCGAACGGCGACAGACGCATCACGGCCAGAATCGTGCCCCAGATAATGCCGAACACCACGGCGACGGCGGTAATCTTGAAGGTGATGATCAAGCCATTCCACAAATAGGGCAGGCTGGGAGTAATCGAACTCCAGTCAAAATCGTACATTATTTGCCTCCCAGATTGCCGGGCAGGCGAATTTTACGTTCTACCAAACTCATAATCAGCATGATCACCAGGTTAATACCCACGTAAGCCAGGGTAATGGCGGTGAAGGATTCATAGGCGTGCGCCGAGTAGTCGAGCAACTTACCGGCCTGCGCCGCCATATCCACCAGACCAATGGTCGAAGCGATGGCAGAGTTTTTCACCAGGTTCAGCATTTCCGAGGTCATCGGCGGCACAATCACGCGATAGGCATTAGGCAGCAGCACGTAGCGATAAGTTTGCGGCAGCGTCAGTCCCATCGCCAACCCTGCGTTTTTCTGACCGCGTGGCAGTGATTGAATCGCGGCACGGACCTGTTCGCAAACACGGGCAGCAGTGAACAAGCCGAGGCAAATGGTTGAGGAAACAAAGAACTGAATATTGGGGTCCAGTTCTGCTTTAAACCACATCCCCAGTTTTTCGCCAACCAGTTCTGGCGCCACCAGATACCAGAAGAAGAACTGGACGATCAGCGGGATATTACGAAACAGTTCCACGTAGCAGGTACCAATGGTCGACAGCAGTCGATTGGGCACGGTACGCAGAATGCCAAAGAAGGAACCTACCAGGAAGGCGATAATCCAGGCGCAGCAGGAAACCGCAACGGTAACCTGAAATCCGGACCACAGCCAGCCGAGGTAGGTCGTATTGCCGAACGGGGCCTGTTGTAAAAAGATGCCCCAGTTCCAATCGATACCCATAACGAGCTCCGGTAAAAAAAGGGTAGCGAGGCTACCCATAAGATTGTTGAGCGGTGTCTTGCGTCCTGCTTCAGGGGAACGACCTGTTGCAGTCTGTCTGTCCGCACCGCGTGTTCAGCAATCGAGAGGGCAGCCTAACTGCCCTTGTTTTCATTGTTAATTCAGAGTGCTTTGTCGTTTGGTGCTTTGAACAGTGCCTGCATGTCGGATGACAGCTCAAAGTTCATGTTCAGATTCTTCGGTGGAATCGGCTGTTTGAACCAGGTATCGAACCACTTAGCGGCTTCACCCGAGGTCTGCGCTTTCGCGATGGTTTCATCCATCAGCTGTTTGAACTGCGGGTCTTCTTTACGCAGCATGCAGCCGTAAGCTTCTTTTGACTGTGGAGTGCCGGTAATTTCCCAGTTATCTGGTTTCTTCGCTTTGGCACGTTCACCCGCCAGCAGGGCATCATCCATCATAAAGGCCACGGCACGACCGGTTTCCAGCGTACGGAAAGAATCGCCATGGTCTTTGGCGCTGATGATGCGCATGTCCATTTTCTTCTCATCGTTCAGCTTGTGCAGCAGAACTTCAGAAGTGGTACCAGAGGTCACGACAACGGTTTTGCCTTTCAGGTCCGCGAAATCTTTGATGTCGCCACCTTTCTTCACCAGCAGACGCGTACCGATGATAAATACGGTATCGGAGAAGGCGGCTTGCTGCTGACGCTCCAGGTTGTTGGTGGTAGAACCACATTCAAAATCGTAAGTGCCGTTCTGCAGTAGTGGGATACGGTTCTGAGAGGTGATCGGCAGCATTTTTACCTGAAGATCAGGCTTGTTCAGTTTGGCTTTGATCGCCGCTACGATGGCGTTTGAGTAGTCTTGTGAATAGCCAACCACTTTTTGCTGGTTGTCGTAGTAAGAAAAGGGAACTGATGACTCACGATGCCCAACGACGATCACGCCGCTATCATTAATTTTTTTCAGGGTGCCGGTGAGATCTTCCGCCTGGGCCGCTCCCGCTGCTGCTCCCAACAGCAGAAGAGATAATGCCACTTTGCGTGTCTGCATGTTCCTACTCCTTTGAATGGATGTCGCGCAGAACATAAACTGCGCAGATTGTGATGTTGTGTGTATTTCGTGCTGCTTTTTTAGTTATCCCTTAGCGCAACTGCGCGCAGGATAGTGATTAACATAGCGAATTGTTAACGCAATGAAACAAAAAAGTTTGTTTTTTGCGAGCCGCTCCGCACCATTAAGAGGCAATGAAAAGCCATTGCGCCGTTTCGGTGCGTGTCAGTGCCAAATAATAGTGCGCGAACATGGCATTACGCTGACAAAACGCTGATGTTGATAAAATCACTGAAATAATTAGCAATGATCGTGCCAGCACGGTGAAATGCGCGAAAAAGCCAGCAGAGAATCTGGTAAAGCGTAGCCGATGGGAGCGGAAAACAGCGCAAAAAAAAGGCGAAGTGAGCACTTCGCCTGTCAGAGTGTGATCGAAGTGTCAGTGGCGGCGACGAATAATCGCCAGGACGATGCCGATCAACGTCAGAATCCATACCGGCCAGATGCCTGCTTTGGCATAAGGGGTCTCACCGGTGGTGGGTGTCACCCTGGCTTCCAGCACATCACGCGTAAACTGCGGGATCTCTTTTTCAACCTCGCCGTTGGCATTCACCACCGCCGTGACACCGTTATTGGTGGATCGCAACAGTGGACGGCCCAGTTCCAGTGCACGCATACGCGCCATCTGGAAGTGCTGCCATGGGCCGATGGAGTGACCAAACCAGGCATCGTTAGACACCGTCAGCAGGAAATTGGTATTAGGGCGGAAGTTAGCGCGTACCTGCTCGCCCAACACAATCTCGTAGCAGATGGCGCTGGTGAGGTCATAACCCGCCACCTTCAACTGCGGCTGCACATAGGCGCCACGGCTGAACGACGACATTGGCAGATCGAAGAACGGCGCCAGCGGACGCAGCAAGTCTTCAAGCGGCACAAACTCCCCGAACGGCACCAGATGGTTTTTCTGATAACGGTTATGGCTTTGGTAGCTGTAAGGTTGCTCGCCGCCCAGCACAATCACGGAGTTGTAATCGTGGTAGCGGTTATCCCCTTCAACGCGTGAATCGACAATCCCGGTAATTAACGAGCTGCCGCGCTCGCGCAGTTCTGCGTCCAGCGCTTTGAGGAACGGCTGCTGATTGCTTTCCAGGTCGGTAATCGCCGATTCAGGCCAGATAATGATGGGCGCTTTGCCCATATAAGGCTGGCTGTAAGAGGTGTACACGCGCAACGTATTCAGCAACTGCTGCGGATCCCACTTCATCGACTGTGGAATGTTGCCTTGTACCATCGCCACATCCACGCTGCGTTCCGGCAACGGCTGATACCATTGCAACATGCGCAGTGGCCATGGCAGCAGCAACAATACTGCGGCGGCCACCAGGCTCTTCACCGTGCGATGATAAAGCGCATGCACCAGCAGACCGGCGATCATCATTAACAGGAAAGTGATGGTTTCGACGCCTGCCAGCGGCGCAAGGCCTTTGAGCGGACCGTCGATCTGGCTATAGCCGAACTGCAGCCACGGGAATCCGGTCAGAATCCAGCCACGCAGGAATTCGCTG
Source organism: Pantoea sp. S61 (assembly GCF_016625145.1). Lineage (NCBI taxonomy): Bacteria > Pseudomonadati > Pseudomonadota > Gammaproteobacteria > Enterobacterales > Erwiniaceae > Pantoea > Pantoea sp. S61. The sequence goes on from NZ_JACVUO010000004.1 coordinate 292,246, forward strand.
ATTTGCCACAATGCCGGTGCAGCTAACACCAGACGCCACAAGGTCGCGCGGGGCCACAGGCGATTAAGTACCGCCGCAAACAGCATCGGATAGATGGCGAGATAAGCGGCCAGCAATATCACCAGGAAGATGTTAACCGGGCCGGGCATACCGCCGAAGGTGGCGATGCTGACGTAAACCCAATTAATGCCACTGCCGAACAGACCAAAGCCCCAGACGAAGCCAATCGCAGCGGCTTGTGGGCTGCGGCGATCCAGTAGTAGCAACTGCAGTCCCGCCAGGGAAACTAATGCGGCAGGCCAAAAATCGTAGGGAGAAAAGGAAAGGGTGCCAACGGCACCCGTAATCAAAGCCAGCAGCAGGCGAACCCGCTGCTGCGAGTATAGAGAGGCTAAAGCCATAAAATTATTCGTCTTCCAGTTGCGGTTGTGGAGAGTCTTCCGGAATTTTCACATGCACCTGGATGATACGGCGGCTGTCGGCCATCGCGACTTTGAATTGGTAACCATCAATGTCGATGCTCTCACCGCGCGCGGGAAGGTGGCCGAATCCCTGCATCACCAGACCGCCAATGGTATCCACTTCATCATCACTGAAGCTGGTACCAAATACCTCGTTAAAATCCTCGATAGGCGCAAGCGCACGTACGGTATAGGTATGGCGGTTTAACTGACGGATATCACGATCTTCTTCATCGTCATATTCATCTTCAATTTCACCGACAATCAATTCGAGGATATCTTCAATCGTGACCAGCCCGGAAACGCCACCGAATTCATCAATGACGATCGCCATATGATAGCGCTGGGAACGGAACTCTTTCAGCATGCGGTCGACACGCTTACTTTCAGGCACGACAACGGCGGTGCGCAGCACTTTCTCAATGCTGAAAGGTTCAGACGCGCTGCTCATAAACGGCAGCAGGTCTTTGGCCATCAAAATGCCTTCGACGTGGTCTTTATCTTCGCTGATCACCGGGAAGCGTGAGTGGGCGGAATCAATAATGACCGCGAGACACTCTTCAAGGCTTTGGTTGCGTTTAAGGGTGATCATCTGGGAGCGCGGGATCATGATGTCACGCACACGCTGTTCGGCAATATCCAGAACCCCTTCGAGCATGTCGCGGGTGTCCTGATCGATCAGCTCTTTTTGCTCAGAATCGCGGATCAGTCCCAGTAGCTCATCACGGTTTTTAGGTTCACCGTGAAAAAGTTGGTTAATTAACAGGGAGAAAAATCCCTTTTTACTACTGGGTGCGTCGCTGTTTTGAGAATGGTCGTCGCTCATGGCGTTTTTATTTCGTTCTCTCTGGTGAGGGAAAGGAACTGCTGGCATCCGCGCCAGCAGCGCAATAACCTGAACCTAAGGGGATCAGGCGTCTTCTTTCTCCGAAATGTACGGGTCAGGATAACCAAGAGCAAGCATTATCTCGGTCTCCAGCGCCTCCATTTCTTCGGCTTCTTCGTCTTCAATATGGTCATAGCCCAGCAGATGTAGCGTACCGTGGACCACCATATGAGCCCAGTGGGCTTCAACGGTTTTGCCTTGTTCTTCCGCTTCTTGCTCAACAACCTGACGACAAATAATCAGGTCGCCCAGCAGTGGCAACTCAATCCCGGGTGGCGCTTCAAACGGGAAAGAGAGCACGTTGGTCGGCTTATCCTTACCGCGATAAGTCAGATTAAGCTCATGACTCTCCGCTTCATCCACCAAACGGATGGTGACTTCACTTTCCGGCTGGAAAGGCGTAACGGCAGCTTCGAGCCAGCGCTGGAAAGCAGGTTCGGCTGGCAGGCCATTTTCATCGGCACAGGCCAACTGTAAATCTAAAATCACCGCGCTCATGAAGGCTCCTGCGGGCTGGATGGGGCGGCAAGTTGAGACGCCAGCGCTTCACGCTTGCGCTCTTCTGCCAGTTTGTCACGGCGTTTCTGATCGGCTTCTTCCCACGCTTCATAAGCATTCACGATGCGTGCGACAACCGGATGACGCACCACGTCTTCGCTGTGGAAAAAGTTAAAACTGATTTCATCGACTTCCGCCAAAACCTCAATGGCATGACGCAGGCCGGATTTGGTGCTGCGCGGCAGGTCAATCTGTGTGACGTCACCGGTGATCACCGCTTTGGAGTTGAAACCGATACGTGTCAGGAACATCTTCATCTGCTCGATGGTGGTGTTCTGACTCTCATCGAGAATCACAAAGGCGTCATTGAGTGTGCGGCCGCGCATGTAAGCGAGCGGGGCCACTTCAATGACATTGCGCTCCATCAGCTTTTCCACGCGCTCAAAGCCGAGCATTTCAAACAAGGCATCGTAGAGCGGACGCAGATAAGGATCGACTTTCTGGCTCAGGTCTCCCGGCAGGAAGCCCAGTTTCTCACCGGCCTCTACCGCAGGACGCGTCAACAGAATACGGCGAATTTCCTGACGTTCGAGGGCATCAACAGCAGCGGCCACCGCCAGATAGGTTTTACCGGTACCGGCTGGACCCACACCGAAGGTGATGTCATGGTCGAGGATATTCGCCACGTACTGTGCCTGGTTTGGCGTACGAGGTTTAATCACACCGCGCTTGGTTTTGATGTGTATCGCCTTACCAAACTCCGGCACGCTTTCGGCGGTTTGCTCCAGTACACGGCTCTCTTTGATCGCCAGATGCACCTGGTCCGGTTCAATATCCGGGATTTGACCACGCACAGGTGCGGTGCTCACGTACAGGTCACGCAGAATGTTGATGGCCGCGTCGACGCTGAGCGATCGGCCCACCAGTTTGAAATGGTTGTCCCGGCGGTTGATTTCGACACCGAGGCGTTTTTCCAGCTGCTTCACATTGTCATCAAACGGACCGCACAGGCTCATCAGTCGGCGGTTATCAGCCGGTTCAAGGGCGATTTCACGAGTTTCGATATTCAAATGAATCCTTTGGGTCACTCAGGGCCAGTTGAAGAAGGTGTATCCAATGCATCATTACAGACATAAGCATCTATACCCGTCATATTTCAAGGTGCAGGTGCGTTGGCTGCACTCATTCACCCCAGTCACTTACCGGAGTAAGCTCCAGGGGATTCATTCCCTTGCCGCCTTCATGAACCTTGAATGATTTAGGGTATATACGGAATTATTTATGGGGCAAGGCCCGGCTGCAAGTTGCAAAAGCGATATTTGGGCGTTGCAGGTGGAATGCAAGGGGCACGGGATGAAACGGGCGGCAGCATCTTGTGCACTGCCGCGCAAAGCGTGGGATATCAAGGTTGGTAGAGACCGACACCGATGTCATTTTCACGGCGTGTACGGGCTATGACGGCATCGGGGCTTTGGCTGACACGCAAGGCCATTTCATCTTCGGTGCGGATCAGTTTGCCGCGCAGCGAGTTGGCATGAACATCGACAATTTCCACGTCGACAAACTTACCGATCATTTCAACCGGCGCTTCGAAGTTCACCACGCGGTTGTTGTCGGTGCGCCCGGTGAGTTCCATGACATTTTTACGTGAGATACCTTCAATCAGCACACGCTGCGTGGTGCCGAGCATGCGACGACTCCACGCCATCGCCTGCTGATTGAGGCGATCCTGCAGAATATACAGGCGCTGCTTTTTCTCTTCTTCCGAAACATCGTCAGGCAAATCAGCGGCAGGCGTACCCGGACGGGCCGAGTAGATAAAGCTGAAGCTGACATCGAAATTCACGTCGCCCACCAGTTTCATGGTCTGCTCAAAATCCTGCTGCGTTTCGCCAGGGAAACCAATGATGAAATCTGAACTCATCTGAATATCAGGACGTGCTTTCTGCAGCTTGCGGACGATGGCTTTATATTCCAGCGCGGTGTGCGCACGCTTCATCAGCGTCAGGATACGATCGGCACCGCTCTGAACGGGTAAGTGCAGGAAGCTCGCCAGCTCTGGCGTGTCACGGTAGACATCAATAATGTCATCAGTGAATTCAATCGGATGGCTGGTGGTAAAGCGGATGCGGTCAATGCCATCAATGGCCGCCACCAGACGCAACAGTTCCGCGAAGCTGCAGAGCTGGTCATCAAAGGTCGTGCCGCGATAGGCGTTGACGTTTTGGCCCAGTAAATTCACTTCTCGCACGCCCTGCGCAGCCAGTTGCGCGATTTCCAACAGAATATCGTCACAGGGACGGCTCACTTCCTCGCCTCGGGTGTAAGGCACCACGCAGAAAGTACAGTATTTGTTACAGCCTTCCATAATGGAGACAAAGGCCGTCGGGCCTTCTGCACGCGGTTCTGGCAGACGGTCAAATTTCTCGATTTCCGGGAAGCTGATGTCAATCACCGGGCTTTTCGTCCCGCGCACCTGATTCAGCATCTCTGGCAAGCGATGCAGCGTCTGTGGACCAAACACAATATCCACGCAATTGGCGCGTTCACGCAGGCGTTCACCTTCCTGCGAAGCGACACAGCCGCCGACGCCAATAATCACGTCAGGATTGATCGCTTTCAATTTCTTCCAGCGTCCTAACAGGGCGAAAACCTTCTCCTGCGCCTTCTCACGGATCGAGCAGGTGTTGAGCAGCAGTACATCCGCCTCTTCAGCATCCTCGGTCAGGGTGTAACCGTGCGTACTGTTCAGCAGATCGGCCATCTTTGATGAATCGTACTCATTCATCTGACAGCCCCAGGTTTTAATATGCAGTTTTTTGGTCATCGAACTAGCCATTGATTCAGAGCAGGGAAGTGCAGGGCGCGTATTGTAATGCTTTGCTGCTGTTGTGACCAGCACAGCAGGGCCTGAGATTGTGCAGCAAATTTCCGGTACACTTTATCTATCAACGTGATGACGTGAGCTATCACGGCAAGCAGAAGGATTAGAGTCAATGCAGGATTCACATTTTGATGTGGTGGTGGTGGGCGGCGGTATGGTCGGTGCCGCGCTGGCTTGTGGACTGGCACAGCAGCAATTTCGTGTGGCGGTGATTGAACGTGCTGAACCCGCTGCGTTTAATGCCGCAAGCCCGCCCGATGTTCGCATTTCCGCGATTGGAGCCTCGTCGGTAGCACTGCTGCGTCAATTGAATGTGTGGGAACGCGTGCAGGCGATGCGCTGTGCGCCTTATCGCAAGCTCGAAACCTGGGAGTGGCAAAGTGCACATGTGACCTTTGATGCCGCCTCGCTGGGCTTGCCTGAGCTGGGATATATGGTGGAAAACAGCGTGCTGCAACGTGCGCTGTGGGAAAAGATGCAGGAAGAGGGGATCACGCTGATCTGCCCCGCCAGCCTGCAACAGCTTCAATCGCATCGCGGCGGCTGGCAGGTTCAGCTGGATAATGGCACCACGCTGGATACGCGGCTGGTGGTTGGCGCGGATGGCGCCAACTCGCGCGTGCGCCAGCTGGCGGGAATTGGGGTGCGTGGCTGGCAATACGCGCAGTCCTGCATGCTGATTAGCGTCGAATGTGAGCATGATACGGGGGATTCGACCTGGCAGCAATTTACGCCAGAGGGGCCACGTGCTTTTCTGCCGCTGTTTGATCGCCATGCTTCTCTGGTGTGGTATGACGCACCGGCGCGTATTCGCCAGCTACAGGCGTTGCCATTGTCACAGCTTGAAAAAGAGATTCACGCCCATTTTCCGGCACGCGTTGGGCGGGTTCAGGTCAAGAAAGCTGCCTCATTCCCTTTGGTTCGTCGCCACGCTACCCGCTATGTCTTACCAGGATTAGCGCTGGTGGGTGATGCGGCACACACCATCAATCCCCTCGCGGGACAGGGCGTCAACCTCGGCTATCGTGACGTTGATGCATTAATCAATACGTTGGTGGAAGCGCGCAGCCAGGCACAGTTGTGGTCATCGGACGCGGTGTTACAGCGTTATCATCGTCAACGTTATAAAGATAATTTGCTGATGCAGGGCGGGATGGATCTGTTCTATTTTGCCTTTAGCAACACGCTGGCCCCATTGCGTTTTGTGCGTAATCTGGGATTGATTGCAGCGGAGAATGCCGGAGCGCTGAAACGTAAGGCGCTGAAGTACGCGTTGGGCCTATAGGTGTCAGAGCGTCGCAAGGCGCTCTTTGTTTTAACCGGAAGCAGAAAACAATAAAGCCCGCAAAAGCGGGCTTTATTGTGCAATTTGGCTGGGGTGCAGGGATTCGAACCCCGGAATGCTGGTATCAGAAACCAGAGCCTTACCGCTTGGCGACACCCCAAAAATTTGGTGGCTACGACGGGATTTGAACCTGTGACCCCATCATTATGAGTGATGTGCTCTAACCAGCTGAGCTACGTAGCCTGAGTTTACTGCTTACTGCATCCGATAATGGCTGGGATACCTGGATTCGAACCAGGGAATGCCGGTATCAAAAACCGGTGCCTTACCGCTTGGCGATATCCCATCTGTCGACTCGCATCCACGAGTAAATATCGGATTGGCTGGGGTACCAGGATTCGAACCTGGGAATGCTGGTATCAAAAACCAGTGCCTTACCGCTTGGCGATACCCCATCCGGCTGCCGAAGACTGAAATGGTGCGGGAGGCGAGACTTGAACTCGCACACCTTGCGGCGCCAGAACCTAAATCTGGTGCGTCTACCAATTTCGCCACTCCCGCGAAAAGATGGTGGCTACGACGGGATTTGAACCTGTGACCCCATCATTATGAGTGATGTGCTCTAACCAGCTGAGCTACGTAGCCATCTTTTTTCGCTAACCTTCATCGGCGTTGCGGGGCGCATTATGCGTATTGAGCTTTGTAGCGTCAACAAGTTTTTTGCCGTTTTTTGCCTTAAAACGCCTGTTTGACTGGCTTGTAACCAGGGTGGCGATTTATTCAGCAGTTTTCTAACGTAACATCGGCGATGAAAACAAAAAGGGGCCTTTACAGACCCCTTATCCTACTCATTCACAAGCTTATTTGTAGGCGGACTGATGCACACCTACAGCACGACCAGATGGGTCATCCATGTTTTTGAAGGCTTCATCCCACTCAATCGCTTTGGCAGATGAACAGGCAACGGATGGACCGCCCGGTACACACTCTGCCGCGCTGGCGATCGGGAACAGCTCTTCAAAGATTTCGCGGTACAAATACGCTTCTTTCGAGTTCGGCGTGTTGTACGGGAAACGGAAGTGCGCGGTAGAAAGTTGCTGATCGGTAATCTGCTTCGCCGCCACCTCTTTCAGGCTATCGATCCAGCTGTAGCCTACACCATCAGAGAACTGCTCTTTCTGACGCCATGCGACGCTCTCCGGCAGGTAAGAAGAGAAGCACTCACGCAGAATGTGTTTCTCCATCTTGCCGTTGCTGCCACACATTTTGTCTTCCGGGTTGATGCGCATCGCCACGTCGAGGAATTTCTTGTCGAGGAACGGTACGCGCGCTTCAACGCCCCATGCAGACATCGCTTTGTTGGCACGCGCACAGTCAAACATGTGCAGCGCCAGCAATTTACGCACGTTCTCTTCGTGGAATTCCTGAGCGTTCGGTGCTTTGTGGAAATACAGGTAGCCGCCAAACACTTCGTCCGCGCCTTCACCAGACAGCACCATTTTGATGCCCATTGCCTTGATTTTACGCGACATCAAATACATCGGCGTTGAAGCGCGAATGGTGGTGACGTCATAGGTTTCGATGTGGTAAATCACATCGCGAATCGCATCCAGACCTTCCTGCACGGTAAAGTGAATCTCGTGGTGCACGGTGCCCAGATGTTCCGCCACGGATTTGGCCGCTTTCAGATCAGGTGAGCCTTCCAGACCGACAGCAAAAGAGTGCAGCTGTGGCCACCAGGCATCACTTTTGTCTTCATCTTCCACACGTTTTGCCGCAAAGCGCTTGGTCACGGCAGAAATGATGGAGGAGTCGAGGCCGCCAGACAGCAGCACGCCATAAGGCACGTCAGACATCAGGTGGCTTTTCACTGACTCTTCCAGCGCATGCTTCAGACCCGCAGCGTCAGTGGTGTTCTCGGCAACGGCAGAGAAATCCATCCAGTCGCGCTGCCAGTAACGACGGATTTCGCCATCGCTGCTGCACAGGAAGCTTCCCGGCGGGAATTCTTTAATGGTGCGGCAAACCGGCACCAGCGCTTTCATTTCTGAGGCGACAAACAGGTTACCGTGCTCATCGTTGCCCATGTACAGTGGGATAATCCCGATGTGGTCACGGCCAATCAGATACTGCTGCTTCACGCTGTCCCACAGAATAAAGGCGAACATACCTTGCAGATCATCCAGGAAATCGAGACCTTTTTCCTGGTACAGCGCGAGGATCACTTCGCAGTCAGAACCGGTCTGGAACGCATAACGATCGCTCAGTTCAGCACGCAAAGCCTGATGGTTGTAGATCTCGCCGTTCACGGCCAGTACGTGGGTGTGGTCAGCGTTGTACAGCGGCTGTGCACCGTTGTTAACGTCAACAATCGACAGGCGCTCATGCACCAGAATGGCGTTGTCCTCGGCATACACACCAGACCAATCCGGGCCACGGTGACGCATCAGACGGGAACACTCCAGCGCTTTCTTGCGCAATTCAACAGGATCGGTTTTCAGATCCAGCACACCAAAAATCGAACACATAACTGACTCCTGATCTCACCTTGCGGCGATGTTATTTCTACGTTTGTCCGGCAGCCTTGACTGCGTGATGTATAAGAAAATGCGCTATCTGGTGGTGTTAACGCAAGTGAAATTGCGATCTTTTGATAAAAAGATTGTTGTGATGGCTTAAAAATTGAATTTTATCTAATTTAATGTCGATTAAATTAGATGGTGTCTAATGAATTGGCGTTTTGGATGATTTCCTGCGCAATTAACGTTGCACTGAATCATGATAAAGGGATGCAAAAACAAACGCCCTGCTCACAGGGCGTGCGGGCAGGGCGATAAGTAAACGCGATAAGAGCAGGTTTAGAACAGGTCGATATCGGCCACTGAAGGGTAAATCCAGTCAGGGCGGAAAGGCATCGCATCAATGTCACTCAGCGTCGAAACCCCGGAGAGCACCAGAATGGTTTCCAGCCCCGCCTGGAATCCGGCCAGAATATCGGTGCGCAGGTTATCGCCGACAATCACCGTCTCTTCCGAGTGGGCATGCATCTTATTAAGCGCAGCGCGCATGATATACGGGCTCGGTTTGCCGACATAAAACGGTTTGCGACCAGAGATGGTTTCGATACCGGCGCAGAGTGCACCGCAGGCTGGCACAAAACCGCGTGCATGGGTATCCGGGTTGGTGGCGATAAAGCGTGCGCCATTGGCCACAAAGAAAGCCGCTTTGTGCATCATTTCCCAGTTAAAGGAGCGCGTCTCGCCGACGATCACAAAATCGGGATTCACATCGGTGATGGTAAATCCGGCTTTATACAGTTCATGAATCAGCGCGCCTTCGCCAATCACGTAGGCTTTTTTGCCTTCCTGACGGCGCAGGAAATCGGCGGTCGCCATCGCCGAGGTATAGAACACCGAATCCGGTACCTCGACACCTGCATTGGCAAAACGGTTTGCCAGATCCTGAGCGGTTTGCGACGGATAGTTGGTCAGCACTACCAGCGGCATCTCTTTTTCAAGGATGCGTTGCAGAAACTCATTCGCGCCTTTCACGGCGGTATTGTCGTGCATCAACACGCCGTCGATGTCACAGATTACGCTTTTGATGGTCATATTAGTTTCCGGTCGGGCCCGCCAGACGGCAGGCTTCAATTATTCTTCCAGCAGGTGCTGCAGCAAAATACCATTCAGCATCGCACGTTTCGCCAGGGCAAAGGCGCCAATAGCGGAACGGTGATCCAGTTCGGAACGAACCACCGGCAGGTTTTTGCGGAAGGCATTCAGCGCCTGGGTATTAATGCAGCCTTCAATCGCCGGGAACAGCACTTTGTCTGCGTCGGTGATTTCCCCGGCCAATACCACCTTTTGTGGGTTGAACAGGTTAATGGCAATCGCAATCGCTTTCCCGAGGTAACGCCCTACATACTCAATCACTTCGCAGGCCAGCGCATCGCCCTGGTTAGCGGCACGGCAAATTTGCGGCATCAGGCAGTTATCCAGCGTCAGCGTGCTGGGATAGCCCTGGTTGAGCAGATGGCGCACGCGATTTTCAATCGCGCCATTGGCGGCAATAGTTTCCAGACAGCCAAAGTTGCCGCAGTGGCAGCGCTCGCCCAATGGGTCAACCTGGATATGGCCAATTTCCCCCACATTGCCGTTGCTGCCGAGGAAAATATGGCCGTTAGCGATGATGCCCGCGCCGGTACCGCGGTGTAAACGCACCAGAATGGAGTCTGCACAGTCGCGACTTGCACCGAAATAGTGCTCCGCCAGCGCCAGGCTACGGATATCGTGACCGACAAAGCTGGTGACGTTAAAGCGTTTCTGCAAGCTGGATACCAGCGGCCAGTGGCTGACAGCAATGTGCGGCATATAGCGAATAATGCCGTTAATCGGGTCTACCAGGCCCGGCAGAATCACCGCGATCGCGATTAATTCATGAATCTTGCGTTGATGCGCCGCCATAAATGCCGTGATGGCATTGAACAGCGCATTCTCCAGCGTTTCCTGGGTGCGCTCAGGCAGGGGATAATCTTCCTGCGCCAGCGATTTGCCGCTCAGATCGAATAATGTCAGCGTGGCATCATTGCGTCCTAAGCGAACGCCGATGGTATGAAAATGGCGAGTTTCGGTAATGATGGAAATGGCGCGGCGACCACCGGTAGAGGCTTGTTGCTCTACCTCTTTGATCAGGCCGCGTTCAATAAGCTGGCGGGTAATTTTCGTGACGCTGGCGGGCGCAAGCTGGCTGAGATCGGCGATCTGTATGCGCGATATCGGCCCTTGTTGATCAATTAGCCGATAAACGGCTGCGCTATTGAGTTGTTTGACAAGATCGACATTTCCTATTTGAGTCTGGCCGCCAGTGGTCATTCAGTACTTACTCGCTGAGGACGTCGTCTCCATTGACTAACGTCTTAGTGATTTGATAATCGCGGGTAAAGACAGTGAGATTAGCGACTTTTCCTGCTGTCACTGAACCCAGCTGTTTTTCCACACCCATTGCCTGGGCCGGGTAGAGCGTTGCCATACGCAATGCTTCATCCAGCGCGATACCACAATGTTCTACGCTGTTTTGCACCGCTTCAATCATGGTGAGCGCAGAACCGCTTAAGGTACCGTTTTCGTCAACGCAAAGGCCGTCGCGATAGTATATTGTTTTGCCTGCAAAAATGAATTTATCAATCGACGCGCCGGCAGGTGCGGTTGCATCCGTTACCAGCACCAGCTTGTCACCTTTGATACGCTTTGCATTGCGCACGTTAGCGTAGTGGACATGTAAACCATCCGCAATAATGCCGCAGTATACATCAGGTGAATCAAACAGCGCACCGATCAGTCCAGGCTCACGACCGGCGAAGGTCGGCATGGCATTATAAAGGTGAGTGGCAAAAGAGACACCCGCACTAAAGCCCGCTTTGGCTTCTTCATAAGTGGCGTTTGAATGGCCCGCAGAAACAATAATGCCGGCATTGCGCAGCTTGCCAATCACCTCGGCACCGGCGTTTTCTGGCGCCAGCGTCACTTTGGTAATCACATCCGCGTTAGCGCAGAGGAAATCGACCATCTCCGCATCGGGCAGACGAATCAAATCTGGATTGTGGGTGCCTTTTTTGGCTTTGTTTAACCATGGGCCTTCCAGATGCAGGCCTAACGCCTGATTCGGATGTTTTGCCAGATAGGCACGCATGGTTTCGATGGCGCGCTTCATCAGTGCATTAGTGCTGGTGATCAGCGTTGGCAGATAACTGGTGCAGCCTGATTTTTCGTTGGCACGCTGCATGATTTCCAGCGTTTCCACGCTCAGCGCATCGATATCATCGTTAAACTGCACGCCGCCGCAGCCGTTTAACTGCAAATCAATAAATCCGGGAGCGATAAACGCACCAGCCACATCCTGCTGTGCCATTGTTGCATCAAGCGCATCTCGTGGGCACACGCGCTCAATCAGGCCATCTGCAATCACCACGGCATGATTGTCCAGAATTTCATGACCGGTAAAAATCCGGCCGTTCACTAATGCGTACATCGTTTTTCTCTCCCGGCTAAGCCTGCCACCTTAAGGCAGCAGGTTTTTCACAACGTGTTCTCACACACCTTTCATATTTTCCGCTTCCATTTCGCGGAAATATTTCACGGTTTTCACTTTCAGTTCCATGGTGGCCGGTTCGTCACACACCACCACAGATTTCGCATGCAGCTGCAGGCAGCTGATGGTCCACATATGATTAACGTTACCTTCTACAGCGGCCTGCAACGCCTGCGCTTTCAGATGGCCCGTCACCAGAATCATCACTTCTTCGGCATCCAGCAGCGTACCCACACCCACGGTCAGAGCGTATTTTGGCACCTGATCGACATCGCCGTTAAAGAAACGCGAGTTGGCGATGCGGGTATCGTGCGTCAGGGTTTTAATGCGGGTGCGGGAAGAGAGTGAAGAAGCCGGCTCATTAAAGGCAATGTGTCCGTCGTTGCCCACGCCGCCCATGAACAGATTAATTTTACCGTAAGAGCGAATCTTCTCTTCGTACTGGCGACATTCTGCGTCAATATCTGGCGCATTGCCATTCAGAAGATTGATATTTTCTGGTTGGATATCAACGTGATCGAAAAAGTTGCGGTACATGAAGCTGTGGTAGCTTTCCGGATGCTCTTTTGGCAGGCCCACGTATTCGTCCATATTGAACGTCACCACGTGCTTGAAACTAACCTGGCCCGCTTTGTGCATATCAATCAGGTGCTTGTAAGCTTCCAGTGGCGTACCACCGGTTGGCAAGCCCAGCACGAAGGGACGTTCTGCGCTAGGCTTAAACGCATTAATGCGGTTAACAATGTGGCGTGCAGCCCATTTACCCACCTGGGTCGGTGTGGCCAAAGGGATCAGTCTCATGTCTTCACCTCAATTAAGATTAGGAAAATGTTGTCGCCGATGCTGGTTTAGGTTGCTGCCATTAAGCGTAATCTGTTTAAGCGCAACCAGCTGGGAAAAGTGCGACTTGATATTTTTCATCATAAAATAAGTTTGTGGTGGTGGCTAGCATTTCGCAGTGATAAACGTCCATTATGGTGATTAAAGTCACAGTTACTGTGGTTTTAATTTGCGAGGCGAATTAATTTATCTTTACACTGCGCCTCGTGGTGAAAGATGTCATCAAGGTACCGGGCGTAGGGATAATAAAATCAACCCACGCTACGGCAAACGCCAGTCTCATAGGGGGAGAAAAAGGTGAGTATTTTAGGATATCTGCAAAAGGTCGGCCGCGCGCTTATGGTGCCGGTAGCGACACTGCCGGCAGCGGCAATCTTGATGGGGGTAGGGTATTGGATTGATCCAGACAGCTGGGGTGCAGGCAATGCGCTGGCCGCTCTGCTGATCAAGTCCGGTTCTGCCATTATCGAAAATATGTCAGTGCTGTTTGCCATCGGTGTGGCTTACGGTATGTCCAAAGATAAAGATGGTGCGGCCGCGTTAACCGGCTTCGTGGGCTTCCTGGTGGTGACGACACTCTGCTCACCTGCTGCGGTGGCGATGATTCAGAAGATCCCGGTCGATCAGGTGCCTGCTGCCTTCGGCAAGATCAACAACCAGTTCGTGGGTATTCTGGTCGGTATTCTCTCTGCTGAAGTGTATAACCGCTTCAGCCATGTTGAGCTGCCCAAAGCGCTGTCGTTCTTCAGCGGGCGCCGTTTGGTGCCGATCCTTGTCTCATTCCTGATGATCGTTGTGGCGTTTATCCTGATGTACATCTGGCCAATCATCTTCGGCGGCCTGGTGAACTTCGGTGAGCACATTCAGAAAATGGGCTCGGTGGGCGCAGGCGTGTACGCCTTCTTTAACCGTTTGCTGATTCCGGTCGGTCTGCATCACGCACTGAACTCCGTATTCTGGTTTGACGTGGCAGGCATTAACGATATTCCTAAGTTCCTTGGCGGTGCACAATCTATCGCGAATGGTACGGGTATCCCGGGCATCACCGGTCGCTATCAGGCGGGCTTCTTCCCGATCATGATGTTTGGCTTACCGGGTGCAGCATTGGCTATCTTCCACTGCGCTCGTCCAGAAAACCGCGCGAAAGTCGGCGGTATCATGCTGGCTGCGGCCTTCGCGGCCTTCTTCACGGGTATCACTGAACCGCTGGAATTCTCCTTCATGTTCGTGGCGCCGGTGTTGTATGTGATCCATGCCGTATTGACCGGTATCTCGGTATTTATTGCTGCGAGCATGCACTGGATTGCAGGCTTCGGCTTCAGTGCCGGTTTGGTGGATATGGTGCTGTCAACGCGTAACCCGCTGGCGGTGAATTGGTGGATGCTGATCCCACAAGGTCTGGTGTTCTTCGCCATCTACTATGTGGTGTTCCGTTTCACTATTCAGAAATTCAACCTGATGACCCCGGGCCGCGAATTGTCTGCGGGCGATGAAACTGATGGTTATGACGTTAACGTCGACCATAGCGGTAATGGTGAAAGCCAGACTGAATCACTGGCACGCCGCTACATTGCTGCCATCGGCGGTTCAGACAACCTGACCAACATCGATGCCTGCATTACCCGTCTGCGTCTGAACGTCAAAGACTCAGCCCAGGTGAATGAAGGCGTGGCGAAACGTTTGGGTGCGTCCGGTGTGATTCGTTTGAACAAACAGAGCGTGCAGGTGATTGTCGGCACTCAGGCTGAAAGTATCGCCACCGCAATGAAAACAGTATTGAGCAAAGGCCCGGTTGCTGCGGCTTCCGCTCCTGCCGCCGCTGCGCCGGTCGCGACTAAACCCCAGGCCGTGCTGAACACTGAAAAAGCGGTGATTGCTACGCTGGTGGCACCGGTGACCGGTGAGATTGTCGCGCTGGACGCAGTCCCGGATGAGGCGTTCGCCAGCAAAGCGGTGGGCGATGGTCTGGCAATCAAACCAACGGACAAAACCGTGGTGGCACCGATTGCCGGTACCGTGGTGAAAATCTTCAACACCAACCATGCGTTCTGTCTGGAAGCCGCTAACGGCGTTGAGATCGTGGTACACATGGGCCTGGATACCGTGGCGCTGGAAGGAAAAGGCTTCACACGTCTGGTGGAAGAGGGGGCAACCGTCACTGCTGGTCAGCCGATTCTGGAGATGGATCTGGACTTCCTCAACGCCAACGCGCGCTCAATGATCAGCCCGGTGGTGGTCAGCAACAGCGATGATTTCGCCGGACTGAATCTGCTGGCAAGCGGTTCAGTGGTTGCAGGTGTGACACCGTTGTATGAAGTGAAAAACTAAGTCCTTGTGATTTAGCCAGAAGGCAGGAAGCAATTCCTGCCTTTTTTGTTTTAAAACGACCAACAAACGGTTGTTTCCCTCCTGCGCTTTGTGGATCATACTCCGTTACTTCGTGGTACAAATCACCCGCTATTGTTTTGAGGATTTTGAGATGAGTGAGGCTGAAGCCCGCCCAACGAACTTTATTCGTCAGATCATCGACGAAGACTTGGCGAGCGGTAAGCACAGCAGTGTGCATACCCGTTTCCCGCCTGAGCCCAATGGTTATCTGCATATTGGCCATGCGAAATCTATCTGCCTGAACTTTGGTATCGCCCAAGATTATCAAGGACAGTGCAACCTGCGTTTTGACGATACTAACCCGGTGAAAGAAGATCTGGAGTTCGTTGAATCCATCAAGCGTGACGTGCAATGGCTGGGCTTTGAGTGGAGCGGCAACATTCGTTACTCCTCAGACTATTTCGACCAACTGTTTAACTACGCCGTTGAGCTGATCAATAAAGGTCTGGCTTACGTTGATGAGTTGTCGGCGGAAGAGATCCGTGAATATCGCGGCACTCTGACTGCGCCGGGTAAAAACAGCCCGTACCGCGACCGCAGCGTGGAAGAGAACCTTGCGCTGTTCCAGAAGATGCGTGATGGCGGTTTCGAGGAAGGTAAAGCGTGTCTGCGTGCCAAAATCGACATGGCATCCAGCTTCATTGTGATGCGCGATCCGGTGCTGTACCGCATTAAGTTTGCCGATCACCATCAGACCGGCAGCAAGTGGTGCATCTACCCGATGTACGACTTCACGCACTGCATTTCGGATGCGATCGAAGGCATTACCCACTCATTGTGTACGCTGGAGTTCCAGGACAACCGTCGCCTCTACGATTGGGTGCTGGACAACATCACCATTCCGCAGCATCCGCGTCAGTACGAATTCTCGCGTCTGAATCTGGAGTACGCGGTGATGTCGAAGCGTAAGCTGACGCAGCTGGTCACCGAGAAAGTAGTGGAAGGCTGGGACGATCCCCGCATGCTGACTGTTTCAGGTTTGCGCCGTCGTGGTTACAGCGCGGCCTCGATTCGTGAATTCTGCCGCCGCATCGGCGTGACTAAACAGGACAACATCGTTGAGATGGCGTCGCTGGAATCCTGTATTCGTGACGATCTCAATGAGAACGCACCACGCGCGATGGCGGTACTCGACCCGTTGAAAGTGGTGATCGAAAACCTGCCCGCCGGCCACGAAGAAACGCTGACCATGCCTAATCATCCAAACAAGCCGGAGATGGGCACGCGTGAAGTGTCGTTCAGCCGTGAAGTGTGGATCGATCGCGCTGACTTCCGTGAAGAAGCCAACAAACAGTACAAACGTTTGGTTCTGGGCAAAGAAGTGCGTCTGCGCAATGCTTATGTGATTCGTGCTGAGCGTGTGGCGAAAGACGAAGAGGGTAACATTACCTGCATCTATGCCACTTGTGATGTCGATACCCTGAGCAAGGATCCGGCGGATGGTCGCAAAGTGAAAGGTGTGATCCACTGGGTTTCCGCCATTCATGGACTGCCAGCTGAGTTCCGTCTTTACGACCGTCTGTTCAGCGTGCCAAACCCAGCGGCGGCTGAGGATTTCCTCACCACCATTAACCCGAACTCGCTGGAAATCAAACAGGGCTTCGTGGAGTCAGGTTTGCGTGAAGCTGCCACTACCGCAGCTTATCAGTTTGAACGTGAAGGCTATTTCTGTGCCGATAGCGTCTACTCACAGCCGGGTAAATTGGTGTTTAACCGCACGGTTGGACTGCGTGATACTTTCGCGAAGATTGGCGAGTAATATCTTTCGTCGATAGCACAATATGATCATGAAAGGGCGAGCAATCGCCCTTTTTTATTGCCTGTAATTCGCCACGGGCAATGAATTATGCTGAAGGCGGCAAGCTGTGCTTGTTGTCTATTTTGCGACAATTCTGACTTTAGCAAAATTAACCCATTTGCGAGTGTGAAAAATTGTATTTCAGGTAGGCTATGCGCTCTAAATAGAGCTCTGCGGGTTATCAAAGGAAAAAAAATGACAAGTCTCGCCCTGGAAG
Source organism: Pantoea sp. S61 (assembly GCF_016625145.1). Taxonomy (NCBI): domain Bacteria; kingdom Pseudomonadati; phylum Pseudomonadota; class Gammaproteobacteria; order Enterobacterales; family Erwiniaceae; genus Pantoea; species Pantoea sp. S61. Next base: position 309,590 of record NZ_JACVUO010000004.1, read on the forward strand.
CTAAGCATAGCGTGGTGGTATTACATCAGCTTATTGAACGTGTTTTTAACCAGGTAGAAGGCAGTGATGACAGCATGGAACTGCTTTTGTCACACTTTCACCCGGATTTCAAAATGGTGACGCCGCTGGGTAAGCAGCTGGATCTGAATGAGACCGAAGTGCTGTTTCGCAAACTGCACGGTCAGCGGGAAGGGCTGCGCATTGCCACCAGTGAGCATGCCATCATTTCTCAACAGAGCCAGGAAGTGACGATTCAGTATCGTGAACTGCAGATGTTGAACGGCACCAATCAAACACGCATCTCTTTGGCTGTGCTGGATTGCAGCACCACCATTCCTCGCTGGCGCTACCTCCACGAAACCTTTATCGCTTGATAACAGGCATAAAAAAACCGGTGACCAGCACCGGTTTTTTTATATTGCATAGCACACTCAATTACTTATCGTGGAGCGTATCGTCTTCGCGGCAGTCTCCCAGTGCACAGTGACCGTACAAGTACAGGCTGTGGTTGCTGAGTTTGATGCCGTGGCGAGTAGCAATCTCACGCTGACGCGTTTCGATTGATTCATCACTGAATTCGATCACTTTGCCACAATCCAGGCAGATCAAGTGGTCATGGTGATGCTGCTGAGTCAGTTCGAATACGGATTTGCCGCCTTCGAAGTTATGACGGGTGACGATACCCGCGTCATCAAACTGGTTAAGAACGCGATAAACCGTTGCCAGGCCAATCTCTTCGCCCATATCGATCAGGCGCTTATACAAATCTTCCGCACTGACGTGATGGGACTCGGGGCCCGGTCCCTGAAGCACTTCCAAAATTTTCAATCTTGGGAGAGTGACTTTCAGGCCAGCCTTCTTCAATGCGGAGTTGTTGTCAGTCATTCGGATATTGTCCTGTTACTTTGCATGTCACTTACGGCGCAGGGGCCTTGAATGTTTAGGTCACGCGTATTCTCATTTGCGTCTCATTATAGAACTCAAGCAGTGAAATGAAAACCAGGGTAGCGCGCAAATCAACAAAAGTCGTAAGGATAAACATCGCCTACGCCAGCGCGGAACGGTGTGGTTTGGGTTTCCATTTCACTCAGCCTCAGTCAACAATCAGAGGAATAAGCGGATGACCATTGCGGGTATTCTACAGATTTGCGGGGAAAAGTTAAAAAACCGTAGCTATTATTTTTATAGGAATTTCCTTTGCCCCAACGTGAGCCAGCGCTCACATTGGGGAGGCGAGGCATCAGGCTTCGATGATCTCTTTCAACTGCAGCTCATCAAAAATCTGTTTCACCCAGGCGTCAACGCGTTCGTTGGTCAACTCAGGTTGACGATCTTCGTCAATCGCCAGGCCGAGGAAGTGTTTGTCATCGGCCAGACCTTTTGAGGCTTCAAAATGATAACCCTCGGTCGGCCAGTGGCCCACGATCACCGCGCCGTTGGGCTCAATGATGTCGCGAATCGTGCCCATCGCATCACAGAAATACTCTGCATAATCTTCCTGGTCGCCACAGCCAAACAGCGCCACCAGTTTGCCATTAAAGTCGATCTCTTCCAGCGTAGGGAAGAAGTCATCCCAGTCACACTGTGCTTCGCCGTAATACCAGGTAGGAATACCTAGCAGCAGGATGTCGAACGCTGCGAGATCTTCTTTGGTGCTCTTAGCAATGTCATGCACTTCGGCGACATCTTTACCCAGTTGTTTCTGGATCATTTTTGCAATGTTTTCAGTGTTGCCGGTATCGCTGCCGAAGAAAATGCCTACGATTGCCATGGGTTAAGTAACCTCTTAAAGCCTGATTGTGAAAGTAAGTCAATTGACTGCACATGTTAGCGAATGATAGCAGACCGTTGAAAAGGGCGGAACGAGTAAAGCCTGAACTTTGTGTTCCTGCGTGCGGTCAGCGCGCTAAGACAGTTTGAGTTGCGCTAGCAGCATTTGTTCAATCAATTCGCTGCGGCTGATGTTTTGTTGCTCGGCCAGCGTGTTCAGGGCGTCAACCGCTTCGCTGGACATTTTCAGCTCAACACGACGCAGCCCTCGCACTTTATCGCGCTTGAGCTGGTTACGTTTGTTGATACGCAACTGTTCGTCGCGTGTCAGCAGGCTGGTTTTGGGGCGACCGGGACGCCGCTCGTCTGCAAAAAGATCAAGCGTGGTACGGTCTGTCTGTTCTTTTGCCATGATTTGTGAAACTGAGTGGGCGCGAACGGCGGAAAGGCGCTGCGCGATTTATACATTATCGGCCCGACCACGGCGAAAAAATCATCCGCGGCAAATTTTTAGCGCGACATCATACTCCAGCACCATCCGCGACGCCAACCCTAAACCGCATACGGCAAGCTTTTGCTTTTACAGGTTAAAAAAGCGACGAACTGCGCGCAAAACCGCATCAGGTTTTTCAGCATGTACCCAATGACCGGCGCCGCTGATCACGTGCGCATGGGCGTGAGGGAACTGACGCAGCAGTGCATCACGATGCTGATTGTCCAGATAAGGGGAATCGCCACCGCGAATAAACAATGCGGGATGTGGCCAGGCCGGAACCTCCTCCCAGCCAGAAATCGTGGTGTAGTTGTCCCACAGCACCGGCACGTTAAAGCGCCACTCGCCCTCCACAAAGGACTTGAGGATAAACTGAATCACCCCCTCTTCAGCGACATGATGACGCATCACCTCGGCCGCTTCACTGCGACGGGACACGCCCGCCGCTGTCACGGCGCGGATACCGGCGAAGATTTCATCGTGGCGGCGGGTTTGATAATCCACCGGCGCAATGTCGATCAACACCATTTTCTCAATACGTTCGGGGGCCACGGCACTGAGCGCCATGGCGATTTTACCGCCCATTGAATGGCCTATTACGCCAGCACGTTCAATCTTATGTGCATCCAGCGTCTCCACGATGTCTTGCGCCATGGCGTGATAATCCATCACCTCACTGCGTTCAGACAAACCATGGTTGCGCACGTCCACTTGCAACGTGGGGCGTGCATCCCGGACACCGCGCGCCAGCACGCCAAGGTTATCCAGGCTACCAAAAAGGCCATGAATTAACAGAATAGGGGGGGCTTCAGGGGTAGATTGTTCAGTTTGCAGACGGGCGTTCAAAATCATGGCTAAAGTTCTTACGGTTGTGACCTTGGCTTAGGGTATCATGGATTCACCTGTCCAGGAGCCAGCCGGCCAGGCATTAGGGCATATTCCGACTTTTGCCCTGAAACAACGCCAGCGCTATCGGCTGCCACGGATTTAACTTTATAATCCTTATGTTAGAGCCCGCTCACGTTTTGCACAGCTCGATTTTGCTAAGGCCGTTGCAATAATGCGTGGTTCTGTCATTTGCCAGAATTGTACGGAATAAGATGAAAACGATTGAAGTTGACGAAGAACTCTACCGTTATATTGCCAGCCACACGCAGCACATTGGTGAAAGTGCCTCCGATATTTTGCGCCGCATGCTGAAATTCACCGCGGGCCAGACTGCACCGACTGCACCTGTCGCTGCTGCTTCGGCTTCGGTGAAGGAAGCGCAGCCAGTGCGCAGCGAAGCGCGTCCTCAGGATCGCGTACGCGCTGTGCGTGAACTGCTGCTCTCTGATGAGTATGCCGAGCAGAATAAGGCGGTTAATCGCTTTATGCTGGTACTGTCAACGCTTTATCGTCTTGATCCAGCAGCCTTTGCTGATGCCACTGCCTCGCTGCAGGGCCGCACTCGCGTCTATTTTGCGGGTGACGAGCACACGCTGCTGCAAAATGGCACCCATACTAAGCCGAAGCACGTTCCTGGCACACCGTACTGGGTGATCACCAATACCAATACAGGCCGCAAATGCAGCATGGTGGAACACATCATGTTGGCGATGCAGTTCCCTCAGGAACTGACAGAGAAAGTTCGCGGCACCATTTAAACTGAAGCGTCAGGGAGAAGCGCCAATGGCCAATCACCCCCGTGCCGGGCAGCCTGCCCAGCAGAGCGATTTGATTAACGTTGCACAATTAACCTCGCAGTATTACGTCCTGAAGCCAGATGCGGCGAACCCGGACCATGCGGTGAAATTTGGCACTTCTGGCCACCGCGGCAGCGCGGGACGCCAAAGCTTCAATGAAGTGCACATTCTGGCGATTGCGCAGGCGATCGCGGAAGAGCGCAAAAAGAATGGCATCACCGGCCCGTGCTATGTGGGTAAAGATACCCACGCATTGTCTGAACCGGCCATTCTGTCAGTGCTGGAAGTGCTGGCGGCGAACGGTGTGGATGTGATCGTGCAGCAGGACAATGGCTACACGCCAACGCCGGCGATCTCCAACGCCATTCTGGAACACAACAAACGCGGTGGCGCGCAGGCGGACGGTATCGTCATCACGCCTTCACACAACCCGCCAGAAGATGGTGGCATTAAGTACAACCCGCCAAACGGCGGTCCTGCTGATACCAACGTCACCAAGGTGGTCGAAGATCGCGCTAACCAGCTGATCAAAGGCGAACTGAAAGACGTGAAACGTCTGCCGCTGGATCAGGCCTGGGCAAGCGGCCATATCGTTGAGCAGGATCTGATTCAGCCTTATGTTGAAGGTCTGGCTGAGGTCATTGACTTCCCGGCAATCCAGAAAGCGGGCCTGAAAATCGGCGTTGATCCATTAGGTGGCTCCGGTATCGCTTACTGGCAGCGTATTGCTGAGCACTATAAGCTGGATCTGACCATCGTTAATGATGCTGTCGATCAGACCTTCCGCTTCATGCATCTGGATAAAGATGGCGTGGTGCGTATGGATTGCTCATCTGAGTGCGCAATGGCGGGTCTGCTGGCGTATAAAGATAAGTTCGATCTGGCGTTCGGTAATGACCCGGATTACGACCGTCACGGCATCGTCACGCCTGCAGGCCTGATGAACCCGAACCACTATTTGGCCGTGGCGATTAATTACCTGTTCCAGCATCGTCCGCAGTGGGGCAAAGATGTTGCCGTGGGTAAAACCCTGGTCTCCAGCGCAATGATCGACCGTGTGGTCAATGATATTGGTCGCAAGCTGGTTGAAGTGCCGGTTGGTTTCAAATGGTTTGTTGATGGCCTGTTTGATGGCAGCTTCGGTTTCGGCGGAGAAGAGAGCGCGGGTGCTTCCTTCCTGCGCTTCGACGGTTCCGCCTGGTCAACCGATAAAGACGGTATCATCCTGTGCCTGCTGGCAGCCGAAATCACTGCGGTGACCGGCAAAAACCCGCAGCAGCACTATGACGAACTGGCAGAACGCTTTGGTGCGCCAAGCTATAACCGTCTGCAGGCGCCGGCGACCTCAGCGCAAAAAGCGGCACTGTCTAAGCTGTCACCGGAAATGGTGAGTGCTGACACGCTGGCGGGCGATCCGATTACTGCACGTCTGACCGCAGCACCGGGTAACGGCGCGTCAATCGGTGGTCTGAAGGTGATGACCGAAAACGGCTGGTTTGCTGCGCGCCCTTCAGGCACTGAAGACGCTTACAAAATCTACTGTGAAAGCTTCCTTGGCGCTGAGCATCGCCAGCAGATCGAGAAAGAAGCGGTAGAGATTGTTAGCGAAGTGCTGAAAAACGCGTAACAGAACCGTTGAGGCGCGCTGATTAATGTGCGCCTTTTCACGCGATTCCTGAAACGACCCACGTGACAACGTGGGTCGTTTTTTTATGGCATAAAGCGGTAACCAATACCGGTTTCGGTCAGCAAATGGCTGGGTTGGGTCGGATTGCTTTCCAGCTTCTGACGCAGATGCCCCATATAAATGCGCAGATAATGGCTGTGCTCCACCGCATTCGGCCCCCACACCTGATTCAACAACTGACGTTGCGTCAGCACCTTCCCGGCGTTGTTCAGCAATAAACTCAGCAGGCGAAACTCGGTAGGTGTCAGGTGAATTTCCTGATCGTTACGTAACACGCGGCGTGCGGCCAGATCGACACTCACTTCACCGAATTTCACCACTGGCTCTGGCTGGCTGCTTTGATGCCGACGTAATGCCACGCGCACGCGGGCCAATAGCTCACCAATACCAAACGGCTTAGTCAGATAGTCATCGGCACCGGCATCCAGCGCATCTATTTTGTCCTGCTCATCACTGCGTGCAGACAGGACGATCACTGGCATACTGCTCCACTGGCGTACTTCGCGGATAAAGTCGTTGCCGTCACCATCCGGCAGTCCGAGATCGAGGATCACCAAATCCGGCTTTCGCGTAGCCGCTTCAATCAGTCCGCGTTGTAATTGCTCCGCTTCCACAATCTTCAGGCCTTCGCTTTCCAGCGCCAGGCGCACGAAACGGCGAATCTCTTTTTCATCTTCAACAATCAAGATGGTCGTCACGCTGACTCCTGCCACAGGTAAAGTTAACACGGCACTTTATCAAGAATCGGACACCGCGTCCGTCATGATGTTTGTAACCTCGCAATATCTCTATGTTTACAATTATGTAACTTACTTTCATGCAGCGCCGAAAAGCACAAAAAAAGACCAAAATTAGTGGTCGGATGAGTAGTAAAATTACACAACTAAGCGTAATATCTGAGGCAGATCACATTTCAACGCAAAATTTACCCCAGGAGGCAATCATGTATCAGGCTTATCCACTTTATAAAATCGTGTTGCGCCGTTTTCTGGCGGTATTGGTCGGCATACTTGCCTTACCTGTCATGCTGTTCCGCCAGGATCGTGCCCGTTTCTACAGCTATCTGCACCGCGTCTGGTGTAAGACCAGCACCAAACCCGTCTGGCTGGCGCAGACCGAAGCAGTAGGCAGCATCCACTGGTAAGCGTTTTAACGATTCATTAAGAACCCGGCAGCTTCAAAAAAGCGCCGGGTTTTTTTATTCTCAACTTTGTCTGTATTCCCCGCTTAACCGCTGTTATCCCTCTCCGTTTCAGCTACACTTAAACCTCTACAAGATTTTGGAGGTTGTACAAGTATGAGCGAAAAAATTCCTGTCGGTATCAGCGCTTGCCTGCTCGGGGATAAGGTCCGTTTTGACGGTGGCCACAAGCGTTTCGCTTTTGCAACCGAAGAACTGACACCCTTTATCCGCTTTGAACCGGTTTGCCCGGAAATGGCGATTGGCTTGCCCACACCGCGTCCTGCCCTGCGTTTAGTCAAAGAGAAAGATGAGCAAATTCATCTTTGTTTCAGTAAAGATGGCGGCCAGGAGGTCACGGATGAGATGCAGCGGTGGTCAGCCGAACGGGTGAAATCACTGCATCATCTGTGTGGCTACATTCTCTGTGCAAAATCACCCAGCTGTGGCCTCGAGCGCGTGCGCGTCTATCAACCTGATACCAATGATAATCGCAAAGCCGGCACCGGTGTTTTCACTTCATTCCTGCAGCAGGAAATGCCCTGGCTGCCGCTGGAGGAAGATGGCCGCTTACACGATGATGCCATTCGCGAAAACTTTATGGGGCGCGTGTATGCGTTGCATGAGTTCAATGAGATGTGGCGCAGCGGTTTAACCCGCCACAAGCTGATCGCCTTCCACAGTCGATACAAGTTGCTGCTGCTGTCGCACGCGCAGGATGAGTATCGCGAGATGGGACGTTTTGTGGCGGCAATGGAGCAGTGGGATTCGCTGGATGATTACGCCTTTGAATACCGAATTCGCCTGATGCATTTGATGTCCCATCAGGCTTCGCGCCGTAATCACACCAATGTGTTGATGCATGTACAGGGCTACTTCCGCCCGCAGTTATCGTCACCGCAGCGCCAGGAACTGGCGCAGCTCATCGATCGTTATCGCACTGGCGTCCAGCCGCTGTTGGTTCCTATCACCATGCTGAAACACTACATGGCGGAATATCCGCATCCGTGGCTGGCGCAGCAACGTTACTTTGATCCTTATCCGGAAGCGCTCCGTCTGCGCTACGGACAATAATCCCGGAGCATTATGACCACCCACTTAGTCTGGTTGCGTAACGATCTGCGCATCAATGACAACACTGCGCTGGCTGCTGCCTGCCGCGACAGCCATGCGAGGGTGCTGGCGCTATTTATTGCCACGCCCAAACAGTGGCAGCAACACCATATGGCACCGAGGCAGGCGGCTTTCATTCATCAGAATCTGTGTTCGTTGCAAGATTCACTGGCCGAGCGCGGTATTCCGTTGCATTACCATCAGTGCGATGACTTTGCTGCTTCAGTGGATTACCTGAGTGCGTTTTGCGACCAGCATCAGGTGGATGAGTTGTATTACAACTATCAGTATGAAATTAACGAGCGCGAACGTGATGCGGCCGCCGAAAAGCGTCTCGATGGCCAGGGCGTAATTTGTCAGGGCTTTGATGACAGCCTGTTATTGCCTCCCGGCAGCGTGCAGACCGGCAATCACACCATGTTTAAAGTCTTCACACCGTTCAGCCGCGCCTTTGTCCGTCGACTGCATCAGGGATTACCGGAGTGCCATCATGCACCGAAAGCGCGCCAGGATGCGCCGGTCAGTGCGGGTCAGAAAATCCCAGCATTTGATTATCCACTGGAAGCGTTCGATACATCGCTGTTTCCGGCTGGGGAAGAGGCCGCGTTAAAGCAGTTGCGCCATTTCGGCAAACAATCCGTGCAGCACTATCCCGACGTGCGTGATTTACCGGCATTAGATGGCACCAGCCGCCTCTCGCCCTACTTGGCCATAGGAGTACTGTCTCCGCGCCAGTGCTTACATCGTATATTGAAAGAACATCCTGATGCGTTGAACGAAGGCAAAGCCTTTACCTGGCTCAATGAACTCATCTGGCGCGAGTTTTATCGCCATCTGATGGTGGCATTTCCGGCGTTGTGTAAGCACCAGCCGTTTGTGGAGTGGACGCATAACGTACAGTGGCAAAAAAACGATGCACATCTCACGGCCTGGCAGCAGGGCAAAACGGGATATCCCATTGTCGATGCGGCAATGCGTCAACTCAACACGCTGGGCTGGATGCACAATCGCCTGCGCATGATTGTTGCCAGCTTTTTGGTAAAAGACCTGCTGATCGACTGGCATGAGGGGGAACGCTACTTCATGCAACAACTGATTGATGGCGATCTGGCGGCCAACAACGGTGGCTGGCAGTGGGCGGCCTCAACGGGCACCGACGCGGCACCGTACTTTCGCATATTCAATCCAACGACTCAGGGGGAACGCTTTGACGAAAAAGGCGAATTTATCCGCCAGTGGGTACCAGAGTTGAAAGATGTGCCGGAGAGTGACATTCACCAGCCGCAGGTGTGGGCGAAGAAAAACAACAAGAAACTCGATTATCCCGCGCCAATCGTGGAACATAAGGACGCACGTAAAAAGACATTAGACGCCTTTGAGCGCGCGCGCAGCGCGGCCTGAGGCGATCAGGGAGCCGTACTAAATGAATCATGTTGAGTTAGAACATATCGTTAATCAGCAGCTGAACACCAGCGCCTTCAGCGACTATGCGCCCAATGGTTTGCAGGTGGAGGGCCGTACGGAAGTGAAAACCGTCATTACGGGCGTCACCGCGTGTCAGGCGCTTTTAGATGAAGCGGTAACGCGTAATGCCGATGCTATCCTGGTCCATCACGGCTATTTCTGGAAGAGCGAATCGCCGCTGATTAAAGGAATGAAACGCCAGCGCCTGCGCACGTTGCTGGTCAATGATATCAACCTGTATGGCTGGCATCTGCCGCTCGATGCCCATCCGCAACTCGGCAACAATGCACAGCTGGCAAAATTGTTTGATATTGACGTGAAAGGGGAAATTCAGCCGTTAGTGCCATGGGGCGAGCTGGCTGAACCGTTGAGCGGCGAAGCGCTTGCCGCGAAAATCGCCGAACGTTTAGGCCGTAAACCGTTGCACTGTGGTGATAACGCCCCGGCACTGATCAAACGTGTCGCCTGGTGCAGTGGCGGTGGACAGGGCTTTATTGATAGCGCGGCCGCTTTTGGCGTGGATGCCTTCATCACGGGTGAAGTCTCAGAGCAAACCATTCACAGCGCACGCGAACAAGGCCTGCACTTTTTCGCCGCCGGACATCATGCTACCGAGCGTGCCGGTATCAAGGCGCTGGGCGAATGGCTGGCGCAAAGCTACGGCCTCGACGTGACCTTTATTGATATCGACAATCCTGCCTGATTTCTCCTCTTCGCGTCCTTAACCCACGTTAAGGACGCAAATCTGTTGACACATCTCTGTCACTTTCGCATAACTTATTGACTTTCATTATAAGCAAAGCGATTTGTGGACATTTTTTGTCCGCGTTAATCATGACCGGGAGGTGGGTTTTGCAACGAGCACGTTGTTATCTACTGGGTGAGCGAGCCGTTGTGCTGGAGCTGGAACCGCCCGTTTCACTCGCCAGCCAGCAGCGCATCTGGGGACTGTGCCAACGCCTGCAGCACAATGAACAGGTTCAGGAAGCGATTCCGGGAATGAATAACCTGACGTTGCTACTGCGCGATCCGCAATTGAATGCGCTGGATGCCATTGAGCGTCTACAGCGCTGGTGGGAAGAGAGTGAGGAACAGATTCCTGAATCACGTCGGGTAGAGATTCCGGTGGTGTACGGGGGCGCGGGTGGCCCCGATCTGCAAGTGGTGGCTGAGGGTGCCAGCCTGTCGCCAAAACAGGTCGTCGAACTGCACAGCAGTGTTGATTACGTGGTCTATTTTATCGGCTTCCAGCCGGGTTTTCCCTATCTGGGCGGGTTGGATGAGCGTTTGCACACGCCGCGCCGTGCTGAACCCCGTGTCATCGTGCCCAGCGGCTCGGTAGGCATCGGTGGCAGTCAGACCGGCATTTATCCCCTGGCAGCACCAGGCGGCTGGCAACTGATCGGTCATACCCCGGTCAGCCTTTTCGATCCGTTACAGCATCCGCCGACACTGCTGCGGCCGGGTGACAGCGTGCGCTTTGTGCCGCAACAGGAGGGCGTATGTTAAACATTCTACGCGCCGGATTAATGACCTCGATTCAGGATCAGGGCCGCACCGGCTGGCGGCAATATGGCATCAGCGTCAGCGGAGCACTGGATCAACCTTCGATGCGTACTGCCAATATGCTGGTGGGCAATCCGGAGGAGAGTGCGGTACTCGAAATTGTGCTTGGCCAGTTCAAAGCCGAATTTAAACGTGACGGTTGGTTTGCACTCACTGGGGCGGGCTGTAATGCCGATCTGGATGGCAAACCGGTGTGGACTGGCTGGCGCTTACCGGTGAAAAAAGGCCAGGTGTTGTCGCTGGCGATGCCGGTGCGCGGTATGCGTAGCTATCTGGCAGTCAATGGTGGTTTCGCCATTGATGAGATGCTCGGCTCGCACAGTACCGATCTCAAGGCTGCTTTTGGTGGTTTCCAGGGCCGTAAGTTGCAGGATGGCGATCAGCTGCCGTTGGGCAAACCCTCACGAACGTTCAAGGGCAAAGCGGGCGTACGTCAACTGCTGTGGGGCAACCGCATTCGCGCCTTACCGGGCCCGGAGTATAACGAGTTCACGCGCGAAGCGCAGGAAGGTTTCTGGCGCAGTCCGTGGAAGCTGAGTCCGCAGAGTAATCGTATGGGTTACCGCATGCAGGGCCGTCAACTGCAGCGTAAAGCCACGCGTGATTTGTTGTCGCACGGGTTAGTCCCCGGCGTGGTGCAGGTTCCGCCTAATGGCCAACCGATTGTGCTGATGGCCGATGCGCAAACCACCGGCGGTTATCCGCGTATCGCCTGTGTTATCGAAGCTGACCTGTATCAACTGGCGCAGATTCGACTCGGCGAACCGATTCACTTTATCCATTGCACTCTGGAAGAAGCGCTGCTGGCGAAGCAGCATCAACAGCGCTCCTTTGACCAAATAGCCTGGGGGCTTGCACATGAAGATTGATCTCAACGCTGACTTGGGTGAAGGCAGCGCCAGCGATCAGGAGCTGCTGACGCTGGTGAGTTCAGCCAATATCGCCTGTGGATTCCACGCCGGTGATGCGCAAACCATGCTGCAATCGGTGCGCTGGGCCAAAGCTTCAGGTGTGGCGATCGGCGCCCACCCCAGCTTTCCGGATCGCGAGAACTTTGGTCGCACTGCGATGCAGCTGCCGCCGGAAACGGTGTATGCGCAGATGATCTATCAGATCGGTGCATTGAAGAGCATCGCCGAAAGTGAAGGTGAGCGTTTAGTGCATGTGAAGCCGCACGGCATGCTTTACAACCAGGCGGCAGCGGATGCCACGCTCGCCGACGCCATTGCCCGCGCGGTGAAGGCGGTGGATCCCGCATTGATACTGGTCGGCCTGGCAGGTAGTGCTTCGATCAAAGCGGCTGCGCATTATGGTCTGCGCACGCGAGAAGAGGTGTTTGCCGATCGTGGCTATCAGGCAACCGGTGCGCTGGTGCCGCGTAGCCAGCCAGGGGCGATGATTGAAGTCGCCGAGCAGGCGCTGGCACAAACACTCACCATGGTGCAGCAGCGTCAGGTGCAGAGTATCAGCGGGGAGTGGGTGAAAGTGAATGCCGAGACCGTCTGCTTACATGGTGATGGCGCACATGCGCTGCAATTTGCACGCACGTTACGTGCCGCGTTTGCTACTCATCAAATTGCTGTCACCAGTGCTTAAAAAATAACAACTCGCCCGGCACGCTGTCGGGCTTTTTATTTTCAGATGAAGGGGAAATAAATGGATAACGTGGTCAATCTCTGGCCGTTACTCGGCATTGCCACCATCGTACTGGGGTTTGTGTTGCGCTTTAACCCGGTGCTGGTGGTAATTGTTGCCGGTTTTGTTACCGGCCTGGCTGCGCATCTGCCGCTGGCCGATATTCTGGAGAAACTTGGTTCCGGCTTCCTGAATACCCGCAACCTGCCGCTGATTTTGCTGCTGCCGCTGGCCGTGATCGGTTTGCTGGAGCGCCACGGTTTGAAGGAGCGCGCACAAAGCTGGATCGCGCAGATCAAAACCGCGACGGCGGGCCGTTTGCTGATTGTCTATCTGTTCGTGCGTGAAATCACCGCCGCACTGGGTTTAACCAGCCTCGGAGGTCATCCGCAGATGGTGCGTCCACTGCTGGCACCGATGGCAGAAGGCGCCACGGAAAACCGCTATGGTGAAGTGCCCGATGAAGTGCGCCATCGCTTGCGCGCCATGTCGGCAGCCACCGATAACGTCGGGCTGTTCTTTGGTGAAGATATCTTTGTCGCATTCGGCGCGATTATCTTCATGCACAACTTTATGCAGGAGTCGGCAGGCATCAGCACCGAGCCGCTGCATATCGCTTTGTGGGGTATTCCCACCGCACTCTGCGCTTTCCTGATCCATTCGGCGCGACTGGTGCGCCTTGACCGCCAACTGGCGCGTGAATTGGGTGCTATCAATCAGCAGGCGTTGCACGCCAAAGGCGGGAAATAATGTTTCAGCAACAATATCTGATGTGGCTGGCAGGGGTGATCCTGCTGGTGGTCGCCGTTCTCTCCTGGCGCGATGCGGCTAACCCAAGACGATTTACGACCGGTTTATTCTGGGCGCTGTATGGCCTGATGTTCCTGATTGGTGAGGGTGCCTATCAACTGATGGGGCAATGGGCGGGCGATGCTGTCGCCGGTAAACGCATGCTGCACATTGGCGTGGGTGTTGCCGTGGTGTTGATGGCGTTAATTGCCGGCTTCGGCGGCGTGCGTCTCGGCAGCTACCATCAGCGCAGCGATCAGCAGAAGCGCGAAAGTGCGCAGCGTCTGCGCAATAAGCTGTTTCTGCCCGCGCTGGCGATTCCGGTGGTGACGGTGATTGGCGTGCTGGCGTTTAACAACATCCCGGGTTTGCAGTATGCCGTGTTTGGCCCGGGTAATCATTCAACGCTGGTGACCCTGTTCTCGATGATGGTCGGCTGCGTACTGGGCTGGATCATCGCGCTGCAAATCACCCATGAAAAACCGCTGCAGTCGATGCAGGAAACCCGCCGACTGCTGGATGCGGTGGGTTGGGCATTTATTCTGCCGCAAATCCTTGCCACGCTCGGTCTGTTGTTCACCAGCGCGGGCGTTGGCACCGCGATTTCACATCTGACTGAACAGTATCTGGCAGTGGACAATCGTCTGATTGCGGTCGCGGTCTACGCGATTGGCATGGCACTGCTGACCATGGTGATGGGTAATGCGTTTGCTGCCTTCCCGATAGTGACGGCTGGCATTGGGATTCCTATTCTGGTGCTGCAACACGGCGGCAATCCGGCGGTAATGGCGGCAATTGGCATGTTCTCTGGCTATTGTGGCACCTTGATGACGCCGATGGCGGCGAACTTCAACATCGTACCCGCGCGTTTACTGGAGTTGCCGGATCGAAACGGGGTGATCAAGGCTCAGGTGCCAACCGGTGTGCTACTGTTGGTGGTAAACGTATTCCTGCTCTACTTCCTGATGTTCTTGTGAGGTCGTAATGAAAACGGTATTGATGACGGCGTTTGAGCCGTTCGGTGGCGAAACCATTAACCCTTCATGGGAAGCGGTGCGCAGTTTTGACGGTAAAGTGATTGCCGGAGCCCGAATTGTGGTGCGCCAGCTACCCGTGGTGTTTGCCACCTGCGGAAAGGTACTAACGCAAGCGCTGGATGAGATCCAACCTGACCGCGTATTGTGCGTGGGCCAGGCCGGTGGGCGTGTTGATATCACCGTCGAACGTGTGGCGATCAACGTGGATGATGCGCGTATTCCCGACAACGATAATCAGCAGCCCATCGATCAACCGATCGTTGCGGATGGCCCTGCAGCCTATTTCTCTACATTACCGATCAAGGCGATGGTCGCAGCCCTGCGTGAGGTTGGTGTGCCGGCCTCGGTATCCCAAACCGCAGGAACCTTCACCTGTAACAACGTGATGTACAGCCTGCTGCACTGGCTGAAGACCACCAACAGCCAGGCACGCGGTGGCTTTATTCATATCCCCTATATGCCGGAACAGGCGGTGAATCATCCCGGCGTCGCCAGTATGGCGACGGCCAGCGTGATCCTGGCGCTGGAAACCTCGTTGCAGGTGATGTTGAGCACTGAAAATGACATCCGCGTGGTCGGTGGAGCGACGCATTAACAGGAGAAGTTATGCCTGAAGGACCGGAGATCCGCCGTGCGGCGGATCAACTGGCAGCGGCGATGGAAGGCAAGCCACTCACTGATGTGTGGTTTGCCTTCCCTGAGCTGAAAACCTATGAACCGGCATTAATGGGTGAAACCATTACGGCTTTTGAAACACGTGGCAAAGCACTGCTGACGCATTTTTCGAATGGCTTAACTCTCTATAGCCATAACCAACTGTACGGCGTGTGGCGGGTTGTACCGACCGGTACTGAACCCAACACTTCGCGGCAGCTACGTGTGCGTTTATCCAATGCCGATCAAACCATCCTGCTGTACAGCGCTTCGGATATCGAACTGCTCAATGCGGATACCCTTGGCGCACACCCTTTTTTACAGCGTGTTGGTCCCGATGTACTGGATGCCACATTATCGGTGGAAGCGGTGCGAGAGCGGTTGCTATCGCCGCGTTTTCGTCGCCGTCAGTTCAGCGGGCTGTTACTCGATCAGGCCTTTCTGGCGGGATTGGGTAATTATTTGCGCGTGGAGATTTTATGGCATGCCGGATTGCTGGCGTCGCATCGGGCGCAGGATCTCACTGAGATACAGCTCAATGCATTAAGTGAGGCGATGCTGGCGGTGCCACGTTTGTCGTATCAGATGCGCGGCAGTATGAAGAAATACCATGCCGATGCGGCGTTTCGCTTTGAGGTGTTTCATCGCCAGGGCAAGACATGTCGGCGCTGCGGCACGCTGATTGAGAAGGGTACGCTATCGTCGCGACCATTTTACTGGTGCCCGGGATGTCAGTTTTGACGCGCAAGGGTGTGTGAAACAAAATACGATCAATAAAAAAGCTGCCATCTCAATGAAATGGCAGCCTTTCTTTCACACTCATTTAGCTGTGGATTACTTTTTCAGCGCCGAGGTAAATGGACGCTCGGTGTAACCGGTGTACAGCTGACGTGGACGCGCAATCTTCATGCCTTCGTCGTGCATCTCTTTCCAGTGTGCAATCCAGCCTACGGTACGCGCCATCGCGAAGATCACGGTGAACATAGACGAAGGAATGCCCATCGCTTTCAGAATAATGCCAGAGTAGAAATCGACGTTTGGATAGAGTTTACGCTCGATGAAGTACGGGTCGTTCAGGGCGATATGTTCCAACTCCATCGCCACTTCCAGCAGGTCATCTTTCATACCCAGCTCATTCAGCACTTCGTGACAGGTTTCACGCATCACGGTGGCACGCGGGTCATAGTTTTTGTAAACACGGTGACCGAAGCCCATCAGGCGGAACGAATCGTTTTTGTCTTTCGCGCGACGTACGAATTCCGGGATGTGCTCAACAGTGCTGATCTCTTCCAGCATACGCAGGGTAGCTTCGTTGGCGCCACCGTGTGCCGGTCCCCACAGCGAAGCGATACCCGCAGCGATACAGGCAAATGGGTTTGCACCAGAAGAACCGGCGGTACGCACGGTTGAGGTAGAGGCGTTCTGCTCATGGTCAGCATGCAGAATCAGAATACGGTCCATGGCGCGTTCCAGCACCGGGTTCACTTTGTACTCTTCGCACGGAGTAGCGAACATCATATGCAGGAAGTTGCCTGCGTAGGACAGGTCGTTACGTGGGTAAACGAACGGCTGGCCAATCGAATATTTGTAGCACATCGCTGCCATGGTCGGCATTTTGGACAGCAGGCGGAAGGCAGCGATTTCACGGTGACGCTCAATATTGACGTCTAATGAATCGTGATAGAACGCCGCCAGGGCGCCAGTGACACCACACATGACCGCCATCGGATGCGAATCGCGGCGGAAGCCATGGAACAGTCGGGTGATTTGCTCGTGGATCATGGTGTGGCGGATAACGGTGGTGCGGAACTCTTCAAACTGGGCTTGGGTCGGGGCTTCGCCATTCAGCAGGATGTAACACACTTCGAGGTAGTTGGAGTGGGTTGCCAGTTCGGAAATCGGGAAGCCGCGATGTAACAGAATGCCTTCATCACCATCAATAAAAGTGATTTTAGATTCGCATGACGCAGTAGAGGTGAAACCGGGATCGAAAGTGAACAGGCCATGATTGCCAAGTGTGCGGACATCAACAACGTCTTGTCCCAGCGTACCTTGCATCACATCCAGTTCAACGGAAGCATTATCTTGTAGGGTTAGCGTCACTTTTTTATCTGTCATTTTTCGTCTCCATAGCGCCTTAGTAGGTAAGGATCTTAGACACCAGAATAGCCTTCATGTTGTATAAAACCACAATCTTCACAGTATCACTCTGCGGTAACGTTTGTCGTGCAGGGTTACAGGGAGATGTATTAGGGCCAGTCGGTGGCGTTCGGGCATGACATGCTGAACAGCGCGGATGTTAAAGATCCTGTCACGACATAACTTCTTGGTAACCAATAACCTGATGCTTTGTGTTGCTCGTAAAGGCAATGTTACATAACTTGAGCTTAGGGGAAAGTGTATCCCCATAACTTTTGTGCATCATAGGGCTTTAATGCGTTTGTTTGTAACTGAAATGTTGATCTTTTGTCAAATCAGATAATTAAAAATGTATGAATTGTGAAATTCGTGAGTCGGATCACTGTTCAGCCTAAATGTGACCAAAGAGATTGTAGGGGAATTGTAATCAGAATGTGATCCTCCTATACTGCCGCCAGGTCTCCGGAATACCCTGACACCAGGAGCCACCCAGCGTTTTTTTCGCTTCACTTAACACTGGATGTTGCTTTTTTGGTGGCGGTTGCAGTCTGAACACGCGCTGTGCTCTGATGCGACTCAGGTCCGGAGGAAGCAAAATAAAAAAGAGCTGTGTGGGCAAAACCGTGAAAAAACAAAGACCTGTTAACTTGGATCTCTCGACGATCCGGTTTCCCGTTACTGCAATATCGTCCATTCTCCACCGCGTCTCCGGCGTGATCACCTTTGTCGCTCTCGGAATACTGCTCTGGTTACTGGGTCTCTCTCTCTCTTCTCCTGAAGGCTTCCAGCAAGCGGCATCCATCATGGATAGCTTCTTCGCCAAATTCATTATGTGGGGCATCCTGACTGCGCTGGCGTATCACGTCGTGGGCGGCATTCGTCACATGCTGGCTGATTTTGGTTTTATGGAAGAAACCCTGCAGGTGGGAACCCGTTCCGCGCAGGCGGCTTTTGGTATCACTGTCGTGCTCTCAATTTTGGCTGGAGTCCTCGTATGGTAAGCAATGCTTCTGCATTAGGACGCAACGGTATTCATGACTGGCTGTTACTGCGTGCTGCTGCAATCTTAATGACGCTCTACATCATCTACCTTCTCGGTTTTGTGGTGATGACCGGCACCCTGACGTATGACGCCTGGCACGGCTTCTTCGCCTCTGCCTTCACTAAAGTGTTTACGATACTGACGCTGTTCTCGATTCTGATCCACGGCTGGATTGGCATGTGGCAGGTCCTGACCGACTACGTTAAACCAGTGGCAACCCGCTTGCTGCTGCAGTTTGTGATTGTGGTCGCGCTGTTGTCGTATGCCATTTATGGAATCGTTGTTGTGTGGGGTGTGTAAATGAGTTTGCCAGTCAGAGAATTTGATGCCGTGGTGATCGGCGCGGGTGGCGCGGGAATGCGCGCGGCTCTGCAAATCTCCCAATCGGGCCAGACTTGTGCCCTGTTATCCAAAGTTTTCCCAACCCGTTCTCATACCGTATCGGCGCAGGGCGGTATTACCGTTGCGCTGGGTAACACCCATGAAGATAACTGGGAATGGCACATGTACGATACCGTTAAGGGCTCCGACTACATCGGTGACCAGGACGCGATCGAATATATGTGTCACGTCGGTCCAGAAGCGATTCTGGAACTGGAGCACATGGGGCTGCCTTTCTCACGTCTTGATGACGGCCGCGTGTATCAGCGTCCGTTTGGTGGTCAGTCGAAGAACTTCGGTGGTGAGCAGGCGGCGCGTACCGCTGCAGCAGCCGACCGTACTGGCCACGCACTGCTGCATACCCTGTATCAGCAGAACCTGAAAAACAAAACCACCATCTTCTCAGAATGGTATGCGCTAGACCTTGTGAAAAACGAAGACGGTGCGATTGTCGGTTGTACCGCCATCTGCATGGAAACCGGTGAAACCGTCTACTTCAAAGCCAAAGCCACCATTCTGGCGACCGGTGGTGCAGGCCGTATTTACCAGTCCACCACTAACGCTCATATCAACACCGGTGACGGCGTAGGTATGGCACTGCGTGCCGGTGTGCCGGTGCAGGATATGGAAATGTGGCAGTTCCACCCAACCGGTATCGCCGGTGCGGGTGTGCTGGTCACTGAAGGTTGCCGTGGTGAAGGTGGCTACCTGCTGAACAAACACGGCGAACGCTTCATGGAACGTTATGCGCCAAACGCCAAAGACCTGGCGGGTCGCGACGTGGTAGCCCGTTCCATGATGGTGGAGATTCGTGAAGGCCGTGGTTGCGATGGTCCGTGGGGCCCGCATATCAAGCTGAAACTCGACCATCTGGGCGCAGAAGTTTTGGAATCGCGTCTGCCGGGTATCCTTGAGCTGTCTCGTACTTTTGCCCACGTTGACCCGATTAAAGAACCGATTCCGGTTATCCCAACCTGCCACTACATGATGGGCGGCGTGCCAACCAAAGTGACCGGTCAGGCGCTGCGCGTGAATGAGCAGGGCGAAGACGAAGTGATTCCGGGCTTGTTCGCGGTAGGCGAAATTGCCTGCGTATCAGTACACGGTGCCAACCGTCTCGGTGGTAACTCGCTGCTGGACCTGGTGGTATTTGGCCGTGCGGCGGGTGTACACCTGCTGGAGTGTCTGGAAGAGCAGGGTGAACTGCGTGAAGCCACGCAGGAAAACATCGATGCCGCCATGGCGCGCTTCAACCGCTGGGAAAACAACACCACGGGTGAAGATCCGGTTGAAATCCGTAAAGCGCTGCAGCGTTGCATGCAGAACAACTTCTCGGTATTCCGCGAAGGTGATGCGATGCGTGAAGGTCTGGAAGAGCTGAAAGTGATTCGTGAACGCCTGAAGTCAGCGCGTCTTGATGACCGTTCGCCAGATTTCAATACCCAGCGTATTGAGTGCCTTGAGCTGGATAACCTGATGGAAACCGCGTACGCCACTGCGGTCGCCGCAAACTTCCGTACCGAAAGCCGTGGCGCACACAGCCGCTTCGACTACCCGGAACGTGATGATGCAAACTGGCTGTGTCACAGCCTCTATGTTCCGCAAACGGAAAGCATGACGCGCCGTGAGGTGAACATGCAACCGAAACTGCGTGCGGCCTTCCCGCCGAAAGCGCGTACCTACTAATTGCGGAGATCATCATGAGACTCGAATTTTCTATCTATCGTTACAACCCGGAAGTCGATGACAAACCGCGTATGCAGGAATACACGCTGGAGTCAGAAGACGGTCGCGACATGATGTTGCTGGACGCGTTGATTCGTCTGAAAGAGAAGGACCCTACGTTGGCCTTCCGTCGCTCATGCCGTGAAGGCGTGTGCGGTTCTGACGGCCTCAACATGAACGGCAAAAACGGTCTGGCCTGCATCACGCCAGTCTCCGCGCTGGGTAATGGCACCAAGAAAATTGTTATCCGTCCACTGCCTGGTTTGCCGGTGATCCGCGACCTCGTAGTTGATATGGGACAATTCTATACGCAGTATGAGAAGATTAAGCCTTTCCTGTTGAATAATGGGGAAAATCCGCCAGCACGCGAGCATCTGCAGACCCCGGCAGACCGTGAGCACCTGGATGGATTGTACGAGTGTATTCTGTGCGCTTGCTGCTCGACCTCGTGCCCATCGTTCTGGTGGAACCCGGATAAGTTCATCGGTCCGGCAGGTTTGTTAGCCGCTTACCGTTTCCTGATCGACAGCCGCGATACCGACACCGATGCGCGTCTGGACAATCTGAACGATGCTTTCAGTGTATTCCGCTGTCACAGCATCATGAACTGTGTGAGCGTGTGCCCGAAAGGACTAAACCCGACGCGCGCTATCGGCCATATTAAGTCGATGCTGCTGCAACGCGGGGCGTAACACACTGAAGTCACTGTCCGGGAACTTAGGTTCCCGGCAGTTTACGGAAGCCTCTATAAGCGCGGTACTGACCACGCTTATAAAGGTTCCCTTACGGGCCAGGCGCCGGTTGCGCACAGGTTCGTATCGCTGAACTCACTACGGCAAGCCGCGAAAGCGGCAACAAATGAAACCTCATAAAAAGCAGATTAATGCTTAAGGGATCACAATGCAGAACAGCGCGATGAAACCCTGGCTGGACTCCTCCTGGCTGGCCGGCGCGAACCAATCCTACATAGAGCAACTCTATGAGGATTTCCTGACCGATCCTGACTCAGTTGATGAAATGTGGCGCGAGCTGTTCCAACAGCTGCCCGGCACTGGCGTGAAACCTGAGCAGTTTCACTCCACCACGCGTGATTACTTCCGCCGCCTGGCAAAAGATGCGACCCGCTACACATCCTCAGTCACCGATCCGGCCACCAATTCCAAACAGGTTAAAGTGCTGCAGCTGATCAATGCGTTCCGCTTCCGCGGCCATCAGCACGCTAACCTCGATCCGCTCGGCCTGTGGAAACAGGATCGGGTTGCGGATCTCGAACCTTCTTATCACGATCTCACCGACGCCGATTTTCAGGAAAGCTTTAACGTAGGTTCCTTTGCTATTGGCAAAGAGACCATGAAGCTGGCTGATCTGTTCGCGGCGCTGCAGCAGACCTATTGTGGCTCGATTGGTGCAGAGTACATGCACATCAACAACACCGATGAGAAACGCTGGATTCAGCAGCGTCTGGAATCGGTGGTCGGCCATGCGTCATTCAGCAGCGACGAGAAAAAAGGTTTCCTGAAAGAGCTGACTGCGGCTGAAGGTCTGGAAAAATACCTCGGCGCGAAATTCCCGGGTGCAAAACGCTTCTCACTGGAAGGCGGTGATGCACTGGTGCCGATGCTGCGCGAAATGATTCGCCATGCAGGCAAAAGCGGTACGCGTGAAGTGGTTCTCGGGATGGCGCACCGTGGTCGTCTCAACGTCCTGATCAACGTACTGGGTAAAAAGCCACAGGATCTGTTTGACGAGTTCTCCGGCAAACACAAAGAGCACCTCGGCACCGGTGACGTGAAGTATCACATGGGCTTCTCGTCTGACGTTGAAACCGAAGGTGGTTTAGTGCACCTGGCGCTGGCGTTCAACCCGTCACACCTCGAAATCGTTAGCCCAGTGGTCATGGGTTCGGTGCGTGCACGTCTGGATCGTCTGGCTGAGCCAAGCAGCAACAAAGTTCTGCCGATCACCATCCACGGTGATGCGGCGGTGATCGGCCAGGGCGTGGTGCAGGAAACCCTGAACATGTCTGCGGCGCGTGGTTACGAAGTGGGCGGTACCGTTCGCATCGTGATTAACAACCAGGTCGGTTTCACCACCTCGAACCCGAAAGATGCGCGTTCAACGCCTTACTGCACCGACATCGGCAAAATGGTTCTGGCGCCAATCTTCCACGTGAATGCGGACGATCCAGAAGCGGTGGCCTTCGTGACTCGCCTGGCGCTGGATTATCGCAACACCTTTAAACGCGACGTGTTTATCGATCTGGTGTGCTACCGCCGTCACGGCCATAACGAAGCGGATGAGCCAAGTGCAACCCAGCCGCTGATGTACCAGAAAATCAAGAAACACCCAACGCCACGTAAGATCTACGCCGATCAGCTGGAAAGCGAAGGTGTGGCGACGTTAGAAGATGCGACCGAACTGGTCAATCTCTACCGTGATGCGTTGGATGAAGGCGAATGCGTGGTGCCAGAATGGCGTCCGATGAGCCTGCACTCCTTCACCTGGTCGCCGTACCTGAACCACGAGTGGGATGAAAACTATCCTGCCACGGTTGAGTACAAACGCCTGCAAGAGCTGGCGCGCCGCATCAGCAGCGTACCGGAAGCGGTAGAAGTGCAGTCGCGCGTGGCGAAGATTTACAACGACCGTAAAGAGATGGCGGAAGGCAACAAGCCATTTGACTGGGGCGGCGCGGAAAACCTGGCGTACGCCACGCTGGTTGATGAAGGCATTCCAGTCCGTCTGTCAGGTGAAGACTCCGGCCGCGGTACCTTCTTCCACCGCCATGCAGTGATCCACAACCAAACCAACGGCTCAACCTACACCCCGCTGCACCATGTCCATAACGGCCAGGGTCAGTTCAAGGTCTGGGATTCCGTGCTGTCAGAAGAAGCGGTACTGGCCTTTGAATATGGCTATGCCACCGCAGAACCGCGCGTGCTGACCATTTGGGAAGCGCAGTTCGGCGACTTCGCCAACGGTGCTCAGGTGGTCATCGACCAGTTCATCAGCTCTGGCGAGCAGAAGTGGGGCCGTATGTGTGGCCTGGTCATGCTGCTGCCACACGGTTATGAAGGCCAGGGCCCAGAGCACTCCTCTGCGCGTCTGGAGCGTTATCTGCAACTCTGTGCTGAACAGAACATGCAGGTGTGCGTGCCGTCAACGCCAGCACAGGTTTATCACATGCTGCGCCGTCAAGCGCTGCGTGGTATGCGCCGTCCGCTGATCGTAATGTCACCGAAATCGCTGCTGCGCCATCCGCTGGCGGTCTCCAGCCTGGAAGAACTGGCCAATGGCAGCTTCCAACCGGCGATTGGCGAGATTGACGATCTGGATCCTAAGCAAGTGAAACGCGTGGTGATGTGTTCTGGTAAGGTTTATTACGATCTGCTGGAACAGCGTCGCAAGAATGAGCAGACCGATGTCGCCATCGTGCGTATCGAACAGCTCTATCCGTTCCCGCACAAAGTGGTGCAGGACGTTCTGAAAAATTATGCGCATGTGCAGGATTTCGTCTGGTGTCAGGAAGAGCCGCTGAACCAGGGCGCATGGTATTGCAGTCAGCATCATTTCCGCGAAGTGGTTCCATTCGGTGCGTCACTGCGTTACGCAGGTCGTCCGGCTTCTGCTTCACCAGCCGTGGGCTACATGTCCGTACATCAACAACAGCAGCAAGACCTGGTTAACGACGCGCTGAACCTTGGTTAATTAAAAGGAAAGAAAATGAGTAGCGTAGAAATTCTGGTTCCCGATTTGCCTGAATCTGTAGCGGACGCAACGGTTGCAACCTGGCACAAAAAACCCGGCGATGCGGTCAGTCGCGATGAAGTACTGGTTGAGATTGAAACGGACAAAGTTGTGCTTGAAGTGCCTGCTTCAGCAGACGGTGTACTGGAAGCGATTCTGGAAGACGAAGGCGCAACGGTGCTCTCGCGCCAGCTGTTAGGCCGCCTGGTGGAAGGCAACAGCGGTGGTAAAGAGACTTCTGCGAAAGTAGAAACGAAAGAAGCGACACCAGAACAGCGTAAAACCGCGTCTCTGGAAGATGAGAGCAACGATGCGCTGAGCCCAGCGGTTCGTCGCCTGATCGCTGAAAACAACCTCGACGCCAGCCAGATCAAAGGCACCGGTGTGGGTGGTCGTCTGACGCGTGAAGATGTTGAGAAGCATGTTGCGAAGAAAGCCGACGGCGCGAAAGCGGCGCCTGCAGCAGCGGCCGCGGCACCACAGGCTGCTGTGGCTAACCGCAGCGAAAAACGCGTACCAATGACGCGTCTGCGTAAGCGTGTGGCTGAGCGTCTGCTGGAAGCGAAAAACAGCACCGCGATGCTGACCACCTTCAACGAAATCAACATGAAGCCGATCATGGATCTGCGTAAGCAGTACGGCGACGCGTTCGAGAAACGTCACGGTGTGCGTCTGGGCTTCATGTCCTTCTACATCAAAGCCGTGGTTGAAGCGCTGAAACGCTATCCGGAAGTGAACGCTTCTATCGATGGCGAAGATGTGGTTTACCACAACTACTTCGACGTCAGCATCGCGGTTTCTACGCCGCGTGGCCTGGTAACCCCAGTGCTGAAAGATGTCGATGCTCTGAGCATGGCTGACATCGAGAAGAAAATTAAAGAACTGGCGGTGAAAGGCCGTGACGGTAAGCTGACGGTTGACGAGCTGACCGGCGGTAACTTCACCATCACCAACGGTGGCGTGTTCGGTTCCCTGATGTCTACCCCGATCATCAACCCACCGCAGAGCGCGATTCTGGGCATGCACGCAATCAAAGAGCGCCCGATGGCGGTCAATGGTCAGGTTGTCATCCTGCCAATGATGTATCTGGCTCTCTCTTACGACCACCGTCTGATCGATGGTCGTGAATCCGTTGGCTATCTGGTCGCGGTGAAAGAGATGCTGGAAGATCCGGCACGTCTGCTGCTGGACGTCTAATTTTCGCCGGGCGCATCGCACAACGGTGCGCCCAAACTCATATCTGAATGGATAGAACATCATGAACTTACATGAATACCAGGCGAAGCAGTTGTTTGCTCGCTATGGCATGCCAGCTCCAACTGGTTACGCCTGCGCTACGCCACGTGAAGCAGAAGAAGCCGCCTCTAAAATTGGCGCAGGTCCGTGGGTAGTAAAATGTCAGGTACATGCCGGTGGCCGCGGTAAAGCGGGTGGCGTGAAAGTGGTGAACAGCAAGGAAGATATCCGTGCATTTGCTGAGCATTGGTTGGGCAAGCGTCTGGTGACCTACCAAACTGATGCTGATGGTCAGCCGGTAAACCAGATTCTGGTTGAAGCAGCGACTGACATCGACCAGGAACTGTATCTGGGTGCGGTGGTTGACCGTGCTACCCGTCGCGTGATCTTCATGGCTTCAACTGAAGGCGGCGTGGAAATCGAGAAAGTGGCGGAAGAAACCCCGCACCTGATCCACAAAATGGCGCTGGATCCGCTGGCCGGTCCTCAGCCTTATCAAGGCCGTGAACTGGCGTTCAAGCTGGGTCTGTCCGGTAAGCAAGTCAGCCAGTTCACCAAAATCTTCATGGGCCTGGCGACCATGTTCCTGGAGCGCGACCTGGCAATGGTTGAGATCAACCCGCTGGTGATCACCAAGCAGGGCGATCTGATCTGCCTCGATGGCAAGCTGGGCGCCGACGGTAACGCCCTGTTCCGTCAGCCTGAGCTGCGTGAAATGCGCGATCCAAGCCAGGAAGATCCACGTGAAGCACACGCGACACAGTGGGAACTGAACTACGTTGCGCTGGATGGCAACATCGGCTGTATGGTAAACGGTGCTGGTCTGGCAATGGGTACCATGGACATCGTGAAACACCACGGTGGCCAGCCTGCTAACTTCCTCGATGTCGGCGGCGGCGCGACCAAAGAGCGCGTAACCGAAGCCTTCAAAATCATCCTGTCTGACGATGCCGTTAAAGCTGTATTCGTTAACATCTTCGGCGGCATCGTGCGTTGCGACCTGATCGCAGACGGCATCATCGGTGCAGTTGCAGAAGTGGGTGTGAACGTGCCAGTAGTGGTACGTCTGGAAGGTAACAACGCCGAGCTGGGCGCGAAGAAACTGGCCGACAGCGGTCTGAACATCATTGCAGCAACCAGCCTGACAGACGCTGCGCAGCGTGTTGTTGCTGCCGCGGAGGGTAAATAATGTCCATTCTTATCGACAAAAACACCAAAGTCATTTGCCAGGGTTTCACCGGTGGCCAGGGGACTTTCCACTCTGAGCAGGCTTTGGCCTATGGTACGCAGCTGGTTGGCGGTGTCACGCCAGGCAAAGGCGGCACCACGCATCTGGGTCTGCCAGTGTTCAACACCGTGCGTGAAGCAGTAGAAGCCACGGGCGCAACTGCTACCGTGATCTACGTTCCAGCACCGTTCTGCAAAGACGGTATCCTGGAAGCCATCGACGCAGGCATCAAACTGATCATCACCATCACCGAAGGTATCCCAACGCTGGATATGCTGACCGTGAAAGTGAAACTGGATGAAGCTGGCGTGCGCATGATCGGCCCGAACTGCCCAGGCGTGATCACCCCAGGCGAATGTAAGATCGGTATCATGCCGGGCCACATTCACCAGCCAGGCCGTGTCGGTATCGTATCCCGTTCAGGCACCCTGACTTATGAAGCCGTTAAGCAGACCACTGACATCGGCTACGGCCAGTCAACCTGCGTAGGCATCGGTGGTGACCCGATCCCAGGTTCCAACTTCATCGATATCCTGAAAATGTTCCAGGATGATCCACAGACCGAAGTGATCGTGATGATCGGTGAGATCGGTGGTAGCGCTGAAGAAGAAGCCGCAGCCTTCATCAAAGAGCACGTGACCAAGCCAGTTGTTGGTTACATCGCAGGTGTGACTGCACCGAAAGGCAAGCGTATGGGCCACGCAGGCGCCATCATTGCCGGTGGTAAAGGCACCGCTGACGAGAAATTCGCAGCACTGGAAGCGGCCGGTGTGAAAACCGTACGCAGCCTGGCTGACATCGGCGACGCCGTTAAAGCGGTTCTGCCAATCAAATAAGCCGTCACTTGTGATGCGCATTAAGCCACCTTCGGGTGGCTTTTTTTATGCCTGAAAGGGCAGGGGAAGCCAGTGGCAACAACGCCCTGTGCAGAGTGACACAAAAAGCAGGGAAAAACCGTAACGGAGATAAAATCTGCCGCTATGCTTACTAAGTTGGTAAGGTAAAGATAGGAAAATGTGCGTGATTTCACATGAGAAATTAAACCTTAGCATCCGGTATTAACGTTAAAAAAATACGGGAGAAGTAATTATTTCCTTAATTGCATCACGCGTATATGACAACTAATTAACAACAACGCTAACACTACATATCTGAAAAAATATTGTCTTAATCCAGATCAATAAAGCGTGAGATATAACAAACTTTACTGCTGGCATCACGCACGACAAACGGTATAAATTGCGCTGCATCAATTCAGTCTTTTCCGCGAATTTTCAGGAGTTTGAGCCAGGCGTTGTTAGCGCAATTCTGTCGCCTCCTTGCATCACACTCCCGCTCGAAACAGATTGAAGCGATCGGTTTTTCGGGAAATTTTCAACACTGTTACTCACTCATTTCGGGCTACAGATTTCTCTGTTCTGTCAGTAATAAAACTGGAATCAATAATCAGTCGTTCCTGGATCTTATTCTGCACGTCAATGTTCGTTGTTTACCGTTGTCAGCCGCAGAGTAAATTCATGCGAGGAGCAAGGAGTCATCATGTTAGATATTGTCGAGCTGTCGCGTTTACAGTTTGCCCTGACGGCGATGTACCATTTCCTGTTCGTCCCTTTAACGCTGGGTATGGCGTTTTTGTTGGCGATCATGGAAACCGTATATGTCCTGACGGGTAAGCAAATTTATAAAGATATGACCAAGTTCTGGGGCAAGTTGTTCGGTATCAACTTTGCACTGGGTGTCGCAACCGGTCTCACCATGGAGTTTCAGTTCGGGACCAACTGGTCATATTACTCCCACTACGTCGGCGATATCTTTGGTGCGCCGCTCGCCATTGAAGGCTTGATGGCGTTCTTCCTTGAATCCACCTTTGTTGGTCTGTTCTTCTTCGGTTGGGATCGCCTCGGCAAAGTCCAGCACCTGGCAGTGACCTGGCTGGTGGCGCTCGGTTCTAACATGTCCGCACTGTGGATTCTGGTGGCAAACGGCTGGATGCAAAACCCGATCGCCTCTGAATTCAATTTCGAAACCATGCGCATGGAGATGGTGAGCTTCTCCGAGCTGGTGCTCAACCCGGTTGCGCAGGTGAAATTTGTTCACACCGTGGCGGCAGGGTACACCGCTGGCGCGATGTTCGTGCTGGGTATCAGTGCCTGGTATCTGCTGAAAGGCCGTGATGTGGCTTTCGCTAAGCGCTCATTCGGTATTGCAGCCAGCTTTGGCATGGCGGCGATCCTGTCCGTGATCGTGCTGGGTGATGAATCCGGTTATGAAATGGGTGACGTACAGAAAACCAAACTCGCAGCAATTGAAGCTGAGTGGGAAACGCAGCCTGCACCTGCGGCCTTCACTCTGTTTGGTATTCCCGATCAGGATTCGCAGGAGAACAAGTACGCCATTCAAATCCCGTATTTGCTCGGGTTGATTGCGACCCGATCGGTGGATACGCCGGTTACCGGTCTGAAAGATCTGCTGTCGCAACATGAAGTGCGCATCCGTAACGGCATGAAAGCCTACGCGTTGCTGAATGAACTGCGCGCGGGGAGCAAAGATCCGACGGTGCGTAGCCAGTTCGAAGCCAGCAAACAGGATCTCGGTTATGGCTTGCTGCTGAAGCGCTATACCCCGGATGTCGCTAATGCGACCGAAGCGCAGATTCAGAAGGCCACGCAGGATTCGATTCCACGTGTGGCTCCGCTCTATTTCGCCTTCCGCATCATGGTGCTGTGTGGCGTGCTGCTGCTCGGCATTATCGCGCTCTCATTCCTGAGTGTGATTCGTAACCGCATCGGCAAGAGCCGCTGGTTGCTCAAAGCGGCGCTGTACGGTATTCCGCTGCCGTGGATCGCCATCGAGTCAGGTTGGTTTGTCGCTGAGTATGGTCGTCAGCCGTGGGCAATTGGTGAAGTCCTACCGACTGCGGTGGCGAACTCATCACTGACCGTCGGCGATCTGCTGTTCTCGATGATTTTGATTTGCGGTCTTTACACCCTTTTCCTGGTGGCGGAAATGTATCTGATGTTCAAGTTCGCCCGTCTGGGTCCTAGCAGCCTGAAAACAGGTCGCTACCATCATGAGACCGTGAAAGCGGCTGCTCAGCCCGTGCGTGGATAAGGAGAGCAACCATGTTTGATTATGAAGTATTGCGCTTTGTCTGGTGGCTGCTGATTGGCGTGCTGCTGATTGGCTTTGCGGTCACCGACGGTTTCGATATGGGCGTGGGTATGCTCACTCGCATTCTCGGCCGTACCGATACCGAACGCCGCATCATGATTAACAGCATCGCCCCGCACTGGGACGGCAACCAGGTGTGGCTGATCACCGCTGGTGGCGCGCTGTTTGCCGCCTGGCCAATGGTGTATGCCGCAGCGTTCTCCGGTTTTTATGTTGCGATGATTCTGGTGCTGGCTTCGCTGTTCTTCCGCCCGGTAGGTTTTGACTACCGTTCGAAGATTGAGGACATGCGCTGGCGTAACACCTGGGACTGGGGCATTTTCATCGGCAGCTTCGTTCCACCGCTGGTGATTGGCGTGGCCTTCGGCAACCTGTTGCAGGGGGTACCTTTCCATGCGGATGAGTATCTGCGCCTGTTCTACACCGGTAACTTCTTCCAGCTGCTGAACCCGTTTGGTTTGCTGGCGGGGGTGATCAGCGTCGCGATGATCCTGACGCAAGGGGCGACCTATCTGCAGATGCGCACCAACGGCGAACTGCATCTGCGTGCGCGCGGCACTGCGCAAATTAGTGCGCTGGTGATGATGGTGTGCTTCGTATTAGCCGGTGTGTGGGTGAAATACGGTATTGATGGCTATGTGGTGAAAAGCGTCATCGATCATCACGCTGCATCCAACCCGCTAGGTAAAGAAGTGGTGCGTGAAGCCGGTGCGTGGATGGTGAACTTTGAGCAGACCCCAATTTTGTGGCTGTTCCCGCTGCTTGGCGTGGTGCTGCCGCTGCTGACAGTGCTCTGTTCGCGCATGGAGAAGGGCGCCTGGGCGTTTGTCTTTTCTTCATTGACGCTGGCATGCGTCATCATGACCGCAGGCATCGCGATGTTCCCGTTCATTATGCCTTCCAGCACCGTGCCGGGCATTAGCCTGACCATGTGGGATGCCACCTCAAGCCTGCTGACGCTGAAAGTGATGACCTTCGCCGCCATCATCTTTGTCCCGATTATCCTCGCCTATACCGCGTGGTGTTATTACAAGATGTTTGGCCGTATCACCAAAGAACACATTGAGAGCAATACGCACTCCCTGTACTGATTAAGGAGATTGAGCATGTGGTATTTTGCCTGGATTCTTGGCACTTTGCTGGCCTGTGCGTTTGGCGTGATCACGGCGCTGGCGATTGAGCAAGCAGAAGAGAGTGGCGCAAAGGATAAACAACACTGATGCGCACACTGATTCAGACGCTGTATCGTCTGATGGACAAGGGCCCGTTACGGGCCCTTTCGCTGATACTGGCGCTGTGGCTGGCGGGCTGTGTTATCTGGCAACCGTCACGCTTTGCCGCCCGCACGAGCGACTTAGCCATCTGGCATGGATTATTGATGATTTGGGCGGTGTGCACTGGGGTGATTCATGGTACGGGCTTCCGTCCATTGCAAACGCGCTGGCGAGCCGTGTTTTCACCGTTGCCCGCAATGATCGTACTGATTCTGGGAATCTATTGGTTCTATCATTGAGTCCCCGATGCTTTTTATCCGCTTTATTCGGGCGCTGACGTGAGTTTATGTCAGTGCCTGGTCAAGAAATATCCTGAAATTCCTTCCAGTTGTTAACGTGTGATAATTATTTTCTCCTGGCTCTGGCGGACCATTCCCAAGCCGATCTCACTTGCGTATAGTAGCAACGTTTAAAATGAGACCGGGATGTAGAGTGAGTACAACGCTGTTTCGCTGGCCGGTTCGGGTCTATTACGAAGACACCGACGCCGGTGGTGTGGTTTACCACGCCAGTTATCTTGCTTTCTATGAACGAGCACGTACCGAGATGTTGCGCCAGCACCATTTCAATCAACAAGCCCTGTTAGAAGAACAGGTGGCGTTTGTGGTACGACGCATGACGATAGACTTTGTTGCCGCAGCACGTCTTGACGATCTTCTGGATATCCAGAGTGAAGTGACTGCCATGACGCGCGCAACCATGACGTTCTCGCAGCGTATCGTGAATGCAGAAGGCAAGGTGCTGAATGAAGCAGAAGTCCTGATTGCCTGCATCAACCCACATCTAATGAAGCCGATTGCGCTTCCCAAGTCTATTGTCGCGGAGTTCAAGCAGTGACTGACATGAATGTTCTTGATTTGTTCCTGAAGGCGAGCCTTCTGGTCAAACTTATCATGTTGATTTTGATCGGCTTTTCTATTGCCTCATGGGCGATCATTATTCAGCGCACGCGCATCCTGAATGCAGCGGGTCGCGAAGCCGAAGCCTTTGAAGATAAGTTCTGGTCAGGTATCGAATTATCGCGCCTGTATCAGGAAAGCCAGGGGCGCCGCGATGAACTGGGCGGTTCTGAGCAAATTTTCTATTCGGGCTTCAAAGAGTTCGCCCGTTTGCATCGTGCAAACAACCACGCACCCGAAGCGGTGGTAGAGGGCGCTAGCCGTGCGATGCGCATCTCCATGAACCGTGAGCTGGAAGCGCTGGAAAACCACATTCCTTTCCTTGGCACCGTCGGTTCTATCAGCCCGTATATCGGTCTGTTCGGAACGGTGTGGGGGATTATGCACGCCTTTATCGCGCTTGGCGCGGTGAAGCAGGCGACGTTGCAGATGGTTGCGCCGGGTATTGCCGAAGCGTTGATCGCCACGGCAATCGGTTTGTTCGCGGCCATTCCTGCCGTTATGGCGTATAACCGTCTGAACCAGCGTGTCAATAAGCTGGAACAGGGCTACGACAACTTTATGGAAGAGTTCACGGCTATCCTGCATCGTCAGGCTTTCTCCACCGACAACACGAAGTAAGTCGAGGTTAACGATGGCCAGAACCCGTGGTCGCGGGCGCCGCGACCTTAAGTCGGAAATCAACATAGTTCCACTGCTGGACGTGCTGTTGG
Organism: Pantoea sp. S61; assembly: GCF_016625145.1. NCBI lineage: Bacteria > Pseudomonadati > Pseudomonadota > Gammaproteobacteria > Enterobacterales > Erwiniaceae > Pantoea > Pantoea sp. S61. The sequence continues at coordinate 342,218 of NZ_JACVUO010000004.1, forward strand.
TGTTGCTGCTCATCTTTATGGCAACCGCGCCGATTATTACGCAGAGCGTGGAAGTGGATCTGCCTGATGCGACCGACTCGAAAACGGTCTCAACGGATGATAATCCTCCGGTCATTGTTGAAGTGGCTGGCGTCGGGCAATACAGCCTGGTGGTGGATCACGATCGTATGACGCAGCTGCCGCCGGAACAGGTGGTGAGTGAAGCACAGCGTCGCATTGAAGCCAATCCAAAGACGGTGTTCCTGATTGGTGGAGCGAAAGACGTGCCTTACGACGAAATCATCAAGGCGTTGAACCTGTTACATCAGGCAGGCGTGAAATCTGTCGGTTTGATGACACAGCCGATTTAAAGCGAACCGTTTTTGGGATCCGAGAGTGTCGAAGGTAACCGAGCAGAACGACAAGTTAAAACGCGCGATAATCATTTCGGTGATTCTGCACATCGTGCTGATCGCCCTGCTGATCTGGAGCTCGTTTAACGAAAAGATCGAATCCAGCGGCGGTGGCGGCGGCAGTGACATTGATGCCGTGATGGTCGATTCCGGCGCGGTGGTTGAACAGTACAATCGCCAGCAGAATCAGCAACGCGACAGCCAACGTGCTGAACAGCAGCGCCAGAAACAATCACAGCAGCAGGCGGAAGAGTTACAGCAGAAGCAAGCTGCTGAGCAGCAGCGTCTGAAAGAGCTGGAAAAAGAGCGTTTGCAGGCGCAGCAGGAAGCCAAAGAGCAGGCGAAACAGCAGGCTGAGCAGCAGAAAGCCGCTGAAGCAGCAGCGAAACAGGCGCAGGATCAGCAGAAAGCTGCAGAAGCAGCTGCCGCAAAGGCCAAGGCTGACGCCAAAGCCGAAGCAGATGCGCAGGCGAAAGCGGCGGCAGATGCCAAAGCGAAAGCGGTAGAAGAGGCGAAGAAGGCAGCAGCGGACGCAAAGAAGAAAGCGGACGAACAGGCCAAAGCAGCGGCTGCTGAAGCGGCGAAAGAGAAAGCGGTAGAGCAAGCCAAAGCCGCCGCCGAAGCGAAAGCGCAAGCTGCCGCCGAGGCTAAAGCGCAGGCTGCAGCTGATGCTAAGGCAAAAGCTGCTCAGGAAGCCAAAGAGGCTAAAGAGCAAGCTGCCGCAGACGCAAAAGAAAAAGCCGCTGAGGCAGCGAAAGAGAAAGCGGCTGCCGATGCGAAAGCTAAAGCGGATGCTGCCGCGAAAGCGAAAGCTGATGCAGCAGCCAAAGCGAAAGCAGCCGCAGATGCTAAAAAGAAAGCCGCTTCTGAAGCTGCGAAGAATGAAAGTGACGTTAATAACCTGTTAGGTGGACTCTCGTCCGGTAAGAATGCACCGAAAAGTGGCACGGCTTCTGGCGGTGCGGCAGGGCAGGGGAATCAGAAGAAAGCGGGTGCGTCAGGCGCAGAGATTAACTCTTATATGGGCCAGGTCGTTGGCGCGATTCAAAGTCGCTTCTATGATGCGGATACCTTTAAGGGTAAAGAGTGTAATCTGCGTATTAAGCTGGCACCAGACGGCTTGTTGATTGACGTGACAGCAGAAGGTGGCGACCCGGCATTGTGCCAGGCTGCAATCACCGCAGCGAAGCAGGCTCGTATTCCTAAGCCACCATCGCAAGCAGTGTATGAAGTGTTTAAAAACGCCCCAATGCGTTTCAAACCGGAATAATGCAGTAACCCACGGCAGGTTGAACTAAGGTTAGCTTGCCGTAATTTATGAACACTCGTGTTTTTCAGGAACTGTGCGAATTATCGTGGACTCAGGTTCAGATAAGGGAGAAAAGATGAAGCAGGCACTTCGTGTAACCTTAGGTTTTTTTGTACTGCTGTGGGCAGCCATGCTGCACGCAGAAGTGCGCATTGAAATTACGCAGGGCGTGAACACCGCACGCCCAATTGGTGTGGTGCCGTTCAAATGGGCAGGCCCAGGCGCGGCGCCAGAAGACATTGGCGGCATCGTGGCGGCTGACTTGCGCAACAGCGGTAAATTCAACCCGCTGGATCGCTCACGTCTGCCGCAGCAGCCGACCAGCGCGCAGGAAGTGCAACCTGCTGCCTGGAGCGCATTGGGTATTGATGCGGTTGTCGTGGGTCAGGTCACGCCGAACCCGGATGGTAGCTACCAGATCGCTTACCAGCTGGTGGACACCGGCGGTGCACCGGGCACGGTGCTGGCGCAGAACTCTTACAAAGTCACCAAGCAATGGCTGCGTTATGCAGGCCACACCGCCAGTGATGAAGTGTTTGAGAAGCTGACCGGTATCAAAGGCGCATTCCGCACGCGTATCGCGTATGTGGTGCAAACCAACGGCGGCCAGTTCCCGTATGAATTGCGCGTATCTGACTACGATGGTTACAACCAGTTCACCGTGCACCGTTCACCAGAGCCACTGATGTCACCGGCCTGGTCTCCAGACGGCAGCAAAGTGGCCTACGTGACCTTTGAAAGCGGTAAGTCGGCGTTAGTGGTACAAACGTTGTCAAACGGTGCCATTCGTCAGGTTGCTTCTTACCCGCGCCACAACGGTGCTCCGGCATTCTCGCCGGATGGATCGAAACTGGCGTTCGCGCTGTCTAAAACTGGCAGTCTGAACTTGTACGTGATGGATCTGGCCTCAGGTCAGACGCGTCAGGTGACCGACGGTCGCTACAACAGCACCGAACCGACCTGGTTCCCGGATAGCCAGACACTGGCCTATACCTCGGATCAGGCAGGTGCGCCTCAGATTTATAAAGTGGGTATCAACGGCGGTGCGCCACAACGTATTACCTGGGAAGGTTCTCAGAACCAGGATGCGGATGTGTCAACTGACGGCAAAACCATGGTGATGATCAGCAGCGCCGGTGGCGCTCAGCATGTCGCCAAACAGGATCTGGTAACGGGAGCCGTTCAAACAATAACGGACACGTTCCTGGATGAGACGCCAAGTCTGGCGCCTAACGGCACGATGGTAATCTATAGCTCTACTCAGGGGATGGGTTCCGTGTTGCAGTTGGTTTCAACAGATGGGCGTTTCAAAGCGCGTCTTCCGGCAACTGATGGACAGGTCAAATTCCCTGCCTGGTCGCCGTATCTGTAATGCATGAATCCCCTGCATAGCGGGGGATGACAATGTATAGCAAACAAAATAATAGGATAAAGAAATGCAACTGAACAAAGTGCTGAAGGGTTTGATGCTGGCTCTGCCGGTAATCGCGGTAGCTGCATGTAGCTCGCACAAAAACAACAACAACGACCAGACTGGTATGGGCGCAGACAACGGCGCTTACGGTGCTGGCCAGAACGGTAACATGTCTTCTGATGAGCAAGCGCGTCTGCAGATGCAGCAGCTGCAGCAGAACAACATCGTTTACTTCGGTCTGGATAAATATGACGTGGCTTCTGACTACGCTCAGATGCTGGATCAGCACGCAGCATTCCTGCGTGGCAACCCGTCTTACAAAGTGACCATCGAAGGTCATGCGGATGAGCGCGGTACTCCAGAATACAACATCGCCCTGGGCGAACGTCGTGCTAGCGCCGTTAAAATGTACCTGCAGGGTAAAGGCGTTTCTGCTGACCAGATGTCTATCGTATCTTACGGTAAAGAAAAACCAGCTGTACTGGGTCATGACGAAGCGGCTTACGCTAAAAACCGTCGTGCCGTACTGGTTTACTAAGAGCATCACATGATGAGTAACTTCAGACTTCATCTATTGAGTCTGTCGTTACTGGTTGGCGTAGCGGCCCCCTGGGCCGCTAATGCCCAGGCGTCAATCAGTAGCGTTGGCTCAGGCTCGGTCGAAGACCGTGTCACCAATCTTGAACGTATCTCCAATGCCCAGGCTCAGCTTCTGCAGCAGTTGCAGCAGCAGATGAGTGACAACCAAAGCGATATCGATTCGCTGCGCGGCCAAATTCAGCAGAACAGCTATCAACTGAATCAGGTGATTGAGCGCCAGAAGCAGCTCTATCAGCAGATTGATACGTTGAGCAGCGGTAATGCGGGGGCACAGGCGAGTGGTGGCGGTGATGCCGCAGCGGCTGGTGCAGCAGCGGGAAACGCTGATGCAGGTGGTAGCAATGCCAGTGGAAGTACCGCTGCCCCTGCACAAACCGGCGATGCGAATACCGATTACAACGCAGCAGTCGCGCTGATTCTTGAGAAGAAGCAGTTCGATCAGGCCATCACGGCCCTGCAGGCGTGGGTGAAGAAATATCCCGACTCCACCTATCAGCCCAATGCCAATTACTGGCTCGGTCAGTTGTATTACAACAAGGGCAAGAAAGATGATGCCGCTTACTATTTTGCCACTGTGGTAAAAAATTACGCGAAATCGCCGAAAGCCCCGGAAGCGCTGTTTAAGGTTGGTGTGATCATGCAAGAGAAGAACGATTCGGCGAAAGCCAAAGCGGTCTATCAACAAGTGATCAAACAATTCCCGACCAGCGAGTCTGCCAAGCTGGCGCAAAAGCGTCTGGCTGGGATGTAATTTGTGCAGCAGAGACCGGATTTCGTATGATTTCTGGTCTTGCAGCATGAAAGGTAAGCAATTGAGTGATTTGGTGACAAATAAGGGTTGCGCCCTCCTGCTAAATCAGTAATATATGCCGCCGTTGCCCGGGCAGTTTAACAAAGCGTCCGGCAGCCTGAAGATGGGTCGTTAGCTCAGTTGGTAGAGCAGTTGACTTTTAATCAATTGGTCGCA
>NZ_JACVUO010000050.1:0-2351 GCF_016625145.1 Pantoea sp. S61
GCTTACGTGGCGGAATACTATCGCTTCTATGCCGGGCTGGCCGACAAGATGGACGGCGCCACGCTCAGCATCGACAAAGCCGACATGGAAACCTGGATTAAGCGTGAGCCGGTAGGTGTGGTTGCCGCGATTATTCCCTGGAACAGCCAGCTGTTTCTCTCCGCGGTGAAAATCGGCCCGGCGATTGCGGCCGGCTGTACGGTGGTGGTGAAGGCGGCTGAAGTTGCACCGACGCCGCTGCTGGGGTTTGCTGAACTGGTGCATGAGGCCGGTTTCCCTGCGGGCGTCATAAATGTGATCACCGGCTTCGCGGAAGGCTGTGGCACAGTGCTGACCCAGCATGCGCAGGTCGATCACATCGCCTTTACTGGCGGTGCAGATACTGCACGTCACATCATTCGCAACAGCGCGGAAAACCTCGCCAGCACCTCGCTGGAATTAGGTGGCAAGTCACCGTTTATCGTGTTTGCCGATGCCGATTTGGAAAGTGCAGCCAATGCGCAGGTGGCCGCCATCTTCTCTGCCTCAGGACAAAGCTGTGTCGCGGGCTCGCGTCTGCTGGTGGATGAACAGATTAAAGATACCTTTATTGAAAAACTCACCAGTAAAGTGCGCGGTATTGTGATTGGTTGCCCGCAACAGCAGGAGACGCAGTTTGGTCCACTTTGTACCGAGCGGCAGAAAAGCAATATCGAGCAGGTCGTGAGCCGCAGTATTGAGCAGGGTGCGCGTCTGGTGATCGGCAATCAGCCGATTGACAGACCGGGATTCTATTTCCCACCCACCATTTTGGATTGCAGTGCGGTGCCAAATGCAGAAAGCGTGGTGCAGGAGCTTTTTGGTCCGGTCTTGTCGGTGCTGACCTTTAAAGATGAAGCCGAAGCGATTCGTTTAGCCAACGGCACAGAGTATGGTCTGGCGGCAGGCGTATTTACTCAGAACCTGACACGCGCCCATCGTGTCACGCGTAAGTTGCGCAGCGGCGTGGTGTGGCTGAACACCTATCGCGTGGTTTCACCGCTGGCGCCCTTTGGCGGCTACGGTAAGTCCGGTTTCGGTCGTGAAGGTGGCATAGACGCCGCGTTGGAATACACCACCACCAAAACGGTGTGGCTGCGCACCAGCGATGAGCCGATTAGCGATCCCTTTATTATGCGCTGATGGGTTAAGGTGCGCTGACATGCGCACCTTGCGGGAATCTGGTTTGCATTTATCAATGCAACACTCTACCAGAAATAACGTTGGAATTTTCAGTGTCGTTATTTATGACGACCGTTACTTGTACAGTTGTTAAGCATTAATTAGCACCGGGAGTCTTACCGCCAATTCTTTAATAAGAAGACGAAAATGCATTCGTCGGGATGGCTGTGGCTTTTTTTCGCGAGGAAGGTTTTACCCACATTAAAAACAATCCCACTTTGAGAATTGGAGGGTACGGTGAATACACAACCACGTCAGAGTCAAATTATAGAAAATAAGTCGGTGGATTATGTTCCGGAATCGGAACGCCACGGTAAATCGCACAGTTTATTTACCTTGTGGTTCTGTACCAATATTGCACCGTTGGCGGTCGTCAGCGGCGCGATTGCCACCGAAACGTTTCATCTGAATGTTATTTCCGCGTTAACCGCGATTATTGCCGGTCATCTGTTTGGCGGGATCTTCCTTGCGTTAACCTCTGCGCAAGGGCCGAAAGTCGGCATTCCACAAATGGTGCAGAGCCGTGCTCAGTTTGGTCGTTACGGCTCGCTGCTGGTGATTAGCTTTACGACGGTGATTTATCTCGGGTTCTTTATATCGAATATTTCGCTATCCGGTAAAGTCATCAACAACGTCTTCCCATCGATGCCGGTAAGCAGTGCCACGGTTATTGGCGCCATTCTTGCCACCGCCATTGGTATCGTTGGTTACCATTTTATCCATCGCATCAACAAAGTCGGTGCATGGATTATGGGTGCGGCGCTGATTTTGGGCCTGGCATTGATGGTGTCACAACCCTTGCCGGCAGATTTTTGGTCTCGTGGCAGCATGAGTGCCGCAGGCTGGTTCGGCACCTTCTGTATCGGAGCGGTATGGCAAATCAGTTTCTCGCCCTATACCTCTGACTATTCGCGCTATCTGCCCGCCAATGTCGGTATTGCACGCCCGTTTATTGCCACCTACCTGGGTGCCTGTGGCGGGACTATTCTGGCCTTTATTTTCGGCATGATGGCGGTCAATATCGCACCAACCAGTGATGCCATGATGTCAGTGCGCCACGCCACTGGCTGGCTCGGACCCATTCTGATGGTGTTGTTCCTGGTCAATATTATCTGCCACAACTCAATGAATTTGTATGGTGCGGTATTATC
>NZ_JACVUO010000051.1:0-1544 GCF_016625145.1 Pantoea sp. S61
GAAGATACCTTCCCGCGCAGTGCTCACACAGATTGTCTGATAGAAAAGTAATGAGCAAGACGGCTGCGAAGTCGTGACACTATCGTGTCCCCTTCGTCTAGCGGTTAGGACTCCGCCCTTTCACGGCGGCAACAGGGGTTCGAATCCCCTAGGGGACGCCACTTGCTTGGTGACAGGTGAAAGGTGTCTCCACGGTATCTCAAAACCAGCTTACGAGCTGCGTTTGAGATATTTGCTCTTTAACAATCCGGAACAAGCTGAAAATTGAAACGACGTGTCGGTTCATTTCTCCGTAATAAGAAATGAATAATGACATGTTCGAGTCTCTCAAATGCTTGCAGCTTGCATGCGTTGTAAAACGCCTGTGGGTTGTGAGGTTAAGCGACTAAGCGTACACGGTGGATGCCCTGGCAGTCAGAGGCGATGAAGGACGTGCTAATCTGCGTAAAGCGTCGGTAAGGTGATATGAACCGCTACAGCCGACGATGTCCGAATGGGGAAACCCGGTGCACTCTGTGCATCATCGCAACATGAATACATAGTGTTGCGAGGCGAACCTGGGGAACTGAAACATCTAAGTACCCAGAGGAAAAGAAATCAACCGAGATTCCCCCAGTAGCGGCGAGCGAACGGGGAGCAGCCCAGAACCTGAATCAGTTTGTGCATTAGTGGAAGCGTCTGGAAAGTCGCAGGGTACAGGGTGATACTCCCGTACACAAAAATGCATTTACTGTGAGTTCGAAGAGTAGGGCGGGACACGTGGTATCCTGTCTGAATATGGGGGGACCATCCTCCAAGGCTAAATACTCCTGACTGACCGATAGTGAACCAGTACCGTGAGGGAAAGGCGAAAAGAACCCCGGCGAGGGGAGTGAAACAGAACCTGAAACCGTGTACGTACAAGCAGTGGGAGCCTGATTTGTCAGGTGACTGCGTACCTTTTGTATAATGGGTCAGCGACTTATATTCTGTAGCAAGGTTAACCGTATAGGGGAGCCGCAGGGAAACCGAGTCTTAACTGGGCGTTAAGTTGCAGGGTATAGACCCGAAACCCGGTGATCTAGCCATGGGCAGGTTGAAGGTTGGGTAACACTAACTGGAGGACCGAACCGACTAATGTTGAAAAATTAGCGGATGACTTGTGGCTGGGGGTGAAAGGCCAATCAAACCGGGAGATAGCTGGTTCTCCCCGAAAGCTATTTAGGTAGCGCCTCGTGAACTCATCTTCGGGGGTAGAGCACTGTTTCGGCTAGGGGGCCATCCCGGCTTACCAACCCGATGCAAACTGCGAATACCGGAGAATGTTATCACGGGAGACACACGGCGGGTGCTAACGTCCGTCGTGAAGAGGGAAACAACCCAGACCGCCAGCTAAGGTCCCAAAGTCATGGTTAAGTGGGAAACGATGTGGGAAGGCACAGACAGCCAGGATGTTGGCTTAGAAGCAGCCATCATTTAAAGAAAGCGTAATAGCTCACTGGTCGAGTCGGCCTGCGCGGAAGATGTAACGGGGCTAAACCATGCACCGAAGCTGCGGCAGCGAC
>NZ_JACVUO010000052.1:0-1421 GCF_016625145.1 Pantoea sp. S61
TAATGCCGATCAGTTAAGACAAAAATGATCGGTTGAACGATCCGGCAGTTCTGCAAGAATCCGTAATCTCTCAGGGATTACGGATTTTTTTATGCTTCTCAGTCAGGCTCTCGATATTGTTCATAACTTTACTCCTCAGGAGTTCTCGACGCTTTCTGATCTCCTTTCTCCTGAACTTATTGACGAGTGTCTCGCGGATACCGGGACAGTAACGTTACGAAAGCGCCGGTTATCGATGGAAATGATGGTCTGGGCAGTGACCGGCATGGCACTTTTTCGCTCCCATTCGATGACTCAGCTCGTCTCTCACCTGGATATTCTTCTGCCGGGAAAAAGGCCCTTTGTTGCGCCCAGCGCGGTTGTGCAGGCCCGGCAGCGATTTGGCGAAGATGTTATCCGATTAATGTTTGAGAAAACGCAGCGCCTGTGGTTTGAAAAGACACCGTTGTCGCACTGGAACGGACTGACTCTGATGGCGGTGGATGGCACCGTATGGCGTACCCCTGACACACCAGAGAATGATGCCGCCTTCGGGCGAACGGCCAATATTAATAAGTGCTCTGAGTGGCCGCAGGTGCGAATGGTCTGTCAGATGGAAGTCACCAGTCACCTGCTGTCAGCAGCAGCGTTCGACAGCGTCTCAGCTGCCGGCGAAGCCGATCTTGCCGCTCAGCTTATCCCACAGACCCCCGACCACTCTCTGACCCTCTTTGATAAAGGTTTTTACGCGCTGGGTCTGCTGCACGCCTGGCAGTCGGCGGGAACGGAAAGACACTGGATGCTGCCGCTGCGCAAAGGAGCACAGTACCGTATAGTCCGTAGCTTAGGGGCCGGGCAGGCGTTGGTGGAATTACAGCTGTCGCCGCAGGCGAAGAAAAAATGGCAGGGAGCTGCGGACACGCTGACGGCAAGGCTTATCAGCAAAGAACTCAACGGAAAAACGGTTCAAATCCTGACATCCATGTGCGATCCCCTGAGGTATCCCAAAGCAGATGTCGTGGATTTATACGGCCATCGCTGGGAAATAGAGCATGGGTTCCGCGAGATGAAACAACACCTGCTGAATAATGAGCTGACGCTGAGAAGCAAAAAGCCAGAACTTGTGCGTCAGGAGCTGTGGGGCGTGGTCCTGGCCTATAACCTTCTGAGGTTCATGATGGCGCAGATGGCGTACAGCCTGAAAGGCGTGGAACCTTATCAGATGAGTTTTAAGCAGTCCGCACTGTATCTGAGAAGTCATCTGAGCCTGCTACCGGGCATCTCACCGGGAAAAATACCGCGGATAATGGAAGAGATAATGGCGATGGCGCCAGGGCTGGTGCTGCCGGAAAGAAGAGTGCGGCATTACCCAAGGGCGGTAAAAAAGAAGCCGCAACGTTATCCGTTGCGGCCTCCATTAAGATCTTAACTGACAAGCATTA
>NZ_JACVUO010000053.1:0-1354 GCF_016625145.1 Pantoea sp. S61
GAAAACCAGAATCTCGCTTAGGGTTGTGTCCACATTACGTGGGTAGGATCAGATCACCAGGATCCTGATGAGATCGCAGCACTCATGTATATCGCCGGAGATAAAGGTAGGCGACCTTTCTGTGAACAGCGATATGAGCTGGCCAGAACGCATTTACGCCGTATGGTGGAATCTCTGGACAAGTCTCGGGTCATTCATGCCGGTTACGGCAGCTATGCTGTTCTGGAGATGGATCTGGGAAATGGAGAGAAGCTTTACTACTACGTGGTGTTCAAGGCGTTTCGTGAAAAGAAAAAGCTGCGTCTGCATATCACCAGCGCCTACCCTGTAACAGAACGCCCCGGCGGCGCACCGGCTAACTTCTTCAGTATCGCCTATGCCTTGCGGGCTAACAAACCTCTGCCGGTCCCTCCTGGTCAGGGACAAAGGCGACGCCGCTAAATTCCGGGCTGCAGAAATAACAAAGCCCACCTTAAGGTGGGCTTCGCCAGTATGACAAAAACATCATGCTGGTATTCAGAACGCCATTACCGGGCATGGCCTCGACCAGAAATTCTCAAAAGATTTGCTGGTTGCGGGATGTCTGAATGAAAACATTCAGTCTGCTGCATCCGTTAAGGCAAGAGCTGTTAGGCTTTTCCCTTAACGATGATTTTAGATGAAGTTCGACGATCTCGTCAACCGTATTACAGCTATGGCCCGGGATCGTTGCATTCAGATGCGTATGCTGAACTATCTGAGAGATTACCGAACAGAATAAGCCTCTGACATGAAAACAGTTCATATCTATTCAACAGGAAGTTGCAATACGCAGAGTCGTGAAGGTTCTACCCGGGTGCTGACAGAATGGCAAGGCGGAAAAAGGTCGGTGTTGTTCCACTATCACGATACCACGTCCAAACGTTTCCTGATGCAGGGTGATCGATGGTGTGTTGCAGTTAGATGAGCCTTCACACGTTGTGCTTGTCACATCGGCTCGACTCGCACTTGAGAAAGCCGCTGCAGGTGAAGGACCAAACCGCGATCTGATTTATGAACTTTACCACGTTTTGTCAGCGCGCGGATGTACGTATACCTTTGAGTTTCGTAAAGGCCAGGGGGCAGAACTCAATAAATACATTCTGGCCAACTCGCGTTAGGTTCGCTCAAATAAAACGGATTGCTCTCAGAGCTGACCGTAAATTTAAAGCCTCTAGGTAGACAGAACATTCAAGCTGAACCACCAATCGTTTTGGCTGTGTTCTCCGTCACAATGGCCGTACAGGCGCTTCCTTATAGTCATGCAGCCCGGTAAAACCATCTCCCTGCCCGACCGCCGTTTAAGCAGCGGCCTTTCAGGCGCACTGAAGTCAGA
>NZ_JACVUO010000054.1:0-1276 GCF_016625145.1 Pantoea sp. S61
TGAGCTGTCGCGGGCCCTAATGAATTCCGCTGGCGCACGCCTCATTACCTTTACGAACCCGCAGTTCGATACTTTTTTCAGGTTTAGTGCGCCCCGGTCTGACCTGTCATGTCATTACTTACAACTACCCGCGCAATCGCAGGAGACTTACTGATCTTGAATTCTTCAATGCTGCACCGTTTCCGGCGGTGCTTTGATATACGGCTTATTGTGTGCCAGAACTGCCCATATGGTTCTGGCCATTTTGTTGGCCAGTGCGACTGATGCAACGTTTACTGTCCGTCTCTTGAGAAGGTTGGTTACCCATGCCCCCGGTTCGTTAGCATTCTGGATAACGCTGTGCGCACCGTTAATCAGTAGCTTACGCAGGTATTTATCACCTCGCTTGCTGATGCCCTTCAGTACCACTTTGCCGCCTGTACCGGTTTGTCTTGGGACCAGACCTATCCAGGCCGCAAACTCCCGGCCGGAACGAAATGCACCGGCGCTTCCCATTGCTGCAATGGCCGCTGTTGCTGTCAGAAAACCAACGCCGGGAATATCGCTGATCGCTCTTACCCCGGGATCATCTTTGCTTAGCGATTTGATTCGCCGCTCCAGCGCCGAGATTCGATGCTCAAGGCGTTCAATTTCCGCGAGCTGTTCACGCAGAGTTTCAATGAGTTCAGCAGGCAATCTCTCCTCCAGACGCACCAGAATGTCAGGCAAGCTGCTGAAAAGGCTCGCTCTGCCTTTGCGCATCACTTCGCCATATTCAGCCAACAATCCGTGCAGTTCATTGACCTGCATCTGCCTTGATTTAACGAGGAGAAATCGCACTCTGTGAAGTGCCAGCATCGCCTGCTGCGCTTCCGTTTTCACCGCCACGGTTTTACCCGGCTGCTGAGCAGCGCGCCAGATTGCTTCAGCATCTGCCATATCATTTTTGTTTCGTATGTTGAATGCTTTCACATAGGCGCCGGGCATCAGCTTGACCTGATGTCCCAGAAGACTCAGTTGCCGGGCCCAGTGATGTGCTCCTCCGCTGGCCTCCATGCCGACTAAACAGGGTTTCCGGTTCTGAAAGAAGCTCAGAAACGAGGTGCGTTTAACCGCCTTGTTGATCACTTCTCCGGTTTCAGTATCAACATAGTGAAGCTGAATGACGTTTTTGGCGATGTCAGCGCCAACGACCATGCTGCTCATGTTCAGTTACTCACTAATAAACGTTTAATGAAATTATGGGCGCGTAAGGTCGAATGGATTGCGACACGGGCTACAAGGCTGGAAGCTATCT
>NZ_JACVUO010000055.1:0-1247 GCF_016625145.1 Pantoea sp. S61
TGATCCTACCCACGTAATGTGGACACAACCCTAAGCGAGATTCTGGTTTTCAAACTGTTCCGGGCTGAGACCGCCGCACGCACTGTGCCGACGCCAGCGATTGTAATCACACTCAATATAATTAAACACCGTCGTCCGCATTATTTCCCGGCTGGCAAAGCGTTCTCCGTGAATACACTCCACTTTCAACGAGTGAAAGAAGCTTTCCACGCAGGCATTGTCATAGCAGCAGCCTTTTGCACTCATGCTGCCACGCAGATTATGACGTTTCAGCAAGGTCTGATAATCCGCTGAGCAGTACTGACCACCACGGTCGGTGTGAACAATGACATTTTCCGGACGTTTACGCCGCCAGAGTGCCATCTGCAGTGCATCGCAGGCCAGTTGTCCTGTCATGCGCGATGACATCGACCAGCCAATGACGGCCCGCGACCACAGGTCAATCACCACCGCCAGATACAGCCAGCCTTCATCCGTGCGCAGATACGTGATGTCACCCGCCCACTTCTGGTTCGGGCCACTGGCGTAAAAATCCTGTTTCAGCAGGTTATCTGACGCAGGCAAACCGTGCTCACGGTAGCTGACCGGACTGAACTTACGGGTGGCTTTCGCCCGCAGACCCTGACGGCGCAGGCTGGCAGCAATGGTTTTGATGTTGTATTCCGGCAGTTCATCAGCAAGACGGGGCGCACCATAACGCTGTTTTGCCTCAGTGAATGCCTTACGGACAGCCTCATCGCAGATGAGACGGAACTGCTGGCGTGGACCGGGCTGATGGCGACGCTGGCACCAGACATACCAGCCGCTGCGGGCAACCCGAAGCACACGACACATGGCTTTGATGCTGAACTCAGCCCGATGTTTTTCGATGAAGACATACTTCATTTCAGGCGCTTCGCGAAGTATGTCGCGGCCTTTTGGAGGATGGCCAGCTCCTCTGCCTGCTCCGCCAGTTGTCGCTTAAGGCGGGCATTTTCAGCAGCGAGTTCATTTTCACGGTCAGAAGATGAGAGTTGTTGCTGCTGTTTACTTCGCCAGTTATAGAGCTGGGATTCATACAGGCTGAGCTCGCGGGCTGCTGCGGCAACACCAATACGCTCTGCCAGTTTAAGGGCTTCCTGACGGAATTCAGGTGTGTGTTGCTTACGGGGCTTTTTGCTGGTTGATGCTGGTTTTATCATGTGAGCTACCTCTTACTTGAGAGTTTACTCACTTAGTCGCGTGTCCACTATTCGCGGGTAGGATCA
>NZ_JACVUO010000056.1:0-1201 GCF_016625145.1 Pantoea sp. S61
TGTATTAGTCGCGACTTGATCTGACATATGGCCTTGAAAGGTTGAGAGTTACCGGTTTTGATATGGGTGTCGAATCCTTATACAAAACACGAGGTAACTCTCATGCTTCATACTAACAATCCTGTCATTAAACACAAAGCCGGTTTGCTCAATCTGGCTGAAGAACTCAGTAATGTATCTAAAGCCTGCAAAATTATGGGCGTCTCGCGTGACACTTTTTACCGGTATCGCGAACTGGCCGATGAAGGCGGCGTGGATGCGTTGATCAATCGCAGTCGCCGCGCTCCTAACCTTAAGAACCGAACCGATCAGGCCACTGAACAGGCGGTTGTTGAGTATGCTGTGGCATTCCCCGCCCACGGCCAGCACCGGAGCAGTAATGAGTTGCGTAAACAGGGTGTTTTTATCTCAGGAAGTGGCGTCCGCTCCGTCTGGTTACGTCATAACCTTGAGAACTTCAAAAAACGTCTGAAAGCGCTGGAAGAGAAAGTGGCCCGCGATGGCATTGAACTGACCGACAGCCAGATCGCCGCACTGGAACGTAAAGTCAGTGATGGCGAAGCCTGCGGCGAGATTGAAACCGCTCATCCGGGTTATCTGGGTTCACAGGACACGTTCTACGTGGGAAACCTGAAAGGGGTTGGACGTATTTATCAGCAGACGTTCGTGGATACCTACTCGAAGGTCGCTCACTGCAAACTGTATGTCACCAAAACGCCGATTACAGCAGCAGACCTGCTGAATGATCGTGTACTGCCATTTTATGAGTCTCAGGGGCTGCCGATGCTGAGGATACTGACTGACAGAGGCACTGAGTTCTGCGGCAAAGTGGAACAGCATGATTACCAGCTTTATCTGGCGATAAATGATATCGACCACACGAAGACAAAGGCGATGTCCCCGCAGACAAACGGTATCTGCGAGCGGTTCCACAAAACGATACTGAACGAATTTTATCAGGTGACATTCCGCAAAAAGCTGTATGGGGATATTGACACATTACAATCAGATCTTGATGAATGGCTGGCTCACTATAATAATGAGCGAACCCATCAGGGGAAAATGTGCTGCGGCCGGACGCCAATGGAAACATTACTTGATGGAAAATGCATCTGGGCTGAGAAGAATTTAAACCAGATGTAATCTGACAGACACCTGTATAAATAACCGGTAACTGTCAGATCAGGTCTGAGCTAATACA
>NZ_JACVUO010000058.1:0-845 GCF_016625145.1 Pantoea sp. S61
CATCTTGTCGGCCAGCCCGGCATAGAAGCGATAGTATTCCGCCACGTAAGCAATCTGCGCCTGGGTTTCACGGATAATTTTCCCGGTATCGAGCGTCTCAAGACGGGCCAGTTTGGCTGCATCGCGTTCAATCAAATCCGCCAGCTTCAGCAGCAATTTGCCGCGCGCACCGGCGGTTAAGCCGCGCCACGCATCGGATTCAAAAGCCCGGGCTGCCGCCTGCACAGCGCGATCGGTTTGCTCGCTGCGTGCTTCGGCAATCGTGGCCCACGGCTCAGCGGTGGCCGGATTCAACGAGGTGAAAGTCGCCGCCCCGGCGTCAAATTGACCGTCGATGTAGAGTTTGAAAGATTCCATGACGTCTCCGCTTAGTGAAATGCAGGTACAACGTGTTGAATAAAGCGTTCCAGCGAGGCTTTCTTACGCTCGAAGGTCATGCCGCTATCCAGCCACAAGGCGTACTCATCGTAGCCCATCGCCTCATAGTTTTTCAGGCGGGCGATCACTTGATCAGGATTACCAATCGCCAGATTTTTTCGCATCCCTTCCACGCTGTAATAGGTGTTCGCGGCGATCTCTTCCTCGCTCAACGGCTTGATCAACCCCTGCTGCACCGGGCGCTCATTCTTAAACCAGGCACCGAAGTAGTTGTAGAAGCGATTAAGTTCTACTGCCGCTTGCTGTGCATCGGCCTCGTCTTCGGCCACAAAACCGTGCTGCAGCAGCATGATTTTCAGCGGCTGCTCAGGTGAATATTCCTGACAGGCTGCTTTGAAGGTGGTGATCAGACGCGTGATCTCTTCTTCGCCCTGATGCAGTGGCGTGCACTGCACGTTACAACCGTT
>NZ_JACVUO010000059.1:0-845 GCF_016625145.1 Pantoea sp. S61
GATTGGCTTCACCGCAAACTCGTTCTCGTCGGTGTCACTTGACCCCGCGCTGCTGCTGGTGAGCATCGATAAGCGCTCCGCGAATTTCGAAAACTTCACGCAATGTCCGCACTTCGCCATCAACATTCTGGCGGAGCAGCAGAAAGAGATATCGAATATCTTCGCGCAGAAAGTGGCCGATCGCTTCTCACTGGTGAAGTGGCGCAAAGGGGAGTTCAACACGCCGTTGCTGGATGAGAGTTCAGCCTGGTTTGAATGCGCGATGCATCAGGTTATCGATGCCGGTGACCATGCGATTCTGATCGGTAAAGTCGAGCAGTTCGATTCCTGCGGTACGCCGGGCCTTGGCTACTATCGCGGTGCCTACTTCACGCCTTATCAGAATGCGGAATCCCTGATTGCCGGTCCTAACGTGGTGGTCAGCGCGTTGATTGAATCAGCGGGCCAGGCGTTAGTGGTGAAGAAAGAGAACGGTTATGGGCTGCCATCGCAAACGGTCAATAACCGCAGCGTCAGTGAAACGCTCAATCTGTTGTTCACCGGGCTGAATATTGAAGCTAATCCAGGCTTTGTCTACTCCATCTGGGAAGACCGCCAGAAGAAACAGCAGCATATCGTGTTCCTGTGCGCACAGCCGACGGGCAGCACCTTGCCAGCGGTACCGCAGGGCGAATGGGTGGATGTCCACTCGCTGGCGCAACTGCCGGTGCCGGACAGTGCGCTGAAATCGCTGGTCGATCGCTTTATCCGCGAAAATGCGGTGGGCAATTACGGTCTCTATTACGGTGATGAAATCGAAGGTTCTGTGCGTCACTTCTTCACCGCGTCTCATCAGGAGGTGGTAT